>JBAZBX010000001.1:0-151741 GCA_041671305.1 Patescibacteria group bacterium
CATTTAAGCTCTTGATGTAAGCCCAAATATGATTCCTGGTTTGCGGATCAAGCCCCAAAGTCGGCTCGTCAAGAAAAATTATGGCCGGATGATGAATGAGCCCTCTGGCGATTTCCAAACGTCTTTTCATACCACCGGAGAATTCCTTGACCAAGCTTTTTTTGCGATCCCATAATTCTACGATCTTCATCAATTCTTCAATTCTTGCTCTTCTAATTTTCTTGGGCACGCCATAAAGCACGCCATGAAATTCCATATTCTCCCAGGCAGTCAATTCGTCATCCAAGCTCTGATCCTGAAAAGTAATACCGAAAGACTTGCGAGCTTTGTCCTGATCAGTCAATGGATCAATGCCATTTATAAGTATGGCTCCGCTAGTCGGCTTGAGCAAAGTGGTGAGCATCTTGATGGTAGTGGTCTTGCCGGCGCCATTGGGACCCAAGAAAGCAAAAACCTCTCCTTTGTTCACTTCAAAAGAGACATCGTCAACAGCCTTAAACTCGCCGAAAGTTTTGGTTAAATTAACTACTTTTATCATATGTTTAATTGATTATATTATAATACCATATTCTAAATATTCTGTTAAGTTTATTTAAGTTTATTGTATTAATTATTCATAATAGGTTATAATTTAAAGGTATTAATTATTCAAACCAAGCCATGTTGATAACTCAAACTACCAAAACCTGGTCTAGCTACATTCAAAAATTAATCTTTTGTTAATCAAAAGGCCTGCCGTAATCTTTGGCGAGCCTTTTGGGCTCTTTTTTGTTTAACCAATTAACATTTACTATGACCAACGAAAAATTTAATTTCAAAATAATTCTGGCTTTGACGTTTTATCTCGTCTCTCTTTTTGCCTCCAATACTCTGGGTCTGAAAATCATGCCTTTTTTATTTGGCACTCATCTCTCTGTGGCGGTATTCTTCTACCCTTTTGTGTTTATGACCACCGATGTCATCGGACAAGTCTATGGCAAAAAAATGGCCAAGAGCTTCGTCTGGGCGGGATTTATTTCTATTCTAGTATTTATAATTTATTCGGTACTTTCCCTCGTTATGCCTTGGGCCAAAGAAGGGCTTTGGGCGCAAGACGGTTTCAATACGATTTTTGCCGTTTCTTTTCGTATGTCTATTGCCTCACTTCTGGCCTATATCTTGGCCGAATATCAAGACGTCATCTCCTTCTTCTATTTCCGAAAGAAATTAAAAGGCCGTGCTTTCTGGCTCACCTCAAATTTATCTAATTTATGGTCGCAATTGATTGATACTATAATTTTTATGGCCGTAGCTTTCCTGGGCGTTTACTCCATCCCCACACTCATTATGATGAGTATTCCCTGGTATCTGTTTAAAATTTTAATGGGCGTGCTCTACACTCCCCTTTCATATATTGGAATTAAATTACTCAAAGATGATAACCAAACCACTCAAAACGAGACTCTTTCAGCCTAATGAAAAACTGCTCCCATTTATAGACGAATACTTGCCGAAAATCAAAGAGGATTCGGTAGTTGTGGTAACTTCAAAAATCGTGGCTCTCTCTGAGGGACGATTTGTAGACAAGACAGATGAAGAAACCAAAGCGAGAATTATCCAACAAGAAAGCCAATTTGTCTTGCAAACCAAATATGTCTGCCTGACCATCAAAGATGGAATTGTCATGGCCAATGCCGGAGTGGATGAAAGCAACGCCAATGGCAAGATAATTCTACTTCCCCGAGACAGTTTTGAGTCGGCTAAAAAAATTAAAAATTATCTTCGTAAAAAGCATGGAATTACAAATCTTGGTGTAATTATTACCGATAGCCGTTGCCTGCCACTAAGATCTGGGATAACCGGGGTGGCCCTCGGATATGCGGGATTTAAGGGTTTGAAGGATTATACGGATAAATCTGATATCTTCGGCCGGCCGTTTCACTTTTCCAGAGTTGATGTGGCGGACAGTTTAGCCACCTCAGCCGTGCTGTGCATGGGCGAAGGCAATGAGAGGTGTCCTCTCGCGCTTATCACAAACGCACCGGTTGAGTTCTGCAACAGAATTAATAAAAATGAATTACGTATTGATATTGAAGATGATATTTATGGTCCGATGTTTGAAGCGGTGAGGAAGAAATAAATTTTAGACAAAATGAAAACGCCGCAGACTCCTTTCTAAGAGCTGCGGCGTGTGTTGTGTGTTTGAATATGGACTTACTCGGCCAGAATGCCAATACTGCGGATTAAGTATGGGCTACCCGGCAAATAGGTGAATGGGCTGACCAATGGGTTATACCACGGGTCAACCGCCCACAAGGGATTCACATCAACCAGGCTCGTGGACAAGTCAACGTTTCCCGGCTTCATGTTGTTGTAGAACCCGCAGTTGCTGACGATCGGCTCGCCAGCATCAAAACATATGGCGTAGAGATTTCTCTCAAATACCGTGTTCCGGATTGAACAACTTTCCGGGTTGCCATGAAGAAACTGCACCCCAACGTAGTTGCCGGACATGACCACGGATTGATTTATCTCTACCGAGTCAACATAATCCGCGATTATTGCGTCCTTCCAGCTCACTACGACGCAGTCGTTGATATGCAAATACCCCTCTCCACCCAAAAACAGCGCTGTGCTGGGAAACCCATCCTCCGGGAAAGTGGCCTGATCCTGAACCAGGAAAAGGTTTTCCAGGGTTAAACCATTTGCATAGCCACCCTTAGCATCCCCTTTTCCCATCGCCGGAGAAAACGTGGTCATCCGAATGCAACCATGAAGGCGTGACTCTATGCCTTCCCCGCGAATGGAGATTCTGGAGTTTGCCGGCAGATAGAGAGCTGGATTTCCCGGATAGAAATCGCCCTTGGGAACATATACTTCAACTTCCGAGCCAGCGTTAAAGATCGCATTCGGCAAGTCCCAAGCGTTGTCCACGATTTCGCCGTTGACGAGAATGTGGGTCATAAAGGCAAAAGCTGGACTTACTTCAAGGCTGCCGATGTTGCTGGAGGGCGCGTAGTCCGCGAAGACTCCGCGACCATAGTCCTCGGCTATGTCTATGGGAAGATCCATGGCGTAGGGGTTACCCGTCGCAGGATCTTTGATGACCCGACCGAGATCGTCAAGGAAGACCAAGACACCACCAGTGAATTGCACCTGGCCATTCAGCGAAAAATGAGTTAGGCCATCCTGCCCCAAGAAGCACGACGTGCTCTGGGGATAGAAAGCCGAGATCAGTTCCACACTGCTGGGTACCAAGCCTGTCGGCAGGTTACCAACATGGCACTCAATCCAATATCCATCAAGGAAGTTAAATTCCACCTGAGTGGAGTTCTGTCCCGATTGGATCGTGACCAAGCCGCCCGCTGGCTTACCAGAAAACAACAAGTACCCGTTGAAATAAATAGCGACATACAGGTCATATACCCCGACAGGTATGTAAGTGTCGCTATCTCGGCTGTCCAGGAATGCATATCCCTCCTTCATACCCGAGCAGAAAGTAATCGCCGCGCCACCGCCTTTGCCGGACGGATATAAATAAGCGCAAACGCTGTCCGCCTCAAGTATGAAGGCTTGCCCAATGTGAATCAGTTCCTCGTTGCTGATGGCCTTGACCGATTTTCCGGTTTTGGCCGCCTGCAAATCAAGGTAACGCTGGCCGATCAAAGCCAGCTCCTCGTCGCTGAACGCCGACTTGGAACCGTCGCCGAGCAAGTCAATCGGCATCGCGAAATACCCACTGGTCTCCGCCACAGGCGGATTATCCACCGGCGGATCCACAGGCAAATCCGGGCAACCCGTCATCAGCATGGAACCAGCGACCAAAACCATCGCCACGATCGTCAAACCTTGCATCTTCTTCATCTTCCTGTCCTCGGCTACCGCTCTTAAACGGTCGCCATTGCGTGTTGACCCCTCTCTGGGATCATTTTCTCCCAAACAAAATCACGAACAGCACAACAGCGTGCTAGTCGCGATAAATTTGCTTTATATTCAAACTTATTCTTCTTTCAAAGAACTAAGCTTAGATTGTAGCATATTTGACATATTTTGTCAAGTATTTTGCTAATTTTGGTTAAAAAGTATTTAAATTTAGATAAAATAAAAAGACCGGACCAAGGGGAAATTCCTCGGGCCGGAAACGGACTCAACTGTAACGACGGACGGTTGTCAGCAGGTACGCTGATGCTCCAGTATGTCTTCCTGGCCTTGCAAGATAGCTTCCAAGCTTCCGCTATCTCCACCGTCCAGACCACCGGTTTCGCCATCTCGTGACTTTTTGTCACACCCACACTCTTGGCCACACCCGCGACACTTGGCAGTATCTTTAACCACCACACTGTTAGCCATCCCACTCATAATTCTACCCTTCCTGTTGCGCCGGATTCCAATAATCCGGACTAGGTTGACCGACAAAACCGACAAAACGAACTTTTTTAATCCTATCAATTCCAAAATATTTTGTCAAACAAAAAACCGTCCCAATCGGGACGATTTTTTGTTTTAACTGGATATACTTATTTCTTCATTCTTTCTTTTACAGCAGCTTGAGCAGCGGCAAGTCTGGCAATAGGCACTCTAAATGGTGAGCAAGAAACATAGTTGAAACCCTCTCTGTGGCAGAATTCCACAGTCTTTGGTTCACCACCATGCTCTCCACAAATACCAATCTTGAGATCACCTTTGACACTTCTGCCCTTCTTGATAGCAATTCTAATTAATTCACCAATACCTTCCTGATCAAGTACTTCAAATGGATCATATTCAAAAATATTTTGAGAGACATATTCCTTTAGGAATTTACCGGCATCATCACGAGAAAGACCAGCGCCCATCTGAGTCAAATCATTGGTACCGAAGGAGAAGAACTCGGCTCCAGCTTCTACAATCTTGTCAGCTACGAGAGCGGCTCTAGGAACTTCAATCATAGTACCAACTTTGTAAGCGATAGTAACTCCGGCTTCTTTCATCTTGGTTTCTACAATTTCAATTATTCTATCTTTAATAATAGAAAACTCTTTGGTGGTAGCGACCAGAGGAATCATAATTTCCGGCTTGACTGGAGTGGATCTGCCACAGGAATTACAAGGTTTGGAAACTTCAATTGCAGCTTCAATAATAGCAGTTACTTGCATATCATAAATTTCCGGATAAGTGATAGCCAATCTGCAACCACGATGACCAAGCATAGGATTGAATTCATGTAATTCAGAAATCTTGGCCTTCAAAGTTCCGGTATCAACTTGCATTTCTCTAGCTAAGTCAAAGATATCCTTCTCAGCTGTTGGCAAAAATTCATGTAGCGGTGGATCAAGCAATCTGATAGTTACAGCAAATCCATCCATGGCCTGGAATAATCCGATAAAATCTTCTCTTTGATATGGAAGTAATTTGGCCAAAGCTTTCTTCCGACCTTCAATGTCAGCAGAAAGGATCATTTCTCTGACGGCTTTAATTCTCTCGCCATCAAAGAACATATGCTCTGTTCGGCAAAGTCCGATACCTTCGGCTCCGAAATTTCTGGCTACTTTGGCATCATGAGGTGTATCAGCATTGGTTCTGACACCAATCTTTCTAACTTCATCTGCCCAAGACATAAGAGTTCCAAAAGCACCAGACAATTCAGGATCCTGAGTGGCTAGCTTACCTACATAAACTTTTCCTAGCGATCCATCAAGACTGATAAAATCACCTTCGTTAACTTCAACACCAGAGGCTTTGATGGTAAATTTTTTGGCTTTTTCATCAATAATAATATCTCCGCAACCGGCGACACAGCAAGTTCCCATTCCACGAGCGACTACTGCAGCGTGTGAAGTCATACCGCCACGAGCTGTCAAAATTCCTTTTGAGCTATGCATACCGTCAATATCTTCAGGAGAAGTTTCAATTCTGACAAGAATTACATCCATTCCTGATTGTGCCTTAGCATAAGCATCGGCGGCGGTAAACGCAACCTGACCGACAGCAGCTCCAGGAGAAGCTGGAAGTCCAGAAGCTACTGCTTCGGCTTCTTTCTGAATCTTAGGATCAAACTGTTTGTGGAGTAGTTGGTTTAATTGATTTGGATCAACTCTAAGGATAGCTTCATCTTTGGTAAGCATGCCTTCAGAAACCATTTCTACGGCAATTCTTACAGCAGCAGCGGCAGTTCTCTTTCCGCTTCTGGCTTGAAGTATAAACAATCTGCCTTCCTGGATAGTAAATTCCATATCCTGCATGTCTCTGTAATGCTTTTCTACTCTATCGCAAGTCTCCACCAATTCTCTATATACCTCAGGCATGATGCTTTCTAAGTGAGTTACTGGCTGAGGAGTTCTGATTCCAGCTACCACGTCTTCGCCTTGGGCATTCATCAAATATTCGCCATAGAATAAATTTTCTCCGGTGGAAGGATTCCTAGTGAAGCAAACACCGGTTCCTGAGCTATCGCCCAAATTTCCAAATACCATGGCTTGAATATTTACAGCCGTACCGCGAAGCCCCTTAATGCCATTAATTTCTCTATATCTGATAGCGCGATAATTGTTCCAAGAATTAAACACAGCATCAATAGCCAACTTGAGCTGAATCAAAGGATCCTGCGGAAAATCAATTCCTTTTACTTCCTTAATTACGGCCTTGTATTTTTTGACTATCTCTTGCAAATCTTCAACGGTCAAATCATTATCAATTTTGGCGCCTCTGATACGTTTGGCCTCTTCCAAAATTTCTTCAAATTTTTCAGATTCAACTTCCAAAACCACATCACCAAACATTTGAATCAATCTGCGATATGAATCCCAAGCAAAACGAGTATTACCTGATTTAGCAGCCAAACCTAGTACAGACTGGTCATTAAGACCGAGATTCAAAATAGTATCCATCATGCCAGGCATAGATGCGGCAGCACCGGATCTAACTGAAACAAGTAAAGGATCACTGGCATCACCCAATTTTCTTCCCATTTTTCTCTCCAATTCGTTAAGTTTAGTATTTATCTGCTCTTTGGATTCCGCAGGGTAAACCTTGCCGTTTTGATGATAGACATCGCAAACCTCGGTGGTAATGGTAAAGCCTGGAGGAACATTGATTCCCAAGCTGCTCATTTCAGCCAGGTTTGCGCCCTTTCCTCCCAAAATTTCTTTCATATCCTTGTTGCCTTCTTCAAAGGCGTAGACGTACTTCTTTTCTGACATAGTTTTATTTTTATTTTATTTATGTTGAAATTAATGAATTGTCATTCCGACCGGAATCCGGTAATCCGGATGTAGTGGAGGAATCTCTTTTAATCAGAATTATGATGATTAAATATTTTAGAAAGCTTATTCTATGCTTATATTGTTCCTAATTACTCAAATACAATTTCTCTTGGTCAAAAGCGATTCCTCCACTCGCCCTTGAGGTCTCGGTCGGAATGACACACAAACACATGAAATAAAAAACAGACCCAAATATGCTTTAAGTCCGTAACCTTCCTTTCGGACCTTTATCTCCCAATCTGTTTTGAGTTAAGCAGCCCTTTTTGAGCTCCTATATGTCCTACCACTGAAGCGGAATTTTTTATCCCCCACTCCAATGACTCTTTGATATTTTTACCACAAATAAATGCGGAAGTCAAGGCACTACCGAATGCATCTCCGACCCCAATAGTATTGACCGCTTTGGTCGATTTTGCCCTGATAAAATAGTACTTTTTTCCATCATAAGCATAGGCGCCACGCTTCCCGTCAGTAATAACTACCAACTTTGGACCTAGCGAAAAGATGTGAGTCAGAAGTCCTTTGATATCTTTGAGCTTACGGAACTCCATGGCCTCCTCATGATTAACCATAAAAATCTTAATGTGTGGCAAATACTTCTTCAACTTAGGTAATTCTGCTAATTGTTTAGCTCCAGGATTCCAGACAATGTTCTTTTTTGATTTAACAACTTCATCCATGATTTCTTCCCAATTATCTTTGGGCAGTGACGTGACATAAAACCAGTCGGCGTTTAGCTTTCCGGCAGATAAATCTTTTTTGGATAATTCATCATTGGCGCCACGATACAGGAAAGCGACGTGCTCTTTGGCTTCATTGTTGACCGTAAGAATTACCGAGAAGCCGGTATTAACTTTGGCATCAACCTTTACCAATGTTGTGTCAACTTTATTTTCTTTGAAATTTTTGATGATAGCCAAACCGTTATCGTCATGACCGACACGACAAACAATCGCAGATTTGAGTCCCAACTTAGCAAAAGATACAGCCGCATTGGATGCTCCTCCTCCGCAATCAAAATAAATCCGATCGGCGGAGATCTTGGCGCCATATTCAAAAGCCAGAAGCTTTTGCTTGGTCATATTGCCGGTGGAAATAAGCTCGCCTTCTTTGGAATAAAACAAAATATCCCTGGTAGCGCCACCGATAGCTATAACATCAAATTTGGTAGTCTTTTTCATATGCCTTAATTATAGCAATAAATTAATCTAAATAAAATAGCCCGCACACGATATACGAATCGCGCGCGGGACTGGACTGACTTGGGGGATTACTCCGAAACGGGCTCGGAGGATTGCTTGGCCATGGCCGCCATAAGCTCTGGTAGCGTGCCGTAGGCCTGCTTAATGTCATTGAGCGTAATCGTAACTGCCTCCCCGGTTTTCATCCCCAACCTTACTACGTGCCCACAGAAGTCACTCTGTGCCTTTCCCCTCCGTAGTAAAGACGACATCATTTCAACGGAAAAATGGGAGATATACAACGCCCTCCCATCATTCAGAATAACGAAGCAGCCGGCTTCTTTTTCCGTTGCGAGTCGCAAAAGTGAATTCATGCTCAGTTCCCTTCTCTCTTCAGTTGGTTTCACAGGCATCATCCAAATAATGCCTGATTCAATCAAATCAAATATAGGTAATATGCACGTCAACCATTATAATATCCCAGTCTTAAATGTACTAAATAAAATTAACACCAACGATTAGTCTACCATAAAAAAAGAAACTTGGCAAGTGCGACCAAGCCCTTTCAAAGAAAAAATATATTTATATCTACATTTTTCCACTGCGAATTTCTTTTCTGATCTCGGACATTAGTTTCAGATAAAATCCTACGTTATTGATAGTGGCTAGTCTCATACCCAAGGGCTCCCCCGTCTTAAATAGATGATGTAAATACGCCTTGGAGTACTGTTTCAAATCAGAATCATTTACAGAAAAAAAGTCATTCCTGTATTTAGCGTTGGCCATATTTATGGTGGTATAAAAATTCTTCTGACCAACGGACTTTCCCTTATTCCATAAATACAATCTTCCGTGCCTAGCTTCTCTTGTGGGAATAACACAATCAAACATATCTATGCCTTTTTTGACTGATTCAACAATATTTTCCGGCGTTCCTACTCCCATGAGATACCGAGGCTTTTTCTCTGGCATGGCCGGAGCTAAATAATCAAGCACATCATACATCTGCAAATTGCTTTCACCTACTGCTAATCCCCCGACCGCATAACCGTCAAAGTCCAATTCCACTAATTCTTTCAAACTTTTGAGACGTAAATCTTGAAAAATTCCACCCTGGATTATCCCAAAAAATAGTTGCTTCGCCCCGCCGTAGCCTTTGGCGGAGGAAGGTTCCACGGAACTGCCTCTAGATATGGCAAATTTGGCCTGTTTTGCCCACTGGGAGGTCGTTTCAACTGCTTGAGCCACTTCTTCCCTTTTGGCCGTGGAACTAGGACAAACGTCTAAAATCATAGCAATGTCCGAACCAATCACCTTTTGAATATCCAAAACGCTTTTGGGAGTAAGCAGATGCTTGGAGCCATCTATATGCGATCGGAACTCCACTCCACCAGGCAGAATCTTTCTAATTTTTGAAAGTGAAAAAACTTGAAATCCTCCAGAGTCAGTGAGAATTGGTCCTGGCCAATTCATAAATTTATGAAGTCCTCCGGCCTTCTTCATGATCTTCATGCCCGGCTGAAGATACAGATGATATGTATTGGACAAAATAATTTCTGCACCAAGATTTTTTATCTCATCAGTATCTAAATTCTTCACCGCCGCTTTGGTGGCAATCGGCATAAAAAACGGCGTAGAGATTTCTCCGTGCGCTGTTTTTAATTTTCCCAAGCGAGCTTGAGACTTTTGAGATTTTTTCAGTAGTTTAAACATTATTGTACAATACCATTTAAATCTCCCATAATCGGATCCTTAAACGCCGTGGTGATGGCCTTTACAGACTTACTGACGTTTGCGCCAGTTGTCAAATCAATAGCAGTCAAATCAACCTGCGGAATTAAAATTAAAACCTTACCGATGTCGTTTATGGTTGGCGTGATGTTTAAATTAAAATCCACTGCCGTATTTTGAGCTGATTTGGGTAATTTAGAAATAGTCCAGAGCAATTTTCTAGTCTTGGCATTATAAATCACGTCACCGGTATTGTGGTTTTCTTTGCCAGCCCAGGTCACGTTTTTGGGAAGTACGGCAGAAACCTGAATATTGGCCATATCATGCAAATTGTTAATCAACTCAAATTTAACATTATATCCTGATTCCTCATCCGCTTTGGGCGCAATATTGCCGGAACCAAGCGCAATATTGTCTTCATTATAATATCTGGCGGAAGCAGTGAGTCCAATATCTGAATTAATAGAATTAGTAATAACCTTAGTCTTGCCGAGAGATCCCAAGCTGGTTGAAGTAGCTGACTTGCCGAAAGCTTCAACAAAACTTTCCACACTGAATTTACTGACACTCTTATCCACAACCACGGAAGAATCCTTTACTCGGACTTGCCAATTTATAGTTCCTTCTGCCCCTGGAGCAATTTTGAGCAACTGCGGAATTTGCTTGCCAGTCCAAGTGACGGAATTGCCACTTACCGTTCCACCTCCATCACCCTGATAAGTCGTCCAGTCTATTATTTGAGAATCTAAGTTCGCTTTTATTTGAACGTTGGACAGTTCGCTTTGACCGGTGTTTTTGAAACCCAAGGAATAGATAAGCAAGTCTCCAAAATTTATAGATTGGTCTTCACCAGAACCATTAACCACCAATTGCAAATTCAATTGATCCTTGGCGACTGTCGTAGCTAGCGCCTGTTCATTTTGCAAATAATAATCACCGTTGTTATTCAAATTAACTTTGGCGGAAAATGCCTGGTTGCCGGAATCAAGAATTGAACCGTAATTTCCCGAGATCTTAATTTTTGTTTCCGAAGAGGTGGAATTGGTGCTAGTTGAAAGCGAATCCAATCTGGCAATTGTCCAAATATTATTGCCACCGCTATCAGGCGTAGGACTGGAAGAGGCAAAAGTAAATCCCGATGGATATTGCACAATCACTTGCAAATTATTCAAAGTTGAACTGCCAGTATTACTTATAAACAAAGTGTACTCTGCACTTTGATTGGCCATGATTTTATCAGGACCAGTAACGGTCAAGCCAACAGTTGAAGACGAGATCAAGGCATCGGCGTAAGCTTCTTGCTGATAACTGGCATTGACGCTGGCCGGTTTGTAGCTCATATTTGCCTTGAACGTCTTGGTGGTATTAATGGAATCAGTCAAGATTCCTGAAATTTCTACGACTTGTGTTTCTCCACTTTTGAGGACACTGAAATTCCAAGCATTCTTGTTTTCTCCCATGGCTTTCGGGGAGGAAGAAACGAATTGAAAATTATCCGGATAGGTCGCGGCTAACTTCAAATCATACAAATCTGTTTTTTCATTATTTATAATCGTCAGCTTATATAATCCTTCCTGTCCCGAGACCACGCTCAGTGGAGGTTCTATCTTGAGAATTACATTTTTATTGGTAAATGACGTATTGCCACTGAGGTTATTAAACATCCAAAATCCTACACCAGCCATGACAAGGAGAACAAACAAAACCGCGATCAAAGAATAAGTGATGGTTTTCCACAATGGCCTTTGCGTCCTTTCTAATTTGGTTAAATCAGGAATTTCTCCATTGCCGTTGGTATAGACTTCTACCAAATTTTTCTGAATATCTTTCTTGCCAGAAGTTAACTTGTGTTTAAAAAATCCAATTTTCTTGTTGTTCTTTTTTTCTATAAGCCCGGCAAGATCATCTTGCATGGTATCAACTTCATTTTTGAATACGACTCCATCTTCTTCTCCTTTTTCTACAGGTTCGTGACTGTGATGATGAAATTTTTTCTTATCTGGCATAATTTTATATGTAATTATTTTTTTATAAAATTTACGTAGTACAAAGAATCTCCCTCAAACTTACCAGAATAAATTAATTGGTTTTCTTGAGAACTTAATCCGGCAGAAAAATCAACCGGCTTGATACTACTGGGATACTCAATCTCGCTGGTGAGCTCAACATTGTTTTGCCCCGGCTGTTTCTGCATTAGAATTCTATAAAAATCAGATTTATTCGGATTGGAAAAGGCTGCGCCGATAAAATTTCCCAAACCGCCAATCTTTTTCAAATCCAACTTATATGGTAATTTATAAGTTATGACCGCTTCCCTGTTTTGACCAGCGGGAACGGTAAGCCAATTGGCAAAAACGGTTTTTCCGCTTTCATTATAAATATTGGTACCGGAATTACCATCAACTAATGCATTATTTTCCGCTTCTAATTTTGAATTAGGTTTTAAATAATCCTCTAATTTCGTGCTAGAGCTAATTGCTTTATCAAAGCCCGCCACCGTGAGCAATTGACTTCCCTGAGGTACATAGATGCGAAGGTAATCCGTGCTTGTCTGCTTGGTAAAAAACGAATCAGTCGGACCAAAATGATACCGATTAATTAAAACCGTATCAATAATGGAACCATCATCACCAATTGAGGCCTTATGATAAATTTTTTGATTAACAACATTATCGGTTTTACCGCCTCCAATATTGGTAGAAACAACACTAAGATAATCAAATGATGCGTCCTTGAGGCGTCCATCATAGTTGCGGTCATAAACAAATTTTTGAAGCGTCGGATCTGTCATATAAATCATAATCTCTCTCTTGGACAATCCATTTTTAACCGCCGACGCCAAGGACAAATATTTATCCGGAGTAGAATCAAATAATCTTTTTAGTAGTTCCGAGGATAAATCACCCAGAATTTTCTTGGGCTTGGTCTTGTCAGTGCTTTCTAATTCTATGCTTTTTTGCAGTTCTGATTCATAATTCTCGGCGGTGATAGTTTTGCCATAACCGGGAAGATCAACGGGACCAAGTATGGCAATTAAATCTTTCATCCAGCCTGAATTAATAGTTATTACGCCATCAATAGTGGGTCCTCCGCTTTTATTATAAAAATCCATAATATTCTGAGCCGAAGTCGGATAATCCGGCCACCAATTAGCATCATGGAATTCCCATCTGGCATTTATCTTTTGCAACGCTTTTGGCGCTTGCCACAACTCAGTCAATCTGGCTCTGGCCGTATAAGAACCGTCTTCCGGAATGGTAATTTTGTCTATTTTGCCGGACTTGAAATCCACCAAAGCATAACTTCCCATAAATCCTCCGGTCGCCCGAAGTTCATTATCATTTTGAAAAACAACCAAGTATCTCTTCAGATCATTGTCCCCCAAAAAACTTATGCCAAAATCCAAACTGGAATTTAATTCTTTGAGGCTATCAAGGAAAACCGGCAACCATTGCCCTATTTGATTAAACTGATCCCTCTTGCCCTCAGGAATATCATTTAAATCAATGTTTTTATAATTATTTTGGGCGGTTTCCAATTGGTTTAAAGCCAGAATACTTTCTGCCTGAAAACTCTTTATTTTGGTCGTTAGTGAAGTGTCATTTTGAATGATCAAGCCGTTCAAACCGCTAAGCAGATGTCCTCCGGCACTGGAAAGATTATCACCCAATTCCAGTATGTTTTTGCCACTTTTGAAAGTATTGCCAACGGGCGAAGCGTCAGCCAAAATTGTAAGTAGAGAATCAATCTGTTCAAGTTGTTTCTGCGCTGAGACAAACTTTTCATTGGCAGATGACAATCCCTGCTCCGCTCCGGTCAGATTGAAGCCGATAAGAGCCGACTTGGCCATATCAATGTCCGAGAGAGCGGACTCCGCTTGTCCCAACACTTGACCCTTGACCTCAGAAACTTTGTGAAAATAGCCATTTATTTTGAACGGCAAAATAACCACCAGAGCAACCACTGCGAAACTCAAAGCCGGTTTCCAAATGGCTGAAAATCTAAAACTCACTATCGGCCTATTTGACTTAAAATCATTGATCTTTTTCTTCTTAACACTGTGCACATCACGCTCCAGAAATAAATCATTGTGTTTGTTGTATGACTTTATCTGCTCCGGATCAAAATAACAATCATCACCATAATTCATATTTATTTCTTCATAAACAGCCTGCGTTGGCGCTGATGGCTCTTTTGCTTCTTCAGTAAATACCTTAGAATCAAAGCTTATGACTTCATCTTTGGCCAAAGCTGACTTCCAGCCGAATACAGAATATTTAAAAAGCCATTTTATAAAAACAAATATTCTGCCGATTTGCGCAAAAATAAAAACAATAAAATTTATAAATGAAATCTGCTTAACGCGACCCCACAAACCATCACCCGAATCATCTATTTTTTTATCCGGAAAAATTTTCGGATTTGACGCCAATCGCGCTCTCTGGACGCTCATTCTAAAATTAGAAATACCCGCTTTTCCTAACTTCTTAAATAACTTCAAAATTTCGCTATTTTCCAGCATTATAAAAGTAAAAATGTGAGTTTTGTGAAGAATTTTACCTCCGGGCAAATCTTCATAGCTAATTTCCGGCTTATGGTTTGAAGGCTTAATTTTCTCAATATGCTTATGGCCGGATAAATTCATCAGATGCGGAGAGGTGTAAAAATCCAAAGGATTCTTGGCTATAAAAATATTTATTTCCTTGTTTAATTTGGGAGAAATCTTTACCTGCTGTTTGTCTTTTTCAAACAAAACAAGCTTGGCTTTGGAAGTAGCCAGCATATTTTTAATTCTTTTGGGCAAAATAGGCTTCTGGGACTTACTTTTTTGCAATAAATTATCCTTTGTTTTGCCAACTTTCTTACTGATTGTCTTTTTCTTTGTCACCGTAATAATTTTTGAGAAAAAATAATTTAAGATTTAATATTATTATAACATAAAATGACATTTGAGAACAACTAAAATGTCATTGTTTGTGGATAACTAATTTTTACAATTTTATTCCGAATTTGCTATTTTTGAGAATAGACAGAGATTATTTCTTGCGCGCATTTTTGCCAGGAAAATTTCTGGAAGTTGGCTAATCCCTTCTGGATCAATTGCTCTCGCAAGCTCTCATCACTAGACGCCAAAATAATTTTATCTTTTATATCAGTGGCATCCTCGGGATCAAAATACAGTGCTCCATCGCCAAGCACTTCCGGCAAACAGGATTTATTGGAAGAAACAATTGGCAAACTGCTAGCCTGCGCCTCCAAAGGCGGAAGTCCAAATCCCTCCATTAAACTAGGAAATACATATAATTTGGCTTTTTGATAAAGACAGGACAATTTAGCGTCATCCAGATATCCTGCAAAAATTATTTTTGATAAATTTTCTTGATTTAAATTTTCTTGAGCAAATTTTTTGGTTTGCTGATAAAAATAACCATCCTTTCCCACCAACACTAACTGCCAGTCCGACCGTTCACTAAGCAATAAATCAAAAGCCAAAACTAATTTTTCCAAATTTTTATGCGGATAGGCAGCTCCAACATAAAGTAAAAAATTATTTTTTATACCGATTTCCCTAATTACTCTCTCACAATCAGACGCATCAATCTTTTCCAAATCTGCTCCTTCATATATTACGCTTATTTTCTCCGGCTTTATTTTCAAAGTTTTTATAATATCCTCTTTGGAAAAATTTGAAACGGTAATCACTCTAACGGCTCTACTCGCTGCCTGAGAAATTATTATATTATAAAAAAATAATTTTATTTTGTATAAAAACGGATTAAGCATGCTAGCACGACTAGTCGGATAATGCGTAATAATCAAATCATGAATAGTGGTAATAAATTTCCGACGATAAAGCAAAGGAACATTGAAATGCATAAAATGCACCAGATCTAATTTATATTTATTCAATAGAAATGGAAATAACAACTGTTCCTGCCAAGAGTAAGCCCTAAAATCAGCAACGACTTTTTGAAAATTGGAATTCTTGGGCTGATACGAATCCATTTCTTCAGCGCGTAAAAACACAAAATATTTATTCTCGTGATCAATTTTTTCCAAGTGGGAAATAACTTCCTGCGTATATCTGCCATTACCGCGATGCTTGATGCCATATAATCTGGCGTCTATTCCTATTTTCATATTTTTATTTAAAAATATTAATAATATCCTCTGCCGTTTTATGCCAACTAAACTCCTTGGCTCTCTCTAAACCCAATTTAATATATCTATTTCGCAGTTCGCTATCGCCCATCATATTTTCCATAGCGACTTTAATTTCATTTAAATTATTCGGATCAACCAGCAATCCCGCTTCTCCTACAACTTCCAACTGCGAAGAATTGGCTCCGGCGATTACCGGGCAACCGCAAGCCATGGCTTCAATCAAAGGCAACCCAAAACCTTCGTAATGCGATGGATAAATCAAAAAATTTGCCAAATTGTATAATGCCGGTTTATCTTCTTCATCTATGTATCCCAGCAGTCTAATTCTATTATCACCTTGGACTAATTTATGAATTCCCTCATTTTTCCAACCAGACGCTCCGGCGATTATAAGTGTCATATCCCCCTCCAACAGCCTAAATGACTCAACAATACTTTCAATATTTTTCCTCGGTTCAAACGCCCCAACAAAAAAAATAAAATTTTCCGGAAGATTGTACTTTTTCGCCACAGAAATTAGTCTCTCATCATTCTCGTCATAAACTTTATAAATATTCGTCACGCCTAAATAAACTACCCGTATTTTTTCTTCCGAAATCTTCAATAATCTGATCAAATCTGATTTAGTGCTTTTGGAATCAGTAACTATCAAATCCACATCCTTCAAAATTTTTCCAAGAATTAATTTATGCCACCAAAGCGTCTTGAAAGAAAAAAATTCTGGAAATATTAAAAAAGACAAATCATGAATTGTAAGAATTTTCTTAGCTTTTTTCGGCCAAGAGATAAAGTTCAGATTCGGCGACCAAAAGATATCCACAGCGCCAATCATCTTCTCTAAATTGACTAAATTGAAATAGTTTAGAATGGAAAAAATTTTATTGGGATAATGAAATCCTTTATATGTTATATTTTCACCTTTAAATTTTGGCAATTCTACTTTTTTGGAGGAGTTATAAAATAAGATATATTCATTCTCATGATCAAGTTTAAATAAATTTTCCAAAACATTATAAGTATACCAACCAACGCCAGAATAATTGGAATTCATCAGACATCTGATGTCTATGCCTATTCTCATATTACGGAATTAATTTATATCTATGGAAAATTCCTTGAGTTCCCCCACCAAATTAATAATGTTCTGTTTGAATTTATCGTTGCTGAATTGAAGGGAATGCTCTCTTATCTTCTCGGGATTATATTTCCCAGCCCTAAATCTGATTATCCTGTCGGCCACATCCTCCCAAATCTGCTCCTCAAAAAACTCTCCGGTGAGACCCTCAACCACTGTTTCCAGAGCGCCACCCGCTTTGTAAGCTATTACCGGCCTACCGCAAGCCATGGCCTCCACGGCCGTAATGCCGAAATCTTCTTCCTGAGGGTTAATATAAGCAATACAATCTTCAAATAATTTTATTTTTCTCTCTTCTCCGATTCTGCCCAAAAATTCCACGTTATTCTTGGCCATCTTTTTCAAATGCTTCATTTCCGGACCAACGCCAAAAACCTTGAGCGGAATTCCCAGCCGGGAAAATGCCTTCACTGCCAAATCAATTCTTTTGTATGGCACCAATCTCCCTCCAGCCAGATAATATTTTTTGGGATTATTGGAAATTTGATATTTATGAACATCTACCGGAGGATAAATCACTTCACTGTCCCGATGATAATATTTTTTGATTCTTTGGTTGACATTGTTAGAAACAGCCACAAAATAATCAACTCTCTCAGCCGCCAATCTGTCCCAAGTTCTCAAACGATTGAGAGCAAAAGAAATCATTTTTTTGACCACAGGATTGACTTTTAATTCCTGAAGATAGGAATGGGTATTAGTCCACAAATACCTCGTCGGTGTATAGCAATAGCAGAGATGCACGCTTCCAGGCTTGGTGATAACTCCCTTGGCAAAAGAGGAAGAACTGGAAATAATTAAATCATAATCCATCAAATCCAAGCTTTCTATGGCCATGGGCATAAATGGTAGCCACCATTGATAGTGAGAGACGCCAAAAGGAGACCTCTGTAAAAATGAAGTATTCACCTTAATACCGGAAAAGTGCTGACTGGTATTTTTTTTGTCATAAATTAACGTAAAAATAGGCGCTTGAGGAAATATTTCCTTGAGTGCCACCACTACCCTTTCAGCTCCTCCATCTTGAGCTAAATGATCATGAACTATAGCGATTTTCATTCCTCTATTTTAGATGATTAAGCCTCTTTTGGCAAATACAGAGAATACTCTGTATTTGCTCCTCGGCTCTGAACTACAAAAGATTACTTTTGTAGTTCTCTCGCTCTACGTCGCAAATAAAAAAGAGCCCTTAAGGCTCTTTAACATTATTCCGCCTTCCTCTTCTTAAGTACGGCAAATGGCGTTTTGAATAATATCATTAAATCCAACTTGAAACTCCAATTTTCCATATACCAAACATCCAATCTGACTTCTTCATCAAAATCCAAATCACTTCGTCCAGAAACCTGGGCCATACCAGTCATGCCAGGCTTAATTGTCAAAACTTTCTTGTGATAACTCTCATACTTGGCTACTTCTTCAATCTCATGTGGCCTAGGACCAACCAGACTCATCTTGCCAATCCAAACATTGAATAATTCCGGCAATTCATCCAGACTGAATTTTCTAATCACTTTCCCCACTCTGGTAATTCTGGGGTCATCTTGAAACTTCATCATAGGAGATCCGTCTCTTAAATTCTTGTGCTGTTTCAGAAATTCCTGATCAAACCTCAATTTATGAGCATCCTTCCTCATAGATCTGAATTTGAAATAAGTAAACGGCTTTCCTCGCTCGCCGATTCTTTTGTAAGAGAAAAATAACGACCCTCTGGAGTCAATCTTGATAGCCAAGGCCACAATCAGCATAACAGGAGAAAGCAAAATGATTATCATGGAAGATGTAATAATATCAAATGCTCGCTTATACACTCTGCCCCAGCCATCAAGCCTGGTTTTCTTGAGTTCCACAATGGGAAAACCGGAAATATTGCTTACTTCAAAATTACTGATGGGAAATTCAAAAATATCCGCTACGTACTTGAGCGTCACATGATTAATATAAGAAAAATCATTCAAAAAATTCAATTGCTTTTCGGTCAAATTTCCAGTGGCTACCAGTATTTCATCAAATTTATCATCCATTTTCATAGCCAGAAGCGTCTTCTGATCTTCTTCGGTCAAGCCGTCAAACCGCTGGACTACTTTGTATCCCATTTTAATATTTTTCTGAAAAGAATCTATGACTTCTTGAGCCAACTCGCTTTTGCCGATTACGATCAAACGATGCATGCCAAAATTAAAATAATACAGATAATGCTGAATCATGCGAATCACACCACGGCCGATAATGACATAAATTATGCTAATCAGCCAAACAGCCAAAATAATGAAACGTGAATCAAACAAAGAACGGCTGAAAAAGAAAACAAACATCAAAACCATAACTGCCGTAGAACAGCTAAGAATAATCTTGGATATCTCATCAATCGTCCTGCGCGTACTGGACATAGCGTATAATCCGCCTATCCAAAAACTAATCAGCCAAATCAAGGCGATGACCAAAGAAAATTTCAAAAAAAACAAAAAAGACAAATCAAAAATGATTGGCCTTATTTCCCGAATTGGTTGCCAGAATCTGATGTAGTATGAAGTTATACCGGCCAAAACCACCATGATATAGTCAATTGGGACTAAGCTGGCGGAAATAGCGATTTCTGATCTTTTCATAATTAAATATATTCTACCACAAATGTTAATTTTTGACAAAAAGAAGAACCGCCAGTACCATTGGTTCTTCCGTGAGTTCCATTGGCATCCAAATCCTTTACGGATCAGGAAAAGATAGGAAAGTTGCGCTATCTTACTGGCGGTGTATGGGTCAAGTCGGTGGTGCCCCCATGCCCCGGAATATCTTCCGGGCAATCTCGGATTTAGACGTCTCCGAGATTCTGCTTTCGCTCACGCTACTGACATATGGTTTTAGTCATTTGACTTAGCCCACCGACATCTAGATTATACCTAATTTAAAAAATTTTGCAATTGACAAAATCCATTATTTGTGATAATATCCAATTGTTCAGGTTAGCTGGATGATCACTCTCCGATTTATCGGGGGGAGGAAAGTCCGAACACCCGTTCGCCTCGGCGGACGTCGCGGTAGTGGGTAACGCCCACCCATTGCATAGCAATATGCAATGAGGACCAGTTCCACAGAGACAATACTATCCCGCAAGGGAGAAAGGTGAAAAGTGTGAAGATGTTTTGAATTAAGCAAGAGATATCTCCTTAGTTCAAGGCTACATCACTCGGCGCCCAGCGATGGGATGCTTGTGGTAAACTCTACCTGGTGCAATCTCAAATAAAGTAGAGAGCTTGACTACGCCAGCAATGGCGCTAGCAGACAGATGATCGTCGCCCGCAAGGGTACAGAATTCGGCTTACAGGCTAGTCTGAACAAAAAAATCACTAAGGCGTTCTCGCTTTGGTGATTTTTTTTGTGCTGTCATTGCGAGCGTAGCCGTAATCGGCGTAGCGTGGCAATCCCGCGGGATCCCCACGGTCGTCTGATTACAGACTCCCTCGGGATGACAAGTGCGCGTCAATCGCTTCATTGACTAATCTGTCAGCTTCCTTATTCTGCTCGCGGTAAATATGTTTGAAAGTAACCTTCTTAAATCCTTGCATCAAATTCCAAACCTTCACAAACAGAATTCCCAATTCCTTATCTTTGACCCTATATTCTTTATTTAATTGCTTTACTACTAATTCAGAATCAAGCAAACAATCCACTTCTTCCGCGCCAGCATCTTTGGCTTTCTCTAAACCCAAAATTAGAGCTTTATATTCGGCTTGATTGTTTGTCCCCTCACCGATATATTTTTTGTATCCGTGTTTCTTCCCATCAATCTCAAGCACAGCCCCGATTCCTGCCGAACCAGGATTTCCTCTGGCTCCTCCATCTGTATGCAATATTGCTCTTTTCATGATTGTATTGATTTATTTGTATTCTGCAACCGTACCCGCACCCCTGCGAGCATTAGAAAATCTTGTGCTGATTTTATGCCCGAGCAAACAAAATTGTCGCAAGCTTTGTATTCAAAGCGTCAGACAATTATTGTGAAGCGAAGCATAAAATCTAGCCATGATTTTTGACATTCTGGCTTTTGACGCAAAAGACAGAAAGACTTTTCTTTTGCCCGACTTTTCTTTCCTAGAAAAGAAAAGTGGTGAAAAATTATTTACTTAATTTCAAATCCACAATTTTGAGTTGTAACTCCCTATTGCCATTCCACTCGTTGATATCCAACTCAAATACTATATCTATTTTATCACCAATTTTTAATTTTGCACACCAATCGCCAAACGAAAATCCAATCAGCTTATGAACCTTTCCACCATCCTGACTCACCATCACCCGCAAATGTTTGCCGTCATTACCCACAGTCTGCACCCCATCAATATTCAATTTATAAGCTGCAAAAAGCGGTTTCAAATTACCTTCACCAAATGGCTCAAACTTTTCCAAATCCTCCCATAACTCCCAATTAATTTCTAATAATTTAACTTCTGTCTCAATTTCTAATTGTGGCGCTAACTCTATACCAGAAAGTTTTTCAGTAGCAAGTTTAATCATTAATTCCTTAAACTTATCAAAATTATCATCACCTATTACCGTAAAACCGCAAGCCTGGCTATGTCCGCCGAAGCGATGTAGATAATCTTTGCATTCCTTGAGCGCATTTGTAATATTGAATTCCGGTATACTTCTGCCAGAACCGACATATTTACTTGCCTCGCTGGAGCCTTTTGGAGAAAGCGGGTCCCCTTCATTGGAAATTGCCAAAACTGGACGATGATACCTATCTGAAATTCTTCCCGCTACCAATCCAACTACGCCAGCCGTCCACTTTTCGCCCATGACAAACAAAATTTTGTCATCATCAGAGACATCTTCAACTTGTCTCATCGCCTGATTCAAAATATTTTCCGTAATTTTCTGTCTATTTTTATTATTCTCCTCAAGTATTTCCGTCATTTTCTGCGCCTCTTCTTCATTTTTGGCCACCAGCAAATTGAAAGCCAGCGAGGCATGCTCAATTCTTCCCGCCGCATTAATTCTAGGCACAATCCTCCAACCGATATAAGTCGTATCAATTTTTCCTGACCTATTATTTACGATTTCAATAAGCTTTCTAATTCCAATGTTCTTGCTTTTTTCCAAAACAATTAAACCATATTTTACAAATACTCTATTTTCAGAGATAAGAGGCACAATATCGCCGATCGTAGCAATCGCCACTAAATCAAGCAACCATTTTTCAAATCCCTGAGGCAATTTAATTGGGCTATTTATCTCTTCTAATTTATAAATTATGGCCTGGACAAATTTATAAGCCACACCCGCTCCACATAAGCTGGGAAAGGGATAACCGGAATCAGCAAGCGAGGGATTTATAATTGCTACTGCTTCCGGTCTCTTGGGTGGTTCCTGATGATGGTCGGTGATGATAGTGTCTATACCATTTTCCTTGAGCAGGGCAATCTCCTCAATGTTGGAAATACCGCAATCAACGGTAATAATTAAATTATAATTTTGCTTGATAAACGTTTGAACAATTTTTTTGTTCAAGCCGTAACCCTCACTTTCACGAAAAGGAATATAAGTATCTACATCCAAGCCTAAACTCTTGAGAGCCATATAAATTATGGTGGTAGAACATACGCCATCAGCATCGTAGTCACCATAAACCAAAATCTTTTCGTGCTTTTTGATCGCCTCAAGTAAACGCGTAACTGCCTTATCCATATCTTTGAACAAGTACGGATCAAATACCTGAGTATCATAATTCGGGGATAAAAATTCATCTATCTCCTTTTGGGTTCTAAATCCCCTGCTATACAAAAGTTGAAGTGTAATATTATTTATCTCTGGAAATTGATCCAAAAACTCAGCTTCAACTTTTGGTAAAATCTGCCATTTTTTGAGCATCTTATTGCCAATTATTCCTTGCCCACTGCAATCTATCCGGCTTGCCGATGTCTATCCATGGCCTGTCAGATTTATAAACATCAAGATCTTTAACATTAGGAAAAACATCATATTCAATACTAAAAACCTCGGAATCAGGAAAATAATTCCTAAACTTATCATTAAACAAATATATTCCTCCATTTATATATCCAGGTTCCACAATTCCTTCCTTTTCCTTGAACCGCTTCAAGTGATAATTTTCATCAAAATCCAGAACTCCATAAGTAGAAGCGT
This sequence comes from Patescibacteria group bacterium, assembly GCA_041671305.1. GTDB lineage: Bacteria > Patescibacteriota > Patescibacteriia > 2-01-FULL-39-33 > 2-01-FULL-39-33 > CAIPBY01. The sequence continues at coordinate 23,580 of JBAZBX010000001.1, forward strand.
CGTCAACCATTGCTCCCAAAATTATGCCATCGCTTTCCGGTCTAAGAAATTTTGTCATGCCGGCAAAATCAGCAGACGCCAAAATGTCGCCATTGAGCACAAAAGTCGGCTCGCCATTATCCGGCACATAATTATCCCAAGCAAATTTAATCGCTCCGCCAGTTCCCAACCTTTGTGGTTCAATGGCATAAATTATTTTCAAACCGCCTCTCTCATTTCCAACTTCTTGCTGTAATACTTCGGCCAAATGACCGGCAGCCAAAACCACTTCTTTTACACCCAAATCATTTAGTTTTTCTAATTGCCAATCCAACATAGCCTTGCCTCGGATATCAAGCAATGATTTTGGAATGTCTTTGGTTATTTCTCCTAGCCTTGTGGAAAGTCCACCGCACAATATAATTGCATTCATAATTGACAATTATGAGTTATTTTTCTATTATAAATAATATGAAAATGAAATCAGTGCAAAAAATCTTTTGGATTATCATCTCCGCCCTCGTCATCTTGTCTATGGTAATCTTTACAATCGGACCAGCTTTCCTCGGCTAACTTTATAGAAACAAGAAAGCTTCCAAACCCTTATAAATCAGGGTTTATTTTATTTGATTTTTATCGTTTTAATACTGCCAGAAAAGCTTCATTGGGAATATCAACTTTTCCCATGCCCATCATTTTTTTCTTGCCTTTTTTCTGCTTTTCCAATAACTTAGCGCGCCTAGTCCAATCCCCGCCATACAGCTTGGCAGTTACATCTTTACGCAAAGCAGAAATCCTTTCAGAAGCTATAATCTTTCCTCCAATACTAGCCTGGATTTTTACCATGAACTGTTGCCTGGGCAAAGTATCTTTCAAAATATCTACGATTCTTTTACCAGCGTGATAAGCACTGTCCTTGTATGTGATCATGGACAAGGCTTCAACTTTTTCATCTGCCACCAAGATATCCATTTTGACCACCTCAGCTTCCTCATAGCCATAAAAATCATAATTCATGGAGGCATAGCCGGAACTAACCGACTTAAGCTTATCATAAAAATCCACAATAATCTGAGTGAGTGGAACGTAGTAATGAAGAATGGCCACATTCTCATCCAAATATTCCGTATTGATATACATTCCCCTTTTTTCGGTAGTAAGTTTCATGATAGCACCCAAATAATCCTTAGGCGTAAAAATATCCACTTTCATAATTGGCTCTTCAACTTTTGAGATTTGAGTGGGGTCAGGGAATGACATCGGACTATAAACCATCTCTTCCTCGCCATTACTCAAAAACATTTTATAAGCCACGCTAGGAATAGTAACAATTAATTCCAAATCAAATTCGCGATTGAGACGTTCCTGAAAAATTTCCAAATGAAGCAATCCAAGAAATCCACACCTGAAACCAAATCCCAAAGCCTGGGAATTTTCCGGTTCATAACTAAGCGCCGCATCATTTAATTTTAATTTCTCAATGGCCTCGCGAAGCTTATTGAAATCACTACCATCTTTGCAGTATACGCCAGCGAAAACCATGGGCTTGACTTCTTGATAGCCTGGAAGCGGTTCCACTTTTTTACCAACCAAAGTTATAGTATCACCAACTCGGCACTGGGAAACATTATGAAGCCCGGTTACAATGTATCCAATTTCTCCCATGGACAATCTAGCATCCTTGATATATTTGGGAGAAAAATATCCAACTTCCAAAGCTTCAATTTCATCATTGGTGGAAACGAATTTTAATTTATTGCCAGACTCAACTTGACCATCAAAAATCCTAACCAAAGCGATTACGCCTCTATATTCATCATAAACAGAATCAAAAATCAAAGCACGTAAATCTTTGTTGGTCTCAACTTTCGGCGCTGGCACCTTCTCAATCACTGCATCAAGCAACTCTGCTACGCCATCACCGGTTTTGCCAGAAACTTTATAAATTTCTTCTTTGGTGCAACCCAAAAGATTAACAATTTCAGTCATCACTTTTTCTGGCTGAGCATTGGGCAAATCAATTTTATTAACCGCCGGAATAATCATCAGATTATTTTCCATGGCCAAATATAGATTAGCCAAAGTCTGCGCCTGAATGCCCTGAGAAGCGTCCACAAGCAGGATTGCGCCTTCTGCCGCCAAAAGACTGCGAGACACCTCATAAGTGAAATCTACGTGTCCAGGAGTATCTATAAGATTTAACTCGTGATCTTTGTAATTCATCCTCACCGGTTGAAGTTTGATGGTAATTCCTCTTTCGCGCTCAATGTCCATCGTATCTAGAAGTTGCGCCTTCATCTCTCTTTTACTTACTGTTCCAGTAATTTCAAGCATACGGTCAGCCAGTGTGGACTTACCGTGATCAATATGTGCGATGATGCAAAAATTTCTGATGTTATTCATTTGTTTGATAGTTTTCTAATGCTTCTATGGCCTTGTCGTAATATGGCTTGGCTAATTCTTTGGCCTTCTCAGATGATATGCGATCATACATCCAAGCTATTTTATTTTGAATTTTCTCTTTCCCCTGTTTTGGTATTTGATCAATAAAATGTAATACATTATTCTCCAAAAAACTTAAACTATCTGCATCCATTAATAAATTAGAATTTTCATCAACACCAACCTCATGATGAGCGACCATATTATAAACTAGGTTAATTTTATCATCGGGATAATCATTTTCCTTCAAAAATTTAGAAATAATTTCAGCTCCACCCTCCTGATGATCTTTTAGATACTCAGGATCATTAAATTCACGATGTTTGAATGTATCAACAGAAGTTGATTGCCTAAAACCTCTTGCAATATCGTGCGCATAAGCGGCTATTTGCATCGCCTCATCTGCATCTGGCTTTAATATTTTCATCCAATAAATAGTTCGCTCAAAATGCACCAACTGAGTTGGGCTATAGTTAATGCCTTTCTCAAAAGATTCTTTCACAAATTGTTTAACTTTTTCTAACATAGATTTATATTAGTACTTCGGATACAGGGCATTCCTGCGAGCGTTCAAAAATCTTGTGCGATTTTATGCGAGAACGACTAGGAAATTGTCGCAAGCGGTCTAGCGTCAGACAATTTACAGGAGTGAAGCATAAAATCTAGCCATGATTTTTGACAGCGAGCGCTTTTTTCTTTTGCGTCAGCTTTTCTTTTTACTAAAAAAAGAAAAGTGACAATATGGAATTAAAAGAAAATATTCTAAAATGAAAGGGATTCCTCCACTACGTCCTGATTACAGGACTTCGGTCGGAATGACATGCAAAATCCTGGATCCCCGCCTGCGCGGGGATGACAACACTAAATTACACAAAATAATTTAATATTTTCTAACATATTTTAACAGAAAACCGACCAAAAATCAAATAATCCGCCAAAGCGGATTTCATTAAAAATTGATAATTGTAAATTGGTAATTTTTAATTACCTACCCTCCATTCCCTTCATTAATACTATCTTCAGCCATCACCTTGGCAGACTTGAATAATTTTCTTTTCATGGAAGCAAAAAATGTGTTCATCTCCTCAATCTTAAGTATGCTTCCAACCGCCCAGAATCCTAAGATGCCGGCCAAACCTGCAACCAAACCTTGAGAAAAAATTCCCCAAAGTTTTTCTGTAGGCACTCCCTTATCAATTAACCAAAGAGATCCATAAGCCACAATGCCAGCGCCAAAAGAAGCAAACACTATTCTAAATAATGAATCAACTATCTTTCTGCCATCAAGCATGCCTATGGACTTTCTCAGATAAATCATCAAAATTGCCAATTCAAAAATGGAGGAAACGGTAATTGCTGCCGGAAGCGCCAAAACCCTGAAATCCACCAAGCCACCTAAATCATTAATTCTAAGCAGGGCTGTCGTGGCAAATGAAAACCAATTCTCAAAACCAAAGACCCAGCGAAAAAACATCAATGACGCAAAACTTACTACCATCGTGCATAATCCTACATAAAATGGCGTCTTGGTATTATGCAAAGCATAAAACCCTCTGATAACCAGCGGGAAAGCGCCCTGAGCAAACAAACCAATGCAAAATATGGCCAAACAAGCTGCCGTCAGACGAGTATCATACCAGTCAAATCTACCAGCGCCAAAAAGCACACGGACAATTTGAGCACGAAGCACGTAGAGCAACACTGAAATAGGAATTATAAAAAACAAAATCTGTCGGAGGGTGGAAGACATGGCCTTCACAAAATCTTTCATTTTATGCTCTGCTGTCAAAGCCGACAAAACAGGAAGCGCAGCTACCGCCAAAGAAACACCAAAAATTCCAAGAGGAAAATTCTGTAAATTATTGGAAAGATTAAATATGGCCAGGCTTCCTGCGGCCAGAGTTGAAGCCACCAAAGTGATGATTAAAAAATTAATTTGAGTAATAGCCAAGGCCAAAGTGCGAGGCACCATAAGCTTTGCGACCTGAACAACATATTTGTTCTTGAAATCAAAATCAAAAGTATATTTATAGCCAACCGTAAATGTCGGCACAAATTGGACGATCATGTGCATGACAGCGCCCAAAACCACGCCCCAAGCCAGCCCGTAAACTCCAAATGGCTTCACCAGATACAAAGCACCAATAATTATTCCCAGATTATAGAACAATGGAGCAATAGAATAAACCACAAATTTGCGAAACGATTGAAGAATTGAACTGAAAATTGACGACAATCCCAGAAATAACGGACTCAAAAACATTATCTGCGACAAGCGAATTACCATGTCCATTTTTTCCGGCGGGAATCCTGGCGTGATCAAGGGAATTAGCCAAGAAGCCGAGATAAATAACAAGACACAAACCACAATCAATCCCACAGAGAGAATGTTGAGAATACTATTGATTAATTTCCAAGCCTCATCATTCTTGTGCTTGGTAAGTAACATAGTAAAGACCGGAATTAATCCTGCCGAAACCGCCCCCAAAATCAAAAGATTATAAACCAGATCAGGTAATCTGAAAGCCGCATAATACGCATCAAGCACATCTCCGGCTCCAAATTCTGAAGCCAAGATCCTATCCCGAAATATACCCATCAGTCGGCTCACCACCGATAAAGAGCCAATTATAATAGCAGCTGAAGTGATGCTCTGAGATTGAGTATTGACAGTTTGAAAAAATTTTTTGAACACCTAAAATTTGTTATTAATACAAATTAAAGCATAAACCTAGTATCTACAATCACGCATCCTTTACCCTCTTCGCGAACCATGATTGGATTGAAGTCAATTTCTTTGATTTGAGGTAATAAAAGTGAGAAATCAGCAACTTTTACCAATAAATCAACGAGTGCATTTATGTCTGACAGCTTAGCACCGCGAGCACCCTTGAGTAAAGGATAAATCTTGAGTTCTTGGAGCATCTTTTGTGCATCCTCTTTGGTAATAGGAGCAACACGGAAAGTGATATCCTTAAATATTTCCGTATAAGTTCCACCCATACCGGCCATAATTAGTGAACCGAATTGAGGATCCCTTTTTAATCCGACAATAACTTCCATACCTGAAATCATTTCGCCAACCAAAAATCCTTCAATCACTGCTTCTGGCTGATTAACTGAGATTTTTTTGATCATATCCTCAATTGCTTTTTCTAGTTCTACAGCGTTCTTGATATTTAATTTTACGCCACCAACATCGGATTTATGAATAATCTGAGGAGAAACAACTTTCAAAGCCAACGGATAGCAATTTGAACTTTCTGCAAATTCTACTGCTTCTTTGGCATCCTTAACAGTCTTAGCTTTATGTAATGGAAAATCAAAACCTTCCAAAATTTCTCTAGCCTCTGATTCGGTCACCGACGACTGAGAGAGAATCTTTTTGGCCTTTGCAATTGCTTCCGTTTTATTCTCAAACTGATTTTCTTTGGCCTCATTCAATTTCTCTTTTTTCCAATTAGCATAATTCCACATCTGTCCCAAAACTTTTACAGCCTGCATTGGATAATTATATTGAGGCAGAGAATATTTTCTAAAAATCGGATAATTTTTGACCACTTCCTTTTCTCCCATAAAACAAGCAATGATAGTTTTCTTGGTCTTTTTATTTACCTTACCAATAAGTTCTGCCGTCTCCTTGATTTGAGTACTTTTTTGAGGAGTGAGTACCACGATTATGCAATCTACATTATCATCATGGACGGCTGCATCCAGCGCAATAGCATATCTATCGGCGTCTGCATCTCCTAAAATATCAATCGGATTGTGAGTATTGGCGCAAGATGGACAATTACCTTTCAGGCACTCAGTGGTATCTGGTTTTAAATTTGCTAACTCCAATCCGTACTTGGGCAATAAATCAGTCACCAAAATTCCAGGCCCTCCGGCATTAGTAATAATCGCCACTCTGTTTCCTTGAGGCAATTGCTGAAGAGAAAATCCCTTGGCAAAATCAAAAAAATCTTCCACGTCATCTACTTCAATTACTCCTGATTGTTTGAAAGCAGCGCTATAGGCCTGAGTTGATCCGGCCAAGGATCCAGTATGTGAAGAAACCGCCTGACTTCCCTTCTCTGTTTTTCCGGATTTGAGAAGTATTACTGGCTTTTTTTTGGTGATTCTCTTAGCAGTACTAATAAACTTAGGTCCATCAACAATATTTTCCAAATATGCTATGATGGCTTTGGTTTTTTTGTCAGCAGAAAAATATTCCAACAAATCAATCTCATCTATGTCCATCTTATTGCCGATAGAAGCAAAATAGGACAAGCCAAGTTGTTGGGCCTGTGCCATATCAAGTACTGCGGTTCCCAAAGCTCCAGATTGAGACATAAAAGCTACGCCGCCTTTTTTGGGAAACGACCGTGCAAAAGAAGCATTAACGGCTGGAGAGGTTGTAATATAGCCTAGACAGTTTGGACCCAGGACTCTCAAATTATATTTATCTTTAATTTCAATTAATTTTTTTTCTAATTCTGCGCCTTCGGTTCCTGGGGCCTCTTTAAATCCAGCAGAAATAACCACGATATTTTTGCATCCCGCTTTTCCGCATTCTTCCAGAACTTCTGGCACAAATTTTGAAGGAATTACAATTACCGCCAACTCCGGAACTTCCGGGGCATCGGAAATTGTAGCGAACGTATTTAGTCCTTCTACAATCTCATCATTAGGATTAATAGGATAAATTACACCTTTATAATTTTTTGCCAGATTAATCATGACATCATTGCCAACTTTGCCTGGTTTGTTGGAAGCACCGATTATTGCTACCGATTTCGGATGGAAAAAACTTTCTAACATACTTGAACTTTTGTTAATTTATTAGTTAAATTCAATTTTTATCTTATCATATTTTGAATAATTTTCAAAGTCTGACCTTACTGAATAAAATCACCACACTTTTTTTGATTTACAAAAAACAATCCCCAACCAAAAGGCCAAGGATTGTTTGGACTTATTAATACTTATCTCAAAACTCCGCCCCATTCTACAACTGTAAATCCATTTCTGATAGGAGTCTTAATGTTATATCCATCCACTTTTATCGGATTTTCCAAAGGCGAAAAATCCATCAAAATTCTAATGACTGTATCCGGTTTGGGCACAATTGTCAGTGGCGCAATCTTATTCATTTCAGATGTCCCCAAAAATGTTACAAAATAATACGATGAACCTTGCATTCTAGGCTCCCAAAATTCCATGAAGTCAGCAGTCTCCTTGGTGTTCAATCCCAACTGAGCCAACTTAGAAACCAAGAAATTATGCACTTCCAATTGTTTAATGACAAAACCTTTTTTGGGCTGTTCATATATTCCTCCACTTCCTTCCCAAAATAAATAAGGATACTTTTTACCCGAAGACAGTTCAGTTAGATTACTATTGGTATCAGAAAATACATTCCAACCATTTCCATAAAGTGGATCGCTATAACTCATTCCGCCTTGCGGTTCCACTTTCACTGAAATATTCTGTGCCGTAGTTGGATAAAGATAAATTACCGGCTTACCGCATTCCGCTAATGGCTGATACTTGGAACTTTCAAATTTAATCAAACGCCCAAATGAATCGTACCAGAAAAACATCGGGTGACTGGCTACAAAAGTGGCATAAGAAACTTTTTTCTGTCCATCAAAAACCTGATACTTATCATTATAGAAATCCTTAAGCAAGCTATTATTGGAATCTTTCAATTCATAGACATCATCCCCTGCTGCCGTTTTGCCTACTATCTTCAAATAACTACTTTCAATCAAGGTTCCTGGAATAACCGAGGCGTAATTTCCACTTCCACATCCAGTGCGATCAGTATAGCTATAATCCGTGGCATTGGCTTTTCCATCAGTCCAAGTTATCCGTGGCACATTGCTATCGGCCGGCATGATATCCAATTTCAATGAATAAACTCGTACCGTACCATCTGGCGCCTGAATATAAAAACCGTTTCTTCCAAATAAATCATTATTTGTAGGATTATAATAAGCGCTAGTATAAACATCTCCCAATTTAGAATCGGTAAATGATTTTTTAAGATCATTTAGTGAGAAAAAGGCGTTTACATATTTATCCAACGTAAATATTTGCTTCGGCTGAGAACCAATGAAAGATTCCGGAGAATTCAACTCAGAAATTTTGTAATTTTCATCTGTGGTAAACTTGGACGTGTCTGCCCCGGAATCAGCGGGATACAATTCATCAGAATTATTTTTCAGATATACCAAGGAATCTCCCTGTTTGATAAATCTATAAAATCCAGGGTAAAGAGCTGGGCCATTTAACGGAGAACTTACCAGAATAATTTCACCGCCCTGATATTTTCCGGAATTGATTAAACCAACTTTATAATATTTCGCATTTGCTTCCGGATCAAATCCGTCCATGGCCTTAAATAATTTAAGAGAGGCGATTGACTGTGGAGCATTCCAGGTAATTTCTGAATTGGCTGGCGTAGTTGTGGCAGAAGTTGATGTTTGATTCGTGGTGCTGGCAGTATTTTGCCAGTCACTTGAATCAGAATTATTCTGCGCCGGACTGGAATTTATTTTATAAATCAAATACCCGGCCATAGCGCCGACTGCCAAGAGCAGAACCACCACCGCCACGAGCAAAGCGACGACTAAAGTCTTTTTTCCTCCGGACTGCGGAGACTTAGGTTGAGATTTATTCTCAGCCGATTCTGGTGCTTTGGGCACATTAAAAGCTTGATTGACCATAAATTTTTTTAATTAATATATATTTAAATAATAACACAACTCCGCCGAGCTGTCATCCCGAGGAAGGCTGTAATCAGCCGACCGTGGGGATACCGTGGGATTGCCACGCTCCGTTTCACTTCGCTCGCAATGGCATCTATCGAAAAAAATATCCCACGATATAACTCGTCGTTTCTCTAATATTTAAATCGCCAATTAACTTGGCCGAGTTAGAATTATCCAAAAGCGTAAAATTATCTGCCCTAGCCAAAGTCATTAACCTTAAGAACATTTCCAAAGTCGGCTTGGAATCCACATTATCCGGCTGATTATTTTTATTTAAATTTGATACGCCGTTATAATCCAAATTTTTTATAACTTCCAAAGTTTTAACATCATTTACGTCCGCAGAATCGCTAGTCAAATAATGTGAAAAATCAAGTGAAGCGACAATTAACGAATTTTTTGGCAAACCCTCAGACAAAAATTGGACTAACTTATTTTTATTTTCCTCCGAAATATTATCTTTAATTATAATCGGCACAATCCTGGCATTGGGCATCGCCTTTTTGATAAACGGCATGAGATTATATATGCCATGCTCTCTTTCAAAGGGTCTTTCATCAATATTCGCAATTCCCATGTCTGACATTTTCTGAATTAATTTTTTATCCGGTTCTAAAATTCCATATGGCGTTTTGAAATCATAAGCGGAAAGCGTGGCCTGCCCACGGCCAATCATAAAATGATTTGGGCTAATTATCACTACTGTCATCGCTTTATCTGTAGCTACTGCACAAAACGCCCGAGCCATGAATTTTCCCGCCAAAAGATGATGATTGACCACCACACCCTTTATATTTTCATTATAATTATCCTGGCAATCCCCTGCCTGCGCAAAATAATTATCATAAAAATCTTTTTGATTAATTTCTGAGTAGTGAAAATTATTATTTAATTTTACCTCTTTTTTACTATTAATTTGAGCTAAATATATGCCAAACAAAAAACCTATAATTACTAGAATTATGGCGATGGAAAAAATTAAAAATTTACTGATTGATTTCATTTTATAATTTTTACTATCCCTTTATTGGCATCAACTTCTATCAAATCTCCATCCTTAAGAACCATGGTGGCAATCTTCGTTCCAATAATGCAAGGCTTTCTCATCTCTCTGGCAATTATGGCTGCATGGCAAGTGATGCCGCCTTCATCCGTCACAAATGCGGAGGCTTTTTCCAAAGCTGGCAATAAGTTTGCCGTTGTCATTGCCGTAATGACAACTTCTCCCTTTTTGACTTTACTCATATCCTCATTGGTTTTCAATATTTTTGCCACCCCTTTAATCTTTCCTTTGTACCCAATTTTACCGACGAATTCAGAAACATTCTCTGTATTCATTTTTAAAAATGAATGCGTTTCTAAATAATCATCAACTTCCTTTCCCTCAAGCACTTCATTGCCATTATTTATGTCATGATATATCAAAAAATTATTAGCACGAGCTTCAACGTGTTTTTTGTAATCAAACTTACCCAAAAGCGCATCTACGGCCTCAGTAGGAGAAAGATTCACCAGCCTTAAATATGTAATTCCCAATTCTTCTGCAACTCTACTTAAAAGAGGTCTTACATGAGAGGCCGACTCATGATAAAAATCCCCTCTTTGAGTCCGTAAATAAACAATTTTTCTTATTAGTTTTATAACTTGCTTATCATTTTTACTAAAAGATCTAATAGCTTTATTTATTTTATCTTCTCGCTCAACCCTGTGCCTTAATCTATCTTCTAATTCCTTTTTTGCCTTCCTCCTATCTGTACCCTTCAATCTCTTCAAGACATTTTCTTTTGTCCATGGATCACCCATAAAATATCTTACCGAAAGCCAGCCATATCTCTTGGCATGTGCTTCTGCCATATTTACCCTATCCTTGTCTTCTGTCATGATTACTCGCAAGAAATCATCTTGCTCATATTCAGCTTCCGTCAAACGGTCTGCAACAGAGATAAGTCCGAATAATTCTTCAAATTCCTGCCCGGGCTTAATATTACTTTCCACGACACTGCGAGCTATACGCATTATTGCTCCTTCAAAAAAAGTTAATTGATAGAAAATGGTATAATCCAAAATGGCCTGTCTGTATTCAGACAAAATCTTGGCTAATTTTTTCTTATCAGTTAAGGTATTTGCCTCCTCTCCTAATTTAATTGATATTTTACGTAATTTCTTTCCAGCCTTAATGCATTTTTCAATTAAACCATCAACATACCGATTCCCCTCTTTCTCTAATTTACTTTTTACTTCATTTTCAATTTTTATAAGATCTTCTCTAAACTGATAAAGATAATAATTTAAATGAAGCCACCTGACAACTGTTTTTATTCCAAAAAGTTCTATAGATCTTTTTTTATTTTGCATACCGGCAGTTGTAAGATAGGCCGCAAAATACGGTTCTGCCCGATAGCCAAAATAAGTCAAATCATCTTCTTTTACGCTGTCTAATATTTTCATATTATTTTATAATTCTTACTATCCCTTTATTGGCATCAACTTCTACCAAATCTCCATCCTTAATCACCTTAGTCGCGATTTTTGTGGCAATCACACAAGGCTTTTTCATTTCACGAGCCACAATTGCTGCATGACAAGTAAGTCCCCCTTCATCAGTCACAAATCCAGAAGCCAGCTTCATGGCCGGCAAAAAATTTGGCGAAGTCATATAGGTCACTAGAATTTCGCCCTTTTTCATTTTATTTAATTCACTAACATTCATAATCACCCGAGCTTTTCCTCGCACAATTCCCATCTGAGCAATAGCCCCCTTAATTTCCTTAACTGCCTTCACCTCATCAAATAAAAATATCGGCTTATCAAAAAATACCTCCTCCTCCCTGTAACCAATACAACTAAAATCTTTAGGATACTTCCTCGGCTTACCTCCTATTAGACTTTGAATTGTATAATATTTAAGTTCTGCAAATGGAATATTATACCTTTTAGCAATCTCTCTAAATATTGGCCTAGCTAAAAATAAAAATTCATGCAGAATATCTGTTCGCCTCGTTCGAAAATAAACCAATTCTCTCGTTTCTGAAAATAAACCCTTCAATTGCTTGGGTATGTCTGGATATTTATAGACATGGGTAGCCTTATTTAAACCTTTGGCATAATCAACCATTTCAACTGATGTATAAGGCCTAGCAAATCCATCTCTAACTCTCATCCAACCATATTTTTTAGCTAAAATTTTAGGATCCGCTCCATTACGCATTTCTTCTTCCATTAATTCAAGCATATTCTTCTTTTCGGGGTATGAAGCGTCTCCAATAAATTTTTGAACATCGCCTTTAATATATTTAGCAACTCCTTTTTCCAGTTTCGGCAATAATACTTCTTCCAATATATGCGCGACCCAGATATATGTGGTTATCTGAGATAAAATTTTATTAATCTCTATCATCTTATCAAGAACATCTCTTTTTGTTTCTTCTCTTAGTTCTAATATTCTTATCTTATTTTTGATATAAAACTTTTCCAAACCATCTGATATTTCAGAAAGTTTATGATTTTTGATCCACTCCTCAACTTTTGGCTTAGTATAATTATAAATTTCCTTGGCTTTATACCATCTTCCATTATTAAATATATAAACATATTCCCATCCTGACAGACCAATTTTTTTAAAAGCCTTTTTTGAATTTCCACCCTTAAAATTAGACGCTATAAAAGCACGCATGGGACGTTCGACCCATGGTTCCCAGGTAAAATCTTTCAATACTTTTTTCTTTACTTCTTCTGGTGTCATAATATCTAATATTTTAAATTTGTCTTAATTATCCCAAACTATCGCCGTTTCGTCAATCAAGAAACATTAAATAAATTGCTAATTTATCGTAAATATGTTAGTTTGTTGTTAATAAATTTGTACATAGTGCCTTGCGACGCTTTGTATTATATTAAGTAAAATATGGATAAATTAACTGACAATTATCAAATTTTGGCCGATGTTTATGATCAATCAATGAATCCCGCCAATTATCTGTCTTGGCGTGATTTAATAATAGAAGTGATTGATAAATACAAAATTGAGAAAAAAACAGCTTTAGATTTAGCTTGTGGCACTGGCAATATTTCTAAAATATTAAACGATTTGGGATTTAAAGTAATTGGCATTGATCAATCCCAAACGATGCTAAAAGTCGCTCGTCATAAGTTGCCGACCGCCGAATTCATTGAGGCTGATCTGCGAGATTTTAAAATTGATAATATTAATTCAGTTAATTTGGCGACTTGCTTCTACGATTCATTGAATTATTTATTGACTGATGAGGATTTAATCAAAGCCTTAAAAAATATTTATGCCAATCTGGCCGACCGATCAATATTCGTATTTGATATCAATCCTTTGGAAAAGATTTTAGCTGCTCAAAAGTTTACCGATCAGGTTTACGAAGATAATGATTATCGCGTGGTTTACCGATCGGGTGGACAGGGCTTGTTCTGGGACATTGAAATTACCATAAATAAAATTGGAAGCGGCCAAGTGCCGATTATTGAACACCATCGAGAGCGCGGATATAAAGAGGGGGAGATTACCGCTTTTCTCAAGCAGGCTGGATTCAGTTTGCTTGAGTTGAGGCGGCAAGTCAAACAAGGTCAAGACGGTAAACCTTATTTGAACCGCCAATACTTTATTGCCCAAAAGGGTTAACCTATTCTGTTATGAAAGGAGGTGTTGTCAATGAAAGCAAAAAAAGCTAAAACGGAAAAGCAGCCGGCATGGCAGATGGATGTCACCGAAGTGACTTCAGCCGGCTGCCTGGTCAACTCGAACTAAATCATACTCCTCGGGGTCGTCGGTTCCGTCGTCGACGACCCGCCCCTCTCTCTTTTCAGGTTTTCCTGTTTTTATAGATTCACGGTTGCAATACGAAACAATGGAGGATAACTTATGCCAGAGAGATTTGTTTTAAACCGATCGGCTTCAATGTTGGAAAAAGGTGGGTTTTGGGTGATTTACCTGAACTTTAATTTCACTTTTTTTCAGGGTGAAGCCGCAAGGTTATGGACGCTAGTCTTGGCTAGTTTCTCGGAGAATAAGGCCTTGGTAGGCGTGCCAGATGATTTCGTTGATTTTTTGCTGAAGAAGAAGATTTTGGCAAAGGAGAAGAATCATGATTAAATCGGTTTTTTCTCAGCAAGAACTTCTGTGTCTGGCCTGGCAAAAACCGGTTATGACACAGCTTGAGGTGACGGCCAATTGTAATCAACGCTGCTGTTTCTGCTTTAACGGTTGCGGCCCAAGTTGTTCTCATCAAGATTTGCCGATTGAAGTTTGGAAAAAAATCATCGGCAAGTTGAAAAACTTGGGCGTCACCAGGCTGGATTTTACTGGCGGTGAACCGTTACTTTACCAACCATTGGCGACACTAATTGACTGGGCTAATGCGGAGGGATTTGAGACCAGTCTGAACACCAACGGTACGATTGAGGTGCGACAGGTACTGCCCCTACTCAATCAGATTATTTTTTCCGTCCATGGATTAAACCAAGTACATGATCAAGTTGTCGGACGCAAGGGCGCGTTTGACTTGCTTGAAAAAAATATCGCTTTAGCCCAAACCACCTCAACCAAAGTGATATTGAACATGTTTCTGGTTCAAGCCAATTACGAACAACTTTTGTCTGTCTGGCGCTACTTCAACGCTCTGGGTCGAGTTGACCAGTATGCGCCCGCATTTGCCATCCAATCTCTTTTCGGTAATAATTACCGATTGTTGGCATGCGAGGTAACGCCTGAACTGCTGGAGGATTATCAGTCAAAGCTAAAAGAAATCCCGTCAGAGAAGTTGGTTCTAAAGCATGGATTTCAGAGCATTTACATCAATGATCGGGCGTATTACGATCGGCCGTTGCTTTTGCCCAATTGCGCAGCCGGCAAATACAAGCTTATTATTGATGCCTCGGGCGATGTATATCCATGCAATTTTTTTCGGGGCGAGGCTTATTGCTGCGGCAACATGATTCATGGCGATGAGCAGGAAATCTGGGCCAACGGTGCCGGTTTCCAACCCTTCAGAAAATTGGTCTTGGAAAACCGTTTGCCGGAGAAATGCCAGGACTGCCTCAAGAAAGCGCGATGCCAATCGGGTTGTCGTGCCTGGTCTGAAGTCTATAAACAGGGAGGATTTTATCATGCCTGCGACTTCCGTTGCGAGCTTGGGTCTGCATATCTTGGAAGTTGAGATTACGACCCGTTGCAATCTCAACTGTCAGATTTGCTATAACCGAGGACACGGCATCATTGATTTGCCGTTTAGTTCAATCATAAGGCTTGTGAGTTTTGCTAAGCGATACAAGATTTTTCGCTTGGTGATATCTGGAGGCGAAGCCTGTTTGCATCCGGAATTCAATCGTTTGGCGAGATACTTTTTACGCTATCAACCCGAGGTTAAGCCGGTGATTCAATCCAACGGTCTCATTGGTAGGTACTCGCCAGAACTGCTTAGGGGTTTTGGCCTGGTTCATCTCAGTATCGAACCCGAGGAGACCGGTGTACGTGAGACTTTGCCCAATCAGATTGTGACTACCGCCCTGCGACTGAAAAACGCAGGTATCGGAGCTTACCTTTTTGCCACCGTTCATCCGGGCAATTTGGATAAGATTGATTGGTTGGTTGATTTGGCTAACACCAATCAATTGGATATTGGCTTCAATCTCTGCGTTCCAGTCCAACATCGCAATCAACTGATGCTGAGCAATGAGCAACGGGAATGGGCGATTCGTAAACTCTTTGGTCTAGCGCAAGAGGGAAAAATTTTACGCTTCACTTCGCCGTTTGCCGCCATGTTGGATCAAAAACACTCAGATCGCTACCTTGGCAATCGAGGCGGGTGTACAGCCGGAATCGCGGCCTGCTCAATTCTGCCAGATGGCGACGTTGTTCCTTGTCCATTTTTCCGTCTGTCGGTTGGCAACATTTTCCAGAAAAGCCTGAGACAGATTTGGCTTGGATCTGACATCCTTGCGCAAATTAGGGCACGGAACCAATACGACCAGCCTTGTGGAAATTGCCCCTACTTGTCTTATTGTGGCGGCTGTCGAGCGCGGGCTTACTCAAAGACGAAGAGTTTGTATGGAGCCGATCCCGATTGTCTGCCACAGTTAGCCACCTAGTCACTTGACCGTGACTGAAGCTCATTCCTGTTAGAAATTTAGTATTAAAAATACTTAATTATAAACAATTACACAAGGACGTTTGCGTTTACACGCGGCGTCCTCATTTTTTTTTGAAAAGTTGATTCTTTTGACGGATCTAATTTATTACCACCATTTCGTCAACCGACAAATTTCTCACATCCCATAAATTCTGCTATAATTAACTCATCATTTTTAATAAATAATTGTTATTCATGTCCAAAGTTTCCATCAAAATCAAACGTTTTTTCAAAATTCTCGGCCCAGGAGTCATAACTGGTGCAGCTGATGACGATCCATCGGGAATTGCTACCTATACTCAAACTGGCGCACAATTTGGCTATGGACAATTGTGGGTCGCACTCCTTATATTGCCTTTTATGGTAGCCACTCAAGAAGCTTGCGCCCGTATCGGAGCAGTCACCGGAAAAGGATTAGCAGCCGTAATAAAAGATAACTACAATAAAAAAGTTTTATATATTGCCGTTTTGCTGGTACTGGCGGCCAACACGATAAATATCGGAGCTGACATCGGAGCCATGGCAGCTGCCGCGCAACTTCTCATCCCGCTTAATCTCATAATTCTGACTTTGGGCTTTACAGCCGTAATTCTAATTTTAGAAATATTTACTTCTTACAGGGTATATTCGCGAATCCTGAAATGGCTGGCTCTGGCTCTTTTGTCTTATCCGATTACCGTCTTTATTATTAATCAACCTTGGCAGACAATCCTACACGCTACTTTTGTGCCAAATATAGAATTTAGTTTCGCTTTTTTATTCATCATCACCGGCGTCCTGGGCACCACGATTTCTCCCTATATGTTTTTCTGGCAAGCATCAGAAGAAGTTGAAGAAGAAAAAGTCAAACATTTATTTCACAAACATCAACTCAGGCCAAGCATTACCAAAAATTTCATCAAAAAATTACAACTAGACAATTTTATTGGCATGCTTTTTTCTAATTTTGCCACTTGGTCAATAATCGTTGTGGCTGCTAC
Organism: Patescibacteria group bacterium; assembly: GCA_041671305.1. Lineage (GTDB taxonomy): Bacteria > Patescibacteriota > Patescibacteriia > 2-01-FULL-39-33 > 2-01-FULL-39-33 > CAIPBY01. The sequence continues at coordinate 40,893 of JBAZBX010000001.1, forward strand.
CGTGCTTCATGGCAATGGAATCTTCAATGTTAATTCGGCCGCAGATGCCGCCAGAGCCCTGGAACCTCTCGTCCAAACTTTTCCATATGCCGGATTTCTGGCTAAATTAATTTTTGCCACTGGCATTATCGGCCTAGGATTACTTGCGGTGCCAGTACTTTCCGGATCAGCCGCTTATGCTTTCTCGGAAGCCTTTGGCATGAAAGAAGGGCTAAATCTTAAATTAAAAAAAGCTCATGGCTTCTATGGAGTCATTACCATTGCCACGCTTATTGGCTTGGCCATCAACTTCATAGGTATTGACCCGATTAAGGCATTGGTATTTACGGCTGTGTTCAATGGTGTCGTCGCCGTACCTTTGATATTTCTCATTGCCCGCATTGCCGGAAACAAAAAAATTATGGGCAAATACAAAAGTGGTAAGCTTTCTAGCACCCTCATCTGGATCACTTTTGGAATTATGGGCGCCTCGGCCATTGGCATGTTCTATACTTTATTTAGCGGATTAATCAAATAAATTTATGTCCATCAAATGGAATCAAGTGACTTGGTATTCTAAGTTGTTAGCTGTCATCGTATATGTCGCCACTCTAGGCATTGGCATATATCTTGGAATGCAACTTGAAATTATTCTATCAGCAATGAAATAACTTTCATAATTAAAAAACGTCCCAAATTGGGACGTTTTTTATTATCATTCAGTCGTTAAGACACTGCACTCTCCCCTGCCACATACCCGGTACTCCAACAAATTTGCAAATTAAATCCTCCAGTCGGACCATCAAGATCCAAAATTTCTCCGGCCAGATATAAATTATCAATCAACTTTGATTTCATAGTTTTGGGATCAATTTCTATTAATTTAACCCCGCCGGAAGTAACCATGGCCTTCTCAAAACCGCCTAAGCCGGATATTTCCAAATCAAATTCTTTGAGCAAATGGACTAATTTTTTACGTTCTTCTTTGGTTACCAAATTGACTTGCTTCTCCGGATTAATTCCGAATAACTTCAAAATTACCATCGCTAATTTTGGTTGCAATAACTTTTCCAAAAAATTTCTAAATAATTTATTATTATCATTTTGAAAATCAGCCTGAATTTTACGATCTAATTTATCAAAATCCAATTGAGGATAAAAGTCTACTCTTAATTTCAAATTTTCTGATAAATTCTTCCCAACGATTCTGCTCATATTTAGAATCAATGGCCCGCTCATGCCATCTGAAGTGAAAATCGCCTCGCCGATTTGCGACTCTATCTTTTTATTATTTTTATATATAAAGATACTGACATCTTTCAGACTCACACCCTCCAATTCCTTCACAAATTTATCTTTGAGCGCAATTGGCGTAAGTGCCGGCAAAGGCTCAACAATTTCATGACCCAATTTTTTGAGCCACTTATAGCCATCACCGCTGGAACCAGTCAAAGGATACGACTTACCGCCCGTACAAATTATATATTTATCTGCAATTATTTCTTCACCATTTGCCAAAATTAATTTTTCAATTTTCTTGCTCTTCTTGATAATTTCTTTTATTTCTGAATTAACTTTCACCTCAACGCCAGAATCTTTTAAGTATCCAATCAGCACACCAAGCACATCCTGAGCTTTGTCACTCACGGGCAGAACACGATTACCTGGCTCTATTTTTGTTTCCATTCCCCTATTTTCAAAAAATTCCATGATTTCCTCCACACCAAATTTATTGAATGAAGAAAAAAGAAATTTACCATTGACACCATATTTTTCTACTAATTTTCTGATGTCATCAGTTTTGTTGGTAATATTGCATCTACCGTGTCCAGTCATGAGCAATTTAATTCCTAAGCTCTTATTTTTTTCAAGTAGAATCACACGAGCTCCCAACTCGCCTGCACGACCACTGGCCATCATTCCAGCCGGACCGCCTCCGATTACGGCTATGTCATAGTTTTTGTTGCTTTTTGTGGCCATTTTGATTATAATTAGGGCAAGAAATTTGTAATTTAATTAAAATTAGTAATGTGTATAATATACATTATTAATGATGATAATACAAAATAATTTGCATAAAAACAACCTAGATAAAACTCGATTCCGCTCAGAATAACTTATATGCAAAAAATTAAAATAATATGAATAATAATTATAAATACTGGCAAACAATTACATATAGCGGCACCCATCACCCCATTCTTTTTATTGATACAGTGTTTCGTGGTTACCAAAATGGAATCATTGGTAAATTTTTTAATATACGATTCAATCCATCTCACTACCGACAGTTCAATGGAGCGCGTTGGTGGTTATCAGAAGAGGTAGATAAATATATATGTACTTTAAAAAATAAAAAAGAAAAATCACCAGGTACCTTACTGAAAAAAGCAAACGAATATTACCAGCTCAATAAAAATTTTCTAGCATGGGCAGAGAAAAATAGAAAAATAAATTTTAAAGGACTGACTAATCAAAAAATACTTCATGCATTTAGACAATGCGTTGATCAGTTAGCTACCATCAATGCTCTTGTATATACTGCCGTCTTTCTTGATAAATTTTATACCGATGATATTATTGAAATAGTCAACACAAAAACAACAGACCCAATAGCTCAACGTCACATTTTAACAGTAATCTTTTCAGTTCCATGGGGACTTGAATCGCACCTTGAAAAAGTCTCATTACTTCGCTTAGTTCAAAAAAAGCGGGATAAAATAAGCGAAGAAAAATTAAAACGACTCATTAATTCATACCGTTTAAGATTCGGTTCCGTCTTTATGATGCCATTCCAATCAAACCCGTTGTCCATCACCACAGTTTTGCAAAAAGTTAATATGCTAGCTCGCAACGAAAAAAAATATAATCTCTTAAAATCAGAAATAAAAGAATTACAAGACACGGGAAAAAAATTTAGTAAAATATGCAAATCATTGAAGCTATCAACTGAAGAAAAAAGGGAAATAGATACTTTGCGTCGTTGGACTTTTGTTGCCAATAATGATGATCCTTATGTTATGAAATCATTAAATCTCTTACAGCCGTTATGGGATGAACTTGCCAGAAGACTTAATCTCACCTTTGAACAATTAATTGAACTACAAATACATGAAGTAGAAAAATTCATAGTGACTGGTGTTTCTGCAGAATTACGACAAGAATTAAAGTTAAGAAAAAACGCGGCGTTAGTGTGGGATCATTTAGGGACTCATCTATTTACTGGTCAAAAACTTAAAAGTTATATAAACAAACAAGGGGCAACGAAAAAAATAAAACAAATAAACGCCGTGAAAGGATTGTCGGCATCGCCTGGAAAAGCCCGCGGGAGAGTCTTTATTCTACATTCTATTTATGATATTCCCAAAATAAAAAAAGGTGCTATTTTACTTGCGCCATATACATATCCCGCCATTGTTGCGGCTATGCGAAAAGCGAGTGCGATTGTCACGGATCAAGGAGGATTACTATCCCACGCAGCAATAATATCGCGTGAAATGAAAAAGCCCTGTATTGTAGGGACCAATGTGGCGACACGGATTTTCCAAGATGGGGATTTGGTAGAGGTTGATGCAGATAACGGGATAATAAAATTATTAAAAAAACGAGATAAAGAGCCTTGATTTAGAAATGTTAATTAAAGTATTTATTTAATTTAAACATATGAATAACATTTTTTTAATTTTCGGGTATGGGATACCCAAAAATATTTCAAAAGACGAGAATTATAATCTTTATTTAAAAACAATTTTCAATAAAATTTACGATCTTAATACCAAAGACAAGCCAAAGAAATCTTTGATTATTTGCTGTGGCGGAAAAACTGATATGATACAGCCTTACGCGAGAAATGAGGCTGATGAAATAATTAAATTTTTCACAGAATTGATAAAACAAAGGCCGTTTTTGGCTCCGATAACCAAGAATTGGCTTTTTATTCCAGAGAAAAAATCTCTGTCCACCTTGGAAAACTTTATCAATAGTAGACAAATTATTGAAAAACAAAATATTAAAAAAGCCAATATTATAATTTTCTGCGAACAAACACGGGAGAAACGCATAAAAATTTTAGCCAAAAAAATATTTAATAAAAATTATAATTCTCAAGTTGTGCCGATTGATTTTGATGTTTCTTCAAACAGATACTTATCACCGAATTTCCTTGCCAAAAAAGAGAAGGCTGAACTTGAACATTCTTTGTGGGCGCTAAAAAGTCCAGAAAATCTGAAAAGACATCACGAGGTGTTCGCGGAGAAGATTAAATACTTACGGAAAGCAGGATCAAAAATGCATGTTGAGGCTGTCCGAGATTGGTGGGAAGAAAAACTTAAGGAATTAAAATAAATAATAAAAATAATTATGGCTTGTCTCATAGCACCAGCAACCGTGGCAGTAATTACTACGGTCGTCAGAAAAAAAATTCCCGCGAAGTACCACATTGAATGGCTCAATACCATGCTTTGGGGCGGAGTGATCATGCTGATAATTGATCATGTCATCAGCGGTGAAATTGTATTCTATCCCCCATTTCTGACAGCTATGCGAAGTCCTGCTGATACTATTGTCATGCTCAAAGAGATAGCTACTACGGGCGTAGCCATGACCATCGCGATTTTTCTATCCTGGACAGTGATGATCTTGATTGCAAATAGAACTGAAAAGCTAAAACTAAAAAAATCAATTTAAAATAAAAAAATAAAAACGACCTCTTGTAGGCGGGTCGTTGTAGCCTTTGGCAAAACTTTACAGAAAAAAGTACTCTATGTTTTTTTACTTCTGCACTGCTCGTCTTTTTCATAAGTTATCCTCCCTTATCTCCTGTTCGGCCAATTCTTTCGTCGGAAAGACTTTGGCCTGGTTAATGCTCTCCGTCCACTTCCTTCTTTCGGACGGATCAGCGTACACGGTACGCCACTGGGCATCAAACAATCCTCCCCTTTGAATCACCCATTCACCGCGGACTCGTTCCACATGAACAGGTTTCAAAGATGCGCCCATCGTTTTGGGCCTAGTCAACAACTCAATCATGATCTTCTCTCCTTCCATTTCTCCTTGTTGTTGCGCTCTCCCTCGGGTTTGAGCACCTAAATAAACAACGAATTTCACTCGGCCTATATCATAACACATCGCTAAATATCTGTCAATACCATTTTTGACCAAATTAGCCAAAAACAACAAAACTCCCAAAAGGGAGCTTTTATTAATTATTTTAATCAAAATTAAACTTTATTCAGATCCAAATATTCGTCAATTCTAATCTGTTTGACAAAATCAGGCATGTGACTGACCAGAATCATCGCGCCCTCAAAATCATTAATTGCCTTAGCAATAACCGGAATATGCCGGAAATTAATATGATTAGTCGGCTCATCCAGCACCAATAATCCCGGCCGCATCAGAACCAATCTGGCAAAGGACAAGAGTCCCTTTTGCCCCTCAGACAAACTCCCCACAGTATGATCCATTAACTCTCCGGTAATAAGTAATCCTGCCGCCGTAGATCTCATTTCCTGCTCCGTAATATCATCATCCAGGATAGCGCTCTTGAGAGAATTAAAAACAGTCTCATCAAAATTGAGCTGAGAGAAATCCTGACTATAATATCCAATTCTGACGCCTTCAGTAATAGTAGCGCCTTCAGCCTTGCCAGCCACAAGAAAACGCAAAAACGTGCTTTTGCCAATACCGTTGGGACCGGTTACTAGCAGATGCGTCTTCTTGCGAAGCACCACGTCCACATCTTTGAGCAATGGCAAATGATTATAAAAAGACAAAACTGATTTGATCGTCACAACCTCGGTCTTAATATTTTGTTCAGGAATGGTAAAATTTCTAATGGTTTTGTCTTCTCGTCTGACATCCACAATATTGTCTTCTTGCTCTTCAATTTCATCTCTGAGTTTCTTGGCTAATTTTCTCATCTTACCACCTTTATTGGCAAAAAAATTAACTTTTTCTTTGCGATCTCTGATTAATTTTTCCGCGCGGGCATTTTCCATCTGTTCTCTCTCAATCCTTTTGGAAATTTCTTCCACCACTGAGTAATAATCGCCCACATAAGCCTCAATCTTGTGAGTAAAGACGTCTAAGTATATGACTCCTTCCGTAAAACAATTAAGAAAATCAGCGTCATGGGAAATTACTATAACCGTCTTCTCGTACATCACCAGAAAAGTAATCAAGTGATCAATGCCGTCAGAATCAAGATTATTGGTCGGCTCATCAAGCAACAAAATATCCGGATCCTGAATCAAAGCATAAGCCAAAAGTAACCTGGCCTGCTGTCCACCGCTCATATCCCCCACTTTCCTCTCCAAAGGCATATTCAAATTAACCGCTTCCAAAACCTTGCTAATCCTGCTTTTGAGATTGCCCGGAACCATAGTAAACGCCTTGGCAAAATATTTTTCCACGGTCAACTCCAAATCATCTCTATCCATAGTCTGTCTAGCCGTACCAATGGTGGCGTCGTTGGTGATAGAAATTCTCCCCTTTTGCGGTTTAATTTTTCCCTGGATGAGATTAAAAATCGTGCTTTTACCGGCACCATTTTGGCCCATCAAAGTAATTTTCGCGCCCTTGCGCACACTGAAACTAGCCTCTTCCAAAAGAGGTTTTTTGTATGCGTATTCAAATGAAACTTCATCAAAACGAAGTATTACTTCTTCGGCCATAATTTATATTATAAAAACCCAAGGATCTTCTTAGGTTTGTCTCTGCATTACTGCAGTATAATAGCATATTTTATATAATCTTGCAACCACAAATCCCTGAAGCCCTAGAATACGCTTAAAATTTAATTTCAAAAATAGCGTAAAAAAAAGAGGGCCCGACGCGATGATCTTGGAGGGTGATCGCGTCGGGCGGGAGTTGGGACTCCGAGGGGGTTAGGTACACGACAAATTGACAATAGCGAGGGGGTGCTGGAAGAGGGTGTTCCTCTCGCCATTACACAACTCGTCGTGCAAAAAAACTTTTTTGGAGGAAGGTGGACCGAAAAACAGCAATCACTCCCTTTTCATGCTAGTCGTCACATCACGCGCATTGTACACAAAAAATGACTAGCATGTCACCGAATCGGTGATGTGGCGGGTGTTGTACACCACAGGATGATTCAACTAAATTCCGTCCACCTTCCTCACTACATATATGGCCGCCCTTATCATCAATCAACCGTTCCAACCGTTCGTGTTTCACAGACATAAGGGTCGAGCCAAGCCTCTTGGGATGAGGCATTTGGGGCTAAAGAAAGAACGACTCTAAAACAATTACATTATATTAAAATTAGATATAAAAGTCAAGATTTATACAACAAAATCTTTTTATTTCATTTTAAAAGCTAATTTAGAAGGTTAATTAGGCCAGCTATATCAAATTAACGATTAGTGTGCTAAGATTAAACTCTAATTAAGAACCTACGGGGAAATGGTCGTGACCACGTATTAAGTCCAGAAATGGATACTACTAGATACCAAATACCATGACAGAAGATACAACAGAAGAAACAACAGAGGAAACTCCTGAAGTTGCTACAGAAGAAAAAACAACAGAGGAAGCCGCTTCATAGACAATGAAAACGAAGCAAAAAAAGAAAAAATCCCCACTAAACTAGTGAGGCTTTTTTCTTTTGGGTAGAGAACTGGCTGAGTGAAACAAAATTTTCAAATTTTTGAGTGAGCCAAATTTGGGCTGGACTTCGGCGCTAAGCGCCGGAAATTCCGAATGGCTGGGTGTTTATGAACAAATCCGAACCGAATTTAAACAAAAATCATGATCGGGCGGGCGGAATCCCCCCCAAACCCCTCCTTCCGCCCGACCTAAACATCTGGACGGCTGAGGCGAAATAGCAATTTTCAATTTTTCTTTGGCGGCGAATTTTTTTCTCCTTCTTTAACTATTTCCCTTACTTCATTGTAACTTATCTGCCTTGGCCATAATAGATTGCCGTGAGCATCATAAATTGGCAGAAGAAAATCAACCCGGTCTCCATAAATCTTTCTCATTAATGTAGCTATTTCATTTGCTTTATTTTGTTTGCTTTCATCATCATCAACTTCTTTATACCTATGTATTTTTCTTAAAACTTCTTGTGGGACATATGGTTGTTTTTTATATAAATTATCCATTTCCTCCTCTGTCTGTTCTGCCATGGCTCTTATTACAATACCCTTAAACCGGTCTGGAGCAATTCGAAAAGACAAAGCGTAGCCCTCAGAATAGTCAGGAATCCTTCTGTCTCCTTCTTCAAAATATTCTTCTCTTTCTGATCCTGGTCTAGCATGGGCTCCGAAAGTATTACTTTTATACTGTAATTTTTCTCTTTTGCCAAGGTCATAATCCAATGCATAATTGGCAATTTCAGTATTTTCCTTAAAATCTGCTGTATCAAAAATTATTCCCAAGGAGGTTTGGCTTGTTCCAATGGGTCTAAACCAATGGGCGTCTTCGATTTTTCTTAAATCCCGACCAACAATATTGAAAAAAACAACGGCCCCCATTTTTTTTCTAACAGCGCTAACCCAATCTTGTTCAGGACTGTTAGGATTCAATTTTCCTAATAAACCCTTTCGAAGTATACCGCCTAATTTAATGGTGGAATTATCATCTTCAAGTATTCTAACAGAATGAAATCCTGTCCCCGGTTTATTTATATCTTGTATTTTTTCCATTATTCTCTCAACCACTTCAGGTAGTAGTTCGGGAGGAATAGGGATGTCGGAATTATCAATATTTTGATCTGCATTTTCCACGTCCAAAATATCGCTTTCGACTTGATAATCATCAGGAGAAAAATCCTCACCCTTCTCAGGATATTTTTCTTTCAATTTTTCTTGTAGCCTTTGGGCTTCTTTTAGAGCGTCATCGTTGTTTAATCGACCGCTTTCAAATCTTTTTTCCATAAATTTATTTCAATAACTCCCACGCCTCCACTCCTAAAGCGTGAGCTAGTCTATTTAAATTTTCTAATGTGGGATTAACTTGACCACTCTCGACTCGACATATATAGGCGCGATCTATTTTACTAGAACGAAAAACATCGCCTTGCGTAAGACTTTTTTCCTCTCTTATTCTCTTGAAATTATACGCTAATTTTTTACTTAATTTATGCATAGTTATCCACAGTCATTTTAACAATTATTGTATATCTTAACAATATTGTAGTATACTACAATATGTAAGTGAAATTTTGCATTAAGAAAAAGAAAAAGTTTGATTCTGGCCAAAATAAAGTTCGAGCCGATTTTTTTAATCTGGTTCTTTGGCGGTTTTATTCCGCCTCAGCCGTCCAGATGTTTAGGTCGGGCGGAAGGAGGGGTTTGGGGGGGATTCCGCCCGCCCGATCATGATTTTTGTTTAAATTCGGTTCGGATTTGTTCATAAACACCCAGCCAGTTTCGTTTTTCATTTTTTAAAACCGAATCCCAACCGTTTTTTGGCTTAAATTCAAATTTTTTGCCTTGGTTCCGATTACAATCGGAACGCCAGAATCAAACTTTTTCTTTTTCTTTAATTCAATACAAATATGAAATACTTTCTTTATGCCCGCAAGTCGACAGACGAAGAGGATCGTCAAGTTCTTTCAATTGAAGCCCAGCTCGCGGAGTTGAAGGAGTTAGCCGCCAAAGAAAAATTGGAAATTGCGGACTCGCTCTGCGAGTCCAAAACCGCCAAAGAACCAGGCCGAAAAATTTTCGGCGGAATGCTCGCTCGGATTGAAAAAGGTGAGGCCGACGGAATTTTAGCGTGGCACCCAGATAGATTGGCCAGAAATAGCGTTGATGGTGGAAAAATTATCTACATGGTGGATATCGGCCAGATCAAAACGCTAAAATTCCCGACTTTTTGGTTTGAGAATACTCCGCAAGGGAAATTCATGCTCAATATCGCTTTCGGCCAAAGCAAATACTATGTTGATAATTTAAGCGAAAATGTTAAACGTGGTTTCAGGCAAAAGTTAAGGCGCGGCGAATATCCCAATAAAGCGCCCATCGGCTATCTTAACGACCGAACAGCTAAAACCGTGCTCATTGATCCTCTGCGCGCCAAGCTCGTGATAAAGATGTTTAAGATGTACAACACGGGAGAATTTTCGCTTAAATTTCTTAAAGATAAGTTTTGCGATATTGGCCTGACCAGCAAGCGCGGCAAAATCCTGACTGTCGGCATGATTTCTAACATATTGAATAATCCCTTTTATTGCGGAGTATTCAAGTTTAATGGCGAAATCTACCAAGGCAAGTACGAGCCAATTATTTCCAAGAAGCTTTTTGATGAAGTTCAGGCGGTAATGAAAAACCGAGGACGGCCGCTCGGGCAAGACAAACACGATTATGCTTTTACTGGACTTATGAAATGCAAGTGCGGCGCCTGCATTACCGCCGAACGGCAAAAAGGCCATATCTATTATCGCTGTACGAAAAAGCTTGGAGCCTGCGACGAAAAGTATATCCGCGAAGAAAAACTGCTGGAGCAATTCCATGGCCTTTTTCAAAAAGTTTCTTTGCCAGATGACTGGATTGACAAGATGCTCGCTAAACTCGATGAGGAACAAAAAAGCGACATGAAGTCATCGGTAGGTCTGATTGACGAGGTAAAAACGCAAATAGGAGCCATAGAGAGCAAGCTAGATAAGTTGCTCGATGATCGATTAGAAGGATTACTCGATAAGGACGACTATTTGCGGAAGAAGGAACAACTCATCAATCAGAAAATTGCTTTTGAGGAGAAAATCCAGTCAATCAGGCAAACGGGAAATAATTGGCTCGAACCGATGCGGGAATTCCTTTCCGCCAATAAACAAACCAAAAAAGTCGCCAATAGCGGCGACATTCTGGAAATCCGAGCATTCATTAAAAAAATCGGCTCGAACTTTATTTTGCAAGGCAAAAAATTTGAATTTAAGCCAAAAAACGGTTGGGATTCGGTTTTAAAAAATGAAAAACGAAACTGGCTGCGGGACCTGGAGTCGAACCAAGATAACAGCTTTCAGAGAGCTGCGTCCTACCATTAGACGATCCCGCATTATATTAATTCATTAATCTTCTTTTTAAATATGCTCTTCCAAAACCAGTCTTAAGCTGTTTTTCCCTTTCAATTCAATAGCGTTTTGTTTACTTAAACACGCCTCATAATATACCAACTCGAGTGGTTGCCTTTCCTTTGTTGAATTTACTTGTCCACTATTATGCAAATAAATCCTTTTTCTTAAATCTTGAGTAAATCCAATATAATATCTTTCATCCGCCAAACTCTTTAACACATAAGTGTAATAAAATTGCATATATCTATTAAACCTATCCATTGGACGACCCGCCTGCAACGCTTTGCGTAGCAATGCGGGCAGGTCCCGCAAAATAATTTAATCCAAAAAAGCACTATAGTGCTTTCTATAAATTAACAAAAAATAGCAAAAAAATCAAGTGAGATTAGAACATCCCTATCACATCAGCCACAACATCTGTAGGCACCGATGGTTTGGTTACTACAACATCAGCTTCAGCTTTGGATTTAAACATGGCAGGATCCGCACCAAATACTGGGCGATCCACTTTCTCTTTCAACTCCGGAATAACCAAATCCTCCTGAACCACTCCTCTAATGCTTACTGGCGCCGATATGGCCTCAGATATCACATCCTCAACCACCTTGCGATTACTCGCGCATTCCAGCCTATCTTTGTAAAACTGGCTTTTGACGGCAATTTCCAAAACATTATCCTTGGCGCTAAGCGGCTGACTAATCCTAAGTAAAGATGACAAAGTAAAATTTTTCTCAAACAACTTTTCAGAAATCTGCACCCAATTTTCTTTTACTTTATTTAAATCTATCGGGGTTTTTGTTTTTTGTTTGTTTTCGTCATCTGACATCTTAATTTCTGAAACCTCTTCCATAATCTCATCTTCTTTCTTTAATTCTTCCGCCACTTCCTCAACCTTAGTCTTTTCAATCTTCTCAGCTTCTTGAATCCGATTTAAATTTTGAATTTTCTCCTTAGCTTTATCAAAAACCTCTTTTGGAGGTGTAGGCTCAGCACACTTGGCATCTTCTCTCATAACTACTCCCCTGCCAGTACTAGCCGGATTAATATCTCTATTCTCACACACTACATTTTTATCAAATTGAATAACCGCCATCTCCAAAGGAAATTGCACGATAGTGGCGCTTTTTAATTCTTGAGCTTTTTCCATGAACAATTCAATAATGGAAATTAATTTTTCATAAGTAAATACTTCTGCTAATTTTTCAGCAGACTTCTGACTATCTTCATCAAGCTCAATACCAAAGTCATTCAAATTATAATTAACCTTGAGAAGCAAAATCTTTCTGAGAAATTCTATAAGTCCATCTGCAAAAACCTGTAAATCCACACCGTCTTCCACTAATTTATTTATCAATTCAATAGCGGCAGTTGGATTTTTCTCACCCAAAAAACTCAAAAAGTCAGTGATGCTTTTGAAATCCGTACGAGGCAGAACCAATTCCGCCGAATCCATATCTATATCATCGCCGAGAGTAAGAATTTTTCCCAAAAGACTTTCGGCATCACGAACGCAACCCTCACTGTGTGTCACAATATTTTTGAGTACATCTTCTGTTACTTTTTTACCTTCTGATTTTACTACCAATTTGAGCAAATCAAGCATTTCTGCCATGGAAACTTTTTTGAAATCAAATCTTTGGCAACGAGAAATAATAGTCTGTGGCAGCTTGTGCGTTTCTGTAGTGCAGAGAATGAATATCACGTGAGCCGGCGGCTCTTCCAATGTCTTGAGCAAGGCATTAAAAGCCGCCGTAGAAAGCATGTGTACCTCATCAATAATAAATACCTTGTATTTGCTTTTGGTGGGTGTAAATCTGGCATTCTCAATAATATTTTCTCTGACATTATCCACACCGGTATGAGATGCCGCATCAATCTCAATCGTATCCACAGAACTGCTATTTATCACATCCAAGCACGAAGAACACTCATTGCATGGCTCGCTCTCCCCTTCTTTGCGATTTTCGCAGTTTATCGCCTTGGCAAAAAGCCTAGCCGAAGTCGTCTTGCCCAAGCCTCTTGGCCCGCAAAAAAGATAAGCATGGCCGATTTCGCCAAGCTCTATTTCATTTTGCAAAGTGATTTTGATGTGATTTTGGCCAATCAAATCTTTGAAAGTCTGAGGCCTGTATTTACGATATAATGCGGACATCTATGATACGTGAGTTGTTTATAAGTCATTCATATTTTACTAAGATTAAGACGATAAGTCAAAAATGCAAAACAACATAATATTGAAGCAAGATTGGGGGTTTGGGGGAAGCACCTTTCGCCAAAGCGCGAGTGTAAGCCGAACCTCAGCCAGCAGGATGAGGTGAGCGAAACGAAGCGCGACTAAGCAAGATAAAAAACACTCCGAGCATAAGGCGAAATTGCGTCCCCCAAAACCTTTGGTTCTTTCAGTTATGAAAGAACATAAATTAAACTTTTTTAAAAAATGGGTTGAATATAAGAGAAATTATCCAAAATTAGATAAAATATAGGATTAATACTTCCTATCTATTGACAAAAGTACAAATATATACTATATTATAGGGTCACAATGAGTGACGGAAGCACATCACAACCAAAAAGGAGCATTGACTGTCATGAGAATAATCATGAATACCAACTTCGGGGACAGAGAATATGGCCCGGAACAAGACAAGGAGGCCTCTTTCCGACTAGTCCTCGCGACGATGACCTGGATATGGACACGATTCCTGCCGTTGGCCATGGAATTGGAATACATGAAAGAAGCGAAGGTGCATTCCTTGACATTCTCAATTCCCAGCTTTGAACCTTCGGGCATTCTTCTGACAATTGTTTTTACGAAGCATGGTAAAAAGCGGCATAGACACAAAGCTTTCAAATTGGATATTGACCAAAATGGCTTGGCGAAACTGGAGGTTCCCAAAAATCCGACACCGCCCACAACTGCCATATGGTCAGATCCGATGACACCCGAACAATTGATTGAGTCGATCAAGGCAACAATGGAGATTACGGTATGAAGACATTTTTCTCTGTTAAGGCTGTGGATCTGGACAATGACCGCCTCTCCAGCCTAATGGCGTTCTGCCTTTGGCTCCAAGGCGAGTTTAACCAACTCCTCTCCGACAGTCTTGGCGATGCCTGTGACATAATGCGTTGGACGATTAAATATTCCTCCAAGGGATTTATTGAGGCGTTCGCCGAATTTACACACGATGGTGAACGCCAGGGTGGATTATGGACACAATATCCTGGAACGGCCCGATGCCTGCTAAGGTACACCGATCCCGAGATTGAAGTCTATACCCATCTGCTTTTCTGCGGAGAAGGCATCGGATGGAAGGATAACGGTATTTCAGATCTCGTTTCACGTGACCCCACCGAGATTGTGAAGGTACTCTCCGACGCCATAACACAAGGTATTCTGGAGGATCGTCGTTACAACGAACTCCATAAAGACGATATTGTTGAATTTGAAGGTGTGTAATGCGACCTTCACCAACCGGCAGAAGCACGATCGCCATCGTGACTTTCTGCCCCCAACTGAATTTACAAATTCTCATTTGCAACTTCTGAGGGTTATAAACAAAAGACGGAATAATTCCGTCTTTTGTTTTAAATTAAAAATTAAAAATTAACTCAGAATTTCGGCCTAGCCGGCATACCCATTTGCCCAATCCTGGATCTCTCCACAATTTCCCTGACTACAATTTTGCGATCACGTCCAAACTTGAGACGCGACAATTCTTTGAGTGGCGCTACGATGCCTTTATCGGCCTGGAAATAATCCTTGAAATTATAAATCTTCATATTGAATGGATCGGAAGCGGCATTATCAATTAAGAGACGCAGATAAACTGAGAATTTCTCCGTATTCATCACATCATATTCACTCACTTGCGGACCAAGCTGTTTGGCGATAGTCTCGGCATCATCCACGCCGATTCTATATGCCGCCACAGTACCCACATTACCAAAAATAGCATCCCTTACCCTGGTGTCATTGTTCTGCACCAGTTGCGCTATGAATTGATGACCCATGATCAAATTAAGTTTGTATTTTCTCGCTTCGGACAAAATAATAGAAATACTGTCGGTAATGAAATTTTGAAACTCATCAATGTAGAGATAGAAATCATTTCTTTGATCCTCCGGCAAATCAGCGCGTCCCAAAGCCGCCATCTGCAACTTGGATACCGCAATTAAACCAAGTAAGTTGCTATTGGTCTCACCAATTTTTCCTTTGCATAAATTCATGAGCAATATTTTGCCTTCATCCATGACCTGTCTGAAATTAATTCCTGATCTGGATTGGCCGATGATATTTCTCATCAATTCATTTTCCACAAAACGTCCTGTTTTGGAAATAACATAGGAAAGCATATCGGATCCCGTAGAGCCTTTTTGCGAAGCCGGATATTCCCTTTCCCAGAAATCCTTTACCAAAATATCGGTGACGTGCTCTAATTTTTGCTTGCGATAAGTTTCATCAGTAAAAATACGCGCCAATTCCACCAAAGTTCCAGGATCATCCTGATCGGCCATAAGTGCCAGAAGCGCGTTCCTCATATAATGCTCAAACATAGGTCCTGCCATGGCCGGATCCGGCAATAATTTGTAGAAAATATTAATCATTTCCTGAGCCGCCATATCCATTTCATACGGCGTGTGCGCCTCTAGCATATTGAGCCCCATAGGTCTTTCCATGTCCGAAGGATCAAAAATTATCACATCATCAAGACGATTTTTCGGGATATAAGGCAAAATGTCTTCCACAAAACTGCCATGCGGATCCACGATACAAACGCCCTTGCCGGCCGCAATATCCTGCAAAGCCATATGCGACATGAAATAACTTTTACCGGTACCGGTCATACCGACGATATACATATGTCTTCTCCTATCTTCATCCTTGATACGAACGATGTGTTTCATGCCCCTGAAATCGTTTTCACCCAGGACAATTCCTGTTGCAGGCATATTTACCGGAGGCGCCAATCTTTTGGCTTGAAGCCACTTGATGCGAGGCACTTCCGTGTTGGGATATGGCAAGTGCCACAAGGAAGCCATTTCTTCAGAATTCAAAACGCAATAATTACTCTCATCAAAATTACGATAAATAAAATCTTGGATTAATTTATTGCCTGAACCCTTGAGTACCGCCTTGAACGAGTTGGCATATTGATAACTGGAATATTGCGAAAAAGCGTTGGCTATGTGCCTCAGCACATCCTTGGCGAGATTTTCCACTGGCGCAAAAGTAATTATCCTAATATTTACATCCAATCCTGATTTAGCGGCTTTTTCTTCAATAAATTTAACCATCTGCTCTTCCATGGGCGATAATTTATAAAGCTCTGGCGGTTTGCTGTCATCTTTTTTGGTAGAAGTCGGCAACCAATCTGACGGCTTGCCCAAAGTCTTGGAGAGTGCCGTAGAAGATGCCGAGGACATGGCGTCCTTCAATTTCTTACCCTGTTGCATTTCCGAAGCCACTTTGACACCTCTCTTTCTCCAATTAGGAGAAGCCGAACGCATGACAAATTGTATGGCCACCGTATGTCCCGGAGGCAATTTGGACAAAGTGCTCAGTATTCCCAGAATCGGATCCGTCTCCATTTGTTTGTAAGTCAAAATAGGAAACATGGATTGCTTGGCTAACTTCAAATATCCGCCAGCCACATATCCTTGCTGATTAAAAATATTATAATCCTCCACTTCCTCAATCTGACAATGCGGGAACTGTGACAGAATCTGCTGTTTGATATAATTTTCCAGATAAACAGGCACCGCCATATAGAAAGTGATAAGCCCATCAGAGCCAACCACCATCTCAAAAGACCAGCAGTCATAACGCCCAAAAAGCCAAGTCTTGAATCCTTTGTGAGGCATCAAACCGCCCAAACTGGCATAAAAGTTTTCCACACCGGCAAGCAATTCTTTGATATTTTTCACCTTATTCTCGTCATTTTTATCCAAATCAAATTCAGGAACAGTCAACATAAATATCTTTTTCTCAAAAATTGCCGGGTACAGCTTGTGTGAGGACAAAATTTTACGCAAAATAAAAACCAGGATAACCGCCGCCACGATAACGAAGATTATGATAAATAACCAAAAGATAATCTGATTCAGCAATGCTGATGAGATAATTTGTTCGTCAATAGGAATATTTAATTCCATAGATTGTTTTGATTTTTTTCCTCTTTGGCTTGCGCCAAAATTTTATCGGTTTTAATTTTTGCCGTTTGCTCCAGAAAAAACTTATTGATTCCTGGAATCATTTTGAGCCAATCTTTGATCAGCTGGAAAATCTTTTTAATTTTAATTTTGGGCTGATGCATGAGCCTGATAATCAAATTTGTGGCTTCCTCGCCCTTAACCTTGAATTTTTGCTGTTCAATAGGCATCATTTTGACATACATGTCCTCCAAACCTTCTTCAAGTATAAATTCCACTTTCTTAAATTCTTGTTCTTGTGGCGTAAGAGGAGCCGGAGGCGCAGAAAAATGCTGAGGCAATTCCATACCCACAGTCTCTTCGGCCTGCTCTCTGGAACCGCCGATCTCATGCATGCCTTCTGGACGAAAATTACTTTCACCGCTATCGGGCACTTCCGGCGTTGGCAACTGCTCAATTATTTTTTCTGGATTTGGATTAACCATTTTTTATTTCTGAAAGTTATTAACATTAATATTATAGCATAAAATAATTATTTATTGTATAATATTTATATGAGTAAAAATATTGCCATACGTCCAGAGCACAGAAATATTTCCAACCTTCAATCCACGGCTGGCAAGTTGAGTTGGATAAATATTACTAATGCCAAAACCAAGGAAATTGATTATTTAAAACGTAAATTTAAATTTTTGGATTGCGATCTCAAAGATACTCATTCCAAAAGAATTTCTCAACGCCCCAAATTTTATGTGAGAAACAATTATTGTTTTCTCATACTCCAATTTCCTATCTATAATCCCAAAACCAGGACCATAGACGCCGAAGAAATAGATTTTTTTATCGGCTCTGACTATATTATTTCTATTCATAGAGACGTCTTGCCTCCATTGGTTGAGCTCTTCAACAAATGCAGTAACGATCGCTTTTTTAAGGATCAATACCTCAACAGTACGAATTCAATCCTGTTGTATGAAATTCTTACCCGCCTTCATGAATATTGCTATCCCATATTGGATCACATCAGCCTGGATATCAAAAATTTAGAAGGCAACATTTTTACTGGCAGAGAGCGCCGAATGGTGACAGAAATCCTTTTTATCAGAAGAAATCTATTGAATTTCCGAAAAATGATGCAGCCGCACAAAACCATTATTCAAAAAATAGCCAAAAAAGAAATTTCTTTCTTGTCCATGACCGGCAGCAAGGAATATTTTGACGATCTCATAGAAAACACCAAGGATATTTGGGATAATTTAAACAGCCAAAAGGAAACATTGGAAGCGCTTGAAGACACCAACACCTCGCTGGTCTCTTTCAAGCTAAACGATATTATGCGCACGCTGACTATTTTCTCGGTCATAATTTTTCCGCTTACCCTCTTTGCTGGTATTTTCAG
Organism: Patescibacteria group bacterium; assembly: GCA_041671305.1. Taxonomy (GTDB): domain Bacteria; phylum Patescibacteriota; class Patescibacteriia; order 2-01-FULL-39-33; family 2-01-FULL-39-33; genus CAIPBY01. The sequence goes on from JBAZBX010000001.1 coordinate 59,465, forward strand.
CATGGGTATTCGCGGTGGCATGCCTTTTTCAGAATCACCTTATGGTTTTTGGATTATAATAGGAATTATGGCCATGGGAGCTATTACCATGTTTGTTTTCTTCAAAAAAAGAAAATGGATGTAAATTGTTAATTCAAAAAACCGCCTTTTGGGCGGATTTTTTTATTCCTTTTCTGGATGTTTTGTAATTATCATTCTGTAATCTCTGCCGGGAACTGATTCCAACACAATATCGGCCTGTTCCCTAAAATCAGAAATTATTTTTCTGAATGTTTTATCCTCTTGCAATAGAGAGAGTATAGGATAAAAATAAGCACTCCCACCTGGCTTAAGAGTTCGAATAACTTCACTAAAAGTATCCCTATATTCCTGCTCATGCGTCTGCAAAAAAAACGGTATTGCCAAATAAGATATTTCAAAGTCAAAAGTATCATCTTTAAATGGCATTTCCTGCACTAATCCAGATATGACATCGCCATGATGCTTCTTTCTTTCGTTAGAACTAAATAATGTGCCCAAGGCTGGATTTAAAGATATCACCTCAATGCCGTGCTTTTCCGCCTCTTTGGAAAATACGCCCTCTGACCCGGAGCCAATATCTAATCCACACATACCCTTCATATCGTCGATTGGTAAATTAAGTATTTCACGAGTCTCCTCAAAGGACCAATTTGTTTGGGCTTCTCTTCTTTTAAGCGGATCCTTGAAATCTTCAATCCGAGTCTTTCTATTAAATGGCTTTTCTTCGTTGGTAGCTAAAAAACTAGTCTCTCTATTTTCTATCATATATTTTTACAAACATTTTTTATATCTTTCAACGACTCCACTGTCACGAGCTGACTTCGCAATTCCTTGGCATTTTCCCAGCCCTTCACATACCACAGCAGATGTTTTCTCAACTCTATTATACCATGAGTGTCTTTGGATTTAAATGCCGCTTCGGCGTGCTGGATTATGACCTTCTTAATTTTGGCTTTATCAAATTTCTGATATTTTCCCGTATTTAGATAATCCTTGATCTGCTTAAATATCCAAGGCTTGCCATAAACTCCGCGAGCAATGCCGAATCCATCAACTCCGGTTTTTTCCCACATGATTTTTGCATCCATAGGAACATTTATGCCACCATTTCCAAGTACTATGCCTGGAAATTCTTTTTTGATCTTTTTTATCATCTCATAATCAATCTCGGCATTAAACGGATTTTCATACGGCCGGCCGTGAATCATAATGGCGGAAATATTTAATCCTTTCATTTTTTTGACAAAATCAAGCGCGGTTATAATCTTATTATCTTTTTTATAATTGTCATCCCGAGGGAGGATGTAATCAGCCGACCGTGGGGATCCCGCGGGATTGCCACACTTCGCCCTTGAGGGCTCGCTCGCAATGACATTGATACTAGATCTTATTTTGACAGAAACTGGCAATTTTGTCCCCGAGAGAACCGCTTCTACTATTTCTCTACATTTTTCTAAATCTCGCATCAAAGTCACCCCACCGCCATGTCCAGCAACTTTCTTGGCTGGACAGCCAAAATTAATGTCTATGCCATCAAAACCGGCCTTTTCTGCCAGTTGTGCCGCCTTAGTAAATTTCTCCGGATGTTTACCGAATAATTGAATTACAATCGGACGTTCATCTTTGGAAAATTTTAAAAATTCCAAAGTCTTTTTGGAATCATAGTGCAAACCGTCGGCCGAAACCATTTCCGTATAAACCACATCAGCGCCGTATTTCCTGCAGATTTGGCGAAAAGCCGAATCAGTCACTCCCGCCATAGGAGCAAGCGCTAGAATTGGTTTTTTCTTTAGTCCGCCTGTGGCAGAAAGTTTTGACCAAAAATTTTTCATTATTATATATTGACAGAATATTTAATTTAAAATAAGGTAAATTATAGTACACTTAACAATTCACCCTGAGGGAGAAAAAAACATGAAATCTGTTCCATGGGACTTCAAACTTATGCTGGGATTTTTGGGATTATTTCTCCTGGTCATTATAGTACAGGAGGCATGGGAGCTTATCCACATCCCGTGGGTTTACAACCTGCTCATGAGAATAGGCGAAGGTTTGTCGGCTCTCAATCGCAGTTAAATCTGCGGCCACACGACGACAACTTGCACCTGGAGCGACACCCTCTCGCTTCCGGTGCTTTTTATTTTTTCTTCAAATTATACCCTTCGGGAGTATCTTCAATAATATATCCGAGTTTATTTATCTCATCTCTTAACTCATCAGATTTCTTAAAATCCTTGGACTTCTTCGCTTCTATTCTCTGTTCGGCTAGATCAGTTACTTTTTGAGGGATTTCTTCTATCTCAATTTTATCCAAATTTAATCCTAAAACTCTATCAAAATCCAAAAGTGTGGCTTTCTTGTCTTCGTCGGCAATATCGCTTTTTATAACCTCCCAAACCAAGGCCATCACCTGTGGCATCGCCAAATCATCATTTATTAATCCAATAAATTTATTCTGAAATTCTTTATTAATTTTTCCTACCTTATCAATTCCCGCTACAAAATCATTCAACTTCATTCTGGCTGTCTTGGCGCCTTCAAGCCCTGCCCAAGTGAAGTTCAATTGGCTACGATAATGCGATGTTAAAAATAAATATCTTAAATCAAGAGCCACGAAGCCTTTTTCTTCCAAATCCTGCAACCGATAAAAATTATTTTTTGACTTGCTCATTTTTTCACCTTCAACCATCAAAAATCTAGTGTGAAACCAATAATCAACAAACTTGACCCCATTAGCGCACTCGCTTTGAGCAATTTCACATTCATGATGCGGAAAAATATTATCCTCACCGCCAGTATGAACATCAAAGGTTTTTCCCAAATACTTCATGGACATAGCACTACATTCAATATGCCAACCAGGAAATCCTTTATGGCCGAATGCATCCCACTCCATCTGTCTTTTTTCACCCTCAGCTGAAAATTTCCATAATGCAAAATCGGTTGGATTTTTCTTTTCCGGATTAATCTCCACTCTGGCGCCTTCTTTCAATTTATCCAAAGTATTGCCAGATAATTGGCCATATTGTGAAAACTTACTAGTATCAAAATAAATACCGTCGGATGTTTGATATCCATAACCCTTATCAATCAAGACTTGGACTAATTCAATCATTTCTTGAATGTGATCAGTCGCCTTGCAAATTACATTCGGTTCCAAAAAATTCAACTTTTTTCTATTGGCCAAATAAATCTCAGTAAAATATTCAGCAATTTCATGAGCGCTTTTACCGCCAGCTTTGGCCGCTTTTTCCAATTTATCCTCACCTGTATCGCCATCAGAAGTTAAGTGCCCCACATCGGTAATATTCATTACGTGCCCAACATTATATCCGCTATATTCAAAGACACGACGCAAAATATCGGAATTAAAATAATTCCAAGCGTGCCCCAAATGATCATAGCTATAAACGGTCGGACCGCAAGTATACATGCCAACCTGGCCTTTTTTGAGCGGTTTAAAGTCTTCTTTCTTTCTACTTAAGGTATTGTAAATCTGAAGCATATTTGATTTTTATTAATTAAACTAATTTTAGAATTTTTTGGGCTTTTTGGCAAGTTTTGTCAAATAAAAAGAAGGCTTGAGTAAGGATTATCGTCTCCAATACTCAAGCCTCAAAAAGGGGGCTACCAGCGGATTATCCACCTACCTCACTGCCAGCTCGTGAGCCGGCCGTTGTGCTTTGTGATACATCCCAGTCATCACCTTCTCTCCGTCCGTCAAGCTGCACACAGCACACAGCACATACTTCGGGAAAATTTGACTTCCCCTGAATTGTCCACACGCATCACAAAGTTCCATTGCAGCCCGAAGATTGGCCTGAGCATGCTCCTTTGCTCCCTCCGAGCCAAATTCAACTATCCACTGAGCTGCCCGACGCAACCGAGAGTTATTGATACAGGGATCTTCAACGCCGTCCCTGTCCGGACTATTCAATAGCTCCTCCGCCTTGTCCAAACAACCAAGAACTCCGCGCGCGTCTTGAATGCGCTTCTGTTTCTCATCACAACAAACCAACTCCGACATGTTTCATTCTCCTTCCAACGTCTGAACCCTAAAATGTACGACACAAAACAAAAAATCAGCTCCGACCGACAGGGTGGGCTGACTGACTCTCTTATCTAAATTCTTCTAGACAACGTCAATACTTCCACCCCTGGGCAAGAGTAGCAACAAGCCTAACAAATTTTGAGTGAAAGTTTTATTCATATACTTATATAAGTATAATAGCAAATATATCAGAAAAGTCAAATACCTTCTTTATCTCAAAGCCACTTTTCTAGAAAAGTGGCGCAAAAGTCGCAAGCAGACAAAATCATGGCCAAATTTTCTCTGCATTCGCTAAGCCACATGCGCCACTGCTGTGGCTATATGTTGGCTTTTAACGCTCATGCTTAGAGAAAATTGGCACCCGCCCGAACGTACCGTTCGGTACGGGCGGGCAATATTTTGTAATGCTTGCATGGGTGCAGAAAGTTGAATTTGAATAAAAACCCGCACCCTAAATCGATGGGTGCGGACTGTAACGCGTGTTGAAATGTTTCACTATTGGGCGAAGAAAGCCTTGCGGATTTTCCGTCCCACGGAGGAAAGTATCTTCTCGAGATCATGGGGCATGTCTTCACAGGACATAGTGAGGGCAAAATAATTTCCGCTCTTCTGCTCGATGAAGCTTTCAAGATTGATTGACTCGCCATTGTTTGTCATGGAGTCAAGGGCGAGTTTGATTTTTGCCCAATTTTCCATATTTTGCGGATGCAGTTCGAAATACATGATCCATTTATCCGCACTTGGGCGCCTGGAAGCTGCAACGACTCGCCACTCTTCAGATCCGCCCACACTACAGACGGGAGCTATCCTCAAATTGCCAATTTTTCGTATTCGCATCGCTTGTTCCTCCTTTGGTTGTGCGACGGAATCTCGTATGTTTTGAGAGCACGGCTGCTCTAAGGAACTATTCCTCGGAAAAGCAGTTAATTTAACGACCTTACCGAGAAATGGTTTCATATTATAATATAATAAATTTAGACAAATGTCAAAATTCTCGTAAGTTGTAATTAAATATTTTTATATTATGTATTTTTTAAAAAGCACAAATATCTAAGCAAGATTGGGGTTTGGGGGAAGCACCTTTCGCCAAAGCGCGAGTGTAAGCCGAACCTCAGCCAGCAGGATGAGGTGAGCGAAACGAAGCGCGACTAAGCAAGATAAAGAACACTCCGAGCATAAGGCGAAATTGCGTCCCCCAAAAGCTTTGGTCCTTTCGCTTACGAAAGGACAGAAGAAATATTTGACCAAATCCGGAAACCATTGATATAATTAACTAGATTTAGTTAATAATCCATTATTCATTATGCCAGTAAACGTCCCCGACAGTCTCCCAGCCGTAGGAATCCTAAAAAAGGAAAATATTTTTGTCATGGAGCAATCACGCGCCTCACATCAAGATATTCGTCCACTACGTATTGCCATTGTAAATATCATGCCTCTCAAATTAGTCACGGAAACACAACTTCTGCGCCAGCTTTCTAATTCCCCGCTTCAAGTGGAAATTGACTTGGTTCATATGGCCGAACACCAGTCCAAAAACACTCCCAAAGAACATTTGGATTTTTTCTACAAAACATTTGATCAAATCAAAAATCAGAAATACGACGGCCTGATTATTACCGGCGCGCCAGTGGAAATGATAAATTTTGAGGAAGTTGATTATTGGCCGGGCATCACAAAAATAATGGAATGGAGCAAAACCAACGTGACTTCTACACTCCACATCTGCTGGAGCGCGCAAGCCGGATTATATTATCATTACGGAATCAACAAACATCCCCTGGAGGAGAAAATGTTCGGGGTTTTCTGGCACAAAGTCAATGATTCAAAATGTTTGCTGATGAGAGGATTTGATGATCAATTTCTGGCGCCTCACTCCAGACATACTGGCCTAGACCGTAATGATATTATAAATAATAAAAACATTAAGCTTGTCGCCGAGTCAATTGAAGCTGGGCCGTACATTATTGTATCGCGCGATCATAAACAAATCTTTGTGACTGGACACAGCGAATATGACGCGCTCACCCTCAAAGGAGAATATAATAGAGACATTGAAAGAGGATTAAACATAAATATTCCCAACAATTATTTTCCTAATGACGATCCGACCAGACAGCCGGAAGTGCTTTGGCGCTCTCATGCCAATCTGCTTTTTTCCAATTGGCTTAATTATTACGTTTATCAAGAAACTCCATTTGATTGGAGTTAAATTAAAAATATATGACCAAATCAATTGACTTGGAATTTGAAAAAGCAATACGATTTCTAGTTAAATATATGCCAGTTTCTGACAAGAATAGCCGAAAACCTATTTTAGCCCATGGTATCCGCGTTGGAGTTTATCTTTATGAAAATAATTATTCACAAGATATTATTATAGCTGGACTTTTACATGACACTATAGAATGGTCCAAAGCTAGCAAAGGTATAATAAAAAAAGAATTCGGCAATAATATAACTAAGCTGATTTTAGCCAACACTAAAAAAGATTCCATCATAGATAAAGAAGAAAAAACCAACGAACTTATCAAACGTTGCATTAAAAACGGCCAAGACGCTTTGATTGTCAAAACGGCTGATATAATTGATAGTTTCAAATGGTATTCAAAACAGAATAATAAGGATCAGCTAGGATATTGCATGAGAAATGCCAATGCAATTCTTAAATTCAAACCGAGTAATTTTCATGACAACATATTTGGCGAACTAAAAAAGTGGCAAAAAAAATTTAATAATCTAAGCTAATTTCTCAATTACCGCTAATTTATAAATATACCCGCTCAGGAGCGCCTCCCAAGAGGCTTCTTCTATATTCTCTTTAACTCCAACGGTCTCCCAAGTGTGCTGTCCATCAGAAAATTGAATTAGTACTCTCACTTTGGCCGCCGTACCACGAAAAGCGTCAACCGTTCTCACACTGAAATCAACCAGCTTCAGATGATCAATTTTCTCAGTGTAGCCATTGAGCGACTGACGCAAAACATTATCCAGAGCATTGACCGGGCCATCGCCAGAAGCATTGAGCCATTTCTCTTGTCCGTGGATATTTATTTTCAGACTGGCCACGCACTCGCTCCCCTCTCCTGATTCTTGCTTGTTGAGTATCTGCCACATATTAACTTTGAAATACTCCGGCAAACTACCCAGTTCTTTAATTAAAAACAAATGAAAGGAAGCGTCCGCCAACCCAAAATTAATTCCTTCATCAACTAAATTCTGATAATTTTTGGCAATCTCGCTGACCTTATCTTCTGGAATTTCTATGGCTAATTCCTGAGCCTTGGACAAAAGATTGGATTTGCCTGATTGCTCGGTAATTCCAGTAGTAGCAAAATTGCCAAACATCGCCGGATCAGCATGGAGATAACTGCCCGGATCTCTTTGCTGTCCGGATTCGTGCATGCCCGCCTCGGTATAAAAAGCGGCATCGCCCACGTATGGTTTCTTGGCATCGGGCACGGTATTGACACAGTCGCAAACTTGGAGGTAGACATCCTTGAGTTTGGCTAATTTTTCCTCGCCAAATCCTTGAGCTTCATGATCAAGGCACAAATTGGGAATTAGCGTCATCAAATCTAAATTTCCAGTTCTCTCGCCGAAACCGCCCACCACGCCTTGAATGTGCCTCACGCCAGCCACCCAAGCGGCCTCAGCATTGGCCAGAGCGCGTCCACGGTCATTGTGAGTATGAATGCCCAACATTTCCATGGGAACGTGCTTGGCGGTCTCAGCTATGGCCTCAGCCACTTTCTCCGGCGTCATTTTGCCGTTGGTATCGCAAAGTACCAATCTAGTGACACCGCAATCCCAAGCGAGCTTCAAAACTTTCAAAGCATACTCTCTGTCGTCTTCAAAAAATGCTTGAAAATAATGCTCGGCGTCAAAAATTACTTCTATACTATTTTCTACTAATTTTTTGATTGATTCTCGGATCAAATCCAAATTTTCCTGAGCAGTTTTGAGTAATGATTTCTCCACATCCCTAAGCCTCACCTTGCCAACTAGCACACCGACTGGCACTTTCAGATCCAAAATAGCACCCACATCGGTCGCATGAGTCCGGCCAAAAGCAGCCACCTTGGCATTCAAATCCAATTCCAAAGCTTTTCTAATTCTTTCCTGAGCAGAAAAATTAGACGAAGCAAAGCCTAATTCTAAATACTTTACACCCAAATCATCAATAGTCCTGATGGCGTGCATGGCGTCATCAATATTGGTCACTTCAATCCCCCTACCCTGTACTCCATCACGAAAAGTCGTGTCTAGAATTTCTAGATTCATAATTTTATTTTATAATTTAAAAAACCCACTCTTGCGAGTGGGCGATTGACTTTTAAGCAATTCAACACTTCCCACTCAAAAACTGGATAATAATAATGCTAATAATGTTTGTTCTTGTGGAATGCATAAATTTAAATAAATTATATACAAATATATCCAAAATGTCAAAAAATAAACTAAATCCAAGGTTTTTCCTGCCTGACCAATAATTCTTTCGCTCTAAGAGGCTCAGCCATAATTTCTTTGACCACTTTTTCCATTCTAGCGCCTTGTGAACCTTTAATTAAAATATAATCGCCCTGCCTGATTCTCTTTTGGACAAATTTTCCCGCTTCCAAATTTTTGGAAAAAGAAAATACTTTGTCTTTTGGCATTTTCAGCCTGATAGCCTCACCAGCAATTATTCTCGCCCTTTCTCCGACAGTTATGAGATAATCAACCTCTGACATCGCCAAAGCCTTGGCCACTTTTTTGTGCCCTTCCTCGGTAAATTCTCCCAGTTCCAACATATCACCCAAAACCACATACTTCTCATGCTTTGTTTTGATTTTACCTAGAGCATTTATAGCACCAATCATGGATTCAGGGCTGGCATTATAACTGTCGTCAATAATAATTGTACCTTTAATTCCGTTTACAATATTCATCCTGCCCTTGGGCGCGGAAAAATGCATTAAATTTTGAGCTATATCCACCAAATTCATTTTGTATATCAATCCTATGGCTGAAGCAGCCAAAGCGGAATAAATCAAATGCTCACCCAAAATATGAGGCAAAAGTATGGGCACCGTACTGCCCTCATAAGAAAGCTTGAAACTTAAACCCCGGGTATCTCCCTCATTGCCCTGTGAAATATTAACTTCCTGGGCAGTTACATCCGCTCCTTGATCAAAACCATAAGTCATAATCCTGCCTTTGACATATTTATCCATGCCAGCAACATACTCATTATCCGCATTGAGCACTCCCCAACCATTTTTGTCCAGATGAGAAAGCAAAACTGCTTTTTCTTTGGCAATTTTTTCTATGGATTTGAAATGTTCCAAATGGACAGTGCTGACATTAGTCACTACTCCAATTTTGCATGGCGCCAACTCCGTGAGATATTTCATATCACCAGGATGGTCAACAGCCATTTCCAAAATTAATATTTTGGGATAATTTGGATTTTTGACAATAATTAATCCGATGGCTTTGATAAATACTCCTAGCCAGCTAAGTGGCGAACGACCGCCTGAATTAGCGCCGATGATGGAAAGAGGCAAGCCGATTTCATTATTATAATTTTTAATATTCCTGCGAACGTTAAAATTGGAGCTAAGTACCGCGTAAATTGCTTCTTTGGTGGAAGTCTTGCCCACACTTCCTGTCACGCCAATAATATCCGGCTGATATTTTTTCAAGACGGATTTAGCAAAAGTTTTTAATATTTTTTGTATTAACTTTCTCATTTTTAATTATTACTTTTTGAGAGCCGGATCGTCTGCGCGATCATAGGGCACATTATAATACTGAAGAATGAACTTTCCCACATTGGCAAATACTGGAGCAGCCGAATATTCTCCTGTCTTTCCATATTGAGGCTCTTTTATCACAACGAACATAACAAATTTAGGATTAGTAAAAGGAGCATAACCGATAAATGAAGCATTAACCACACTATCAGGCATATATCCTCCGCCATTTTTTGGCACTTGAGCAGTACCAGTTTTACCAGCCACATGATATCCAGGAATCTGAGCTGTTTTGGCATGGCCATTTTCCGTAACACTAACCATCATACCAGACAACATCATAGCGGTTTTAGAAGATACCACTTGCTTTAAAACTTTTGGCTGGGTTGAGGAAACCACTTCTTTGCCGGAAAGTATTTGGGATACAATATATGGATGCATAAGTTTTCCACCGTTAGCAATAGCACCTACTGCTGTAATCATTTGAAGGGGCGTAACCGTAATGCCTTGCCCGAAAGTAGCGGTAGCGGCGTTTATCTCTCCGCGCAAATTTAAATTGGAAATATCTCCAGGCATTTCTTTGTCTAATTCAATTCCTGTCTTCACTCCAAAGCCGAAATTTTTGACGTAATTGACAAAAACTTTCTGCGTGGCTTGTTGCATGGCATAGATGACTCCGGTATTAATGGAAGTTTCCAAAACCTGAGTCATGGTTTGAAGTCCATATGATTTATCATTATAATTCCCTATTTTATACTTACCATAATCCACCACTCCCGTATCCACATAAGTCGTATCCGGTTTAACTTTGCCAACGTCCAAAGCGGCGGCCATGGTTATCGGTTTAAACACCGATCCCGGCTCATAAGCTTCAAAAATGGCAGGATTATTATATACAGAGATATTGTCTACCTGATTGTACTTATCGGGACTATAATCGGGATAAGAGCACATGGCCAAAATCGCGCCGGTTTTAGGATCCATAACGATGGCGGAACCGCCCTTGGCTTTTTGTCCCTGAACCATCAGATAAAGCTCTTGGCAAGTTTTGAATTGTATAGCTCGATCTATAGTCAAAACCAAATCCTGTCCATCTGTTTTTTCTTTGATGGAATTATTACCGACCGCCACGATATTGCCCCAAGCATCCCGCTCAGAATGGATTTCTCCCATAGTTCCGGAAAGGATTGAATCAAAGTAACTCTCTAGTCCGTATTTTCCCTTTCGACTATCCCCTGAAAAACCCCAAAATCCGAATATGTGCCCGCCCATTCCCTGCTCAGGATAAAATCTCCAATCTTCTTCTTTGAATTCTAAGCCTTTTATGTTTAGGGCTTTTATCGCCTCTACCTGTTTATCAGAAAGTTTGGATCTAATCGGCGCGTATAATTTATTGGGCTGCGAGAGAATGCCGGTAAGCCGAACTAATTCTTTGCTTTTTTGCTCTTGAAACCACTGTTCTTGCTGAGTCTTGTTATTTTTCTGCATCAGATCATCTACGGTACTAGATGAGCTGGTAACGGCAATTATCGGGGATAAATTTTCATATTTTATTCCATCCGACAAACCCAGAATTCCAAATAATTTATCCGCCGTGCTACTAGCGTCTTCTACACTTACCGGCACAGCGTAAAGCATATTTAATTTCTGATTTGTTACCAAGGGGAAAAGCGTCTTGCCGGTAATTGTGCTTTCAGAGACATAGATAGATCCTCGTTCTGGAAAAAGTTTTTGATACAAATCATGCTGACCTGCCGCCAAAGCCGAATAAAATCCGCCACGGATGATTTGTAAAGTAAAAAGCCGCGCCACAATACACAAAGAAAAAATAATAAAAAAAACAGCCAACACTGTTATTCTTTTTTTCTCGCTATATTGTTTCTTTTTTAAGAGTGAAGAGCGCCAATCCATAGTTTTTTAATTATCATCGCAATGACTCTTTTTGCTCTATTTCATGGCTACGATAGATCCAACTGGTGATATAACCTCAACTCTGGAAATAGGCACTAAATCTGATTTGGAAGCCCCGTTTACTATATTAGCCATTGACTGTAATTGAATATAATTCAAATTAAGTTTGGTACTTACTTCCTGCAAGTCGGATAACTGCCTTTGCAAATCATTGACTTGATATCCTTTGGTGGCTGTAATATTAGTCTGCATCAGATATGCCACTCCGACTAAAACCGTTATAACTACCACGAGCGAGGTGCCTTTCATGCCACAGAGAAAACAAGCGGCCAAAGATCCAAATCCTTTTTTCGGATTCAATTCAGGAAAATGATGATTAGATTTTTCGTGCTTCCAAAACCTTCCCATATATGATTATGATTAGTTAAAAGTTTTCTCAATGACTCGCAGTTTTGCGCTTCTGCTACGCGGATTCTCCTGGCTTTCTTGCTCCGTAGCGACTATCGGCTTCTTGGTGATAATTTTTATTCTTGGCTTATCCTGCTTGGATTCGTCTCTGAAATAATTCTTGATTATCCTATCTTCTCCTGAATGGAAAGAAATTACCGCCAATCTTCCTCCGGACTTAAGTAATTCTATGGCTTGAGGAAGTACCGTATGGATATTGCCGAATTCATCATTAACCGCAATACGCAACGCCTGAAATACTTTGGTGGCGGGCGATTTTTTGGATTTAGCACGGTAATGCCTGCCATAAACGCCTTCAACTAGTTGCACCAAAGCCTCTACCGTCTCTATTTTATTTCCTGCCTCTCTTTCCGCAACGATCTTCTTGGCTATAGGCCAAGCTAGAGGCTCCTCTCCGTATTCCTTAAATATTCTGAATAATTCTTTTTGATTGTATGATTGCAAAATCTCCGCTGCCGTCATCTGATCAGATGAGGCATTATATCTCATGTCAAGAGTTCCGCTATCTTGGAAACTAAATCCCCGACTCCTTGCGCCGAGCTGATCTGATGATAGCCCAAGGTCAAGTAGAACACCGTCAATTTTGCCAATTCGCTTATCATCGCTTAATTTTTTATAAATATTTTTTAAATTCCGATAATTATCATTTACCAGAATTAAATTTTTATTACTACTGGTCTGAATGACACTGGGATCCAAATCAATTCCGATAAGCTTGCCATCAGGTTTTATGCGCTCCAAAATTTCCAATGAATGACCACCGCCTCCAAAAGTACAATCTATAAAATTCTGTCCAGGCTGAGGGTCTAAATACTGCAATACCTCCTGCAAGAGCACTGGCTCATGGATCGTGGCCATATCTATATAAAATTATATTTTAGGTACCCAGACTACTGAGAGCTTCAGCAATATTATTATAATTTTTTTCACTCTCTTCCTTGTAATTATTCCATCTGTCTTCATCCCAGATTTCCAATCTATTATATAATCCAGCGATAATAACATTCTTACTGATACCGGCAAACCTTCTCAAATATTCAGGCAAAATAATTCTTCCCTGTTTATCAAACTCCACTTCCATCGCTCCGGCAAGTATTGCCCTGGAAAAAGCGCGATTATCTGACTTGTCTATAGATAGAGAAGCTATTTTGGTAGCCATTTTATCCCATTCTTTTTGTGGATAAAGAAAAAGACAATTATCCAAGCCCTTAGTTACAACTGCCTTTTTTAATTCAGACCTAAATTTCGCAGGAACTGCAACCCGCCCCTTATTATCCAAGCTATGAGTGTACTGGCCTATAAACATGTTTTTTGTTGTTTGTGAAATTCACCACTTTTCACCATTTGTATTCATTATACACCACCAACACACCACCGTCAAACATTATTCTGCATAAATTCTACATAATTATGTAATTAAAAATGCCCGAAAATCGGGCATTTTTATTAATCCAAATAAACTAAGTGGAAAACGTGGGGATAATTTTAATTTTTCTCTACTTAAATAATCCCATCAGTACAGCAGAAGAAATAATTATCAACATGTACACCGTCAAAATAATTACACTAATTCCGGAAGAGATGGTGACCTTGGTTTTGGTTTGAGTTTCAGTTTGAAGTTTTGGTTTTTGCATATTGTAATTTAAGTTATATTTGGTTCTCTATCATAGAATGGCAAAACAATACTTCCCTTTTTAACTTTTTTAATTTTAATCAATAGCTTACTAATTAAATCATCATTATTTTCAAATTCATCCTTTCTAATTCCAGCAACCGGGACTTTCCAGGCATAGCCAAGCGTATTGGCCACCACTACTCCAATTCTGACCGATGTAAATCCACCCGGTCCAGAAACAACGCCAATCCCCTTCAATTGAGAAAATTTTATCTTCTGCGTGGTTATAATTTTCTCAATACCAACGAGTAATTTCTCCGATTGCTTTCGCTCACCGATAATTTTCTTGTGCCAAAAATTAACCTTGTCTTTGACAAGAAATATTTCAATGCCCTTATCGTCTGTGGTATTAATTATTAAATACATAAATTAATATATTATAACCTTTGTCCCAATATCAACCCAATCATAAATCAACTTAGCCTGCGCCGTCAACATATTTACGCAACCATGGCTCATCACATGCCCAAAATTACTGTGCCAATAAGTTCCATGAATTGTATACGCTCCCTTAAACGACGCTACCCAAGGCACATTGGGCAAATTATAATCCGTTCCAACCATATTTACTTTTGGCCTTTTTTTGAATATAGAGAATAATCCTTTTGGCGTCGGTTTACTGGCTAACCCAGAAGAAATCAAAAATGTATCTAATTTTCTCCCATCTTGCCAATATGTCAATTTCTGATTTTTTAAATCAACATCAATAAATTTGTAATCACCGCTTCTATAGCTATCAAAAGTTCTCTCCGGTAAAGTCACGATTTCATTTTTTCCGTCACCGTCTATATCGCCCACTGCATTTTTTATTCCACCCAGATAGTTATCCAACTCATACGGCTTAAATTCTTTCAATAAAGTCCCCTTGGTGTCAAAAACTCTTACTACGGCAAAGCCATGGAAACTGGGACTAACTACGATTTCCGAATTTCCATCACCATTTAAATCTCCGCCGGAAACATTTATTCCTCCATTATATTTATCATCAAAGGCCGCAAACCTCCCTGTCTCTGCCAAATCAGAATTCAAAATTAGCACTTCTGGCTTATTGCCATAACCCGGAGAAATCAAAATAGCTTCTTTACTGCCGAAAAGAGGTAATTTTCCCAAGTTCACCCCTCCCGCATTACCAAAATCCAATTTTTTATTTTTTAATATCTTTCCTTGCGTGTCATAGACAGCAATCTGAGCCGGCTGATTGAGGTTTGAACCGGTTACTATTTCAGACTTATTGTCGCCATTTAAATCAACAACCAAGACCTTGATCCCGCTTCGGCCATTATTATCGCCGGAGAAAAAATTAAAGAAATTATTTCCATCGCCATAAAATCCTCGCACCTGAGGTCCGCCTCTATATCCCGCTCCGGTCGCAATCTCAGATTTCCCGTCCCCATCTATATCTCCAGCAGAAATAAAGACTCCGCCTTTAAAAGACTCCGCATAAGCCATAAACTCTCCCATCTTCTGACCATTGTCTGACCATATTTCTACCCTGGGAGAATTTCCACTGCCCGTAGAAACAATAATTTCCTCCTTGCCGTCATTATCAATATCGCCCAGACTCAGATCAGTATTTCCCAGATAAATATTGCCACCCAATACTTCAAAACTTGTTTTCAACTTTCCCTCAGAATCAAATATCTTTATTTGTGGAGAAATAACATTGCCAGCCTTGGTTATAGCAGGAAATATTATTAAGCCCAGCACTATCATTAAAAATGATACAAAAAATATTTTTTTCATCGCTGAGTTTTTAATTTATCAACAAGAATCAAATTCTTGTGCTCAAGCAGGTCATAAAGGAACTTATCAGTCAGACCTCTTCTATACAAGAAATCAGCCTTGGTTAAAATAGTATAGTTGATAGATCGTCCTAATTCTTTCTCAAATCCGCGAATAATCTTCTGAAAATTAGCTTTTTTAACATTTCCGACCACAAGTACATCTGCCGGAGCATCTTCCCAGCCCACAAACACACCAGAGAGAAGGAAAAAATAGATATCGCCCATCTTATCCACTTTCTGAAGCAATGACTGATCCATAATCAAATTAGACTTAACCAAAAGCGACCGTAATTCATCTACAAAGATAAAATTTCTATTGAGTTTATAGTATTTTTTATTGTCTTTTAACTCTTTCTCCACCTCCTTTTCAAAATCTTCCTTGGTAGAAGCTTCAATAATGCCAATACTTTCCAAATTATTGAGTTCCCTGCGTACTGAATTTAAATGGAGATCCAAATTCCTGGCCATTTCCCTGACAAAATAAAATTTTTCTGGATTATTAATAAAAAGCCGAAGCAATAACACTCTGGCCTTTGATCCAAAAATTTGTTCAAGCATAATATGTGTTTGTGCCTTAGTTAAATTGGCGCGATTTTGTGTTTGTGATACTTTTATTGTATAATAATATAATTAAACTGTAAAGAAAAAGACTGCCCCAAATGGAAAATTTCTCCACCAAAATAAGCAAGCTATCCTTAGAAGCCGATCCATCAGTAATCGGCGAGGCTTTTGTTGCAAAAACAGAAAGAAATTTAGCCAAAAACCTTGGTTTACTTTTTGGAGTTACTGATTTGTGCGATCTTCCGGACGGCTTTGTGGATAAATTCACTGAGATGATTTCCGATCTTAAAACAGAATATTATCTGCCCCCATTTGATATTGAAGAAGGGTTGGAAAAAAGATTTGAGGAATGTCTGCAAAGAGCCAACAGAAGACTGAATAAAATAATCAACGAATCATTTGAGGAAATTAATCTTTCCGGCATTCATGCCATTATCGGACTTATCCACAAGAACAAAATTTATTTGAGCCAGATAGGTCATATCAGCGCTTTCCTGTTCCACCAGAGGAAACAGTTTGATCGTATCATTATAGATATCCTGGGCGTTGGCGCTGACAAAAAAGCCAAGATAGACCATGAAAAAATGTTTTCTAATATTGTCAGCGGAGCCATAAGCGAAAAAGATGACATCATCATCTGCAATTCAAAAGTTTTGGAAGCTGTTTCGCAATATGATCTTCTTGGACTATTTTCCGAATCCCAGGCAGAAGAAGTCATTCCAGTCAAGCTGGAAAAACTCATTGAGTCAATCGGACAAAAAAGCAATTTTTATGCCATTATTATCCAACCTGATATTGAAGAAGTCACTCAGCAATCTACAGGATCGTTGCCTATAAACAAAAATAATCAAGTTCCATCTCTCCCCTCGCAAAATTCCATAAATAAATTGCTCCGGACCCAAGAGAAAACCGAGAAATACTTGACCCCATCGCTCATGCCTTCATGGCAAAAAATTCTAATTCTACTAGGCCGAGGAATCAAAAAAACATCAATTTTTATTTGGAAATATCTCAAGATAGTTTTGATTTATATCAATAATTATGCGAGAAAGCTTTTTATAATAATTAAAAACAAATTATTCAAAAAATCCGCCGCCAAAGAGATTATGCCAATTATTCCTGGCGGAGCAAGCTCCCAAATAGAGCCCATGAAACCTAGTGAAAAATTTTCCGAAATTACTCAGCCTGATTTCCAACAAATGCCTGCCACCAACCCGCTAAACATAATTAGCAATTGGGTTAATGGGCAGATTGCCAAGATAATACGATTAAACAAACTTCAAAAAGCGCTGCTGATTTTGGCCTTAATCTTAATTTTTGCCTTCAGCGAAAGTATTGTTTGGATGGGACAAGCTTCTTCCAATAAAAAATCTCCCAACGATCCTCAAGTAATTTCCCTGCAGATTGAGGATAAATTAAGTCTCGCAGAGGCACAAAACATCTTCAACGACGAAGTTGGCGCCAAAAGTTATCTGCAACAAGCCAGGGATTTACTGGCCAAAATACCAGAGAAAAAGAAATATCAATCCATGAGATCGGACTTGCTAAGCAAAATAGAAAAATTAAGCCAAACTATACAAAAAATATCCTATCTGGAAAATCCTCAATTAATAACTGACCTAACTGCCGATAACGCACAGATAAAAAGCATGGCTCTTTCCGGCAGAATCCTTTTTGTCTATGGCAACGGCAATCAAATATTGTATCAAATAGATTTGGACAAAAAACAAATTAATAAATCTAATATTCCTCAAAATTTAAATATTATCAAAATTGCTTCTCTGGATGCCAAAAATTTAATTATATTGGACAATTCCGGTAATTTATTCAAATATACCCTCAAAGCATCTACGACTGATCCACTACTTTCCGGAAGCGCCAGCGACGTCTCCCTCTATGCCGGCAAAATCTATATTCTTCAAAAAGACAAAAATCAAATCATCAAATATAGTCTAGTCAAAAATAAACTGTCCACTCCCAGTTCCCTTATCAAAAATAACTACAATCTTGCCAATACTTCAGCCATTTCTGCCACGGTAAGCGGTGTGTTGTCTTTTGACAATTCCGGCCAAATTAAATATTTCAAAAAGGGAATCCCCGATAACATGCCTTTTACAGTAATTGATCCGGCAGTCAAGCCTCCCGTCCAAATATATGGCGATTCAGCCGGATACATTTATCTACTGGATCAAACCAATAAAAAAGTAATTATATATGACAAAAAAGGCGAGTTAAAAGTTCAAATTACTTCTACTCAATTTAATTCTTTGGATGGCATGGCCGTATCCGAGAAAGACAAGAAGATTTATCTTCTTTCCGGAAGCAAAATATTTGCCATCAATACTAATTTATAAATTTCTCATAAAAAAATTCCCTCGGATATCCGAGGGAATTTTTTTACTTCAGCAATATAGAGTAATTTCCTTATTTCAAAGTAACTGTAGCGCCAGCGGTTTCCAATTCTTTCTTGATCTTTTCTGCTTCTTCTTTCTTTACGCCTTCTCTTACTACTTTTGGAGCTCCATCAACCAAATCCTTGGCTTCTTTGAGGCCAAGTTCAGTAATAGTTCTGACTGCCTTAATAACAGCAATCTTGTTGGCTCCGGCATTGGTGATTTCAATATCAAAGAAATCTTTTTCCTCTGCGGCTTCAGCAGCTCCGCCAGCAGCAGCCATCATGACAGGGGCAGCAGCAGAAACACCAAACTTTTCTTCCAACACCTTAACTAATTCAGCCAAATCAACGACTGAAAGCTTATCAATTTGTTCCACCAAAGATTTGAACTTTTCTGGAACAATAACTTCTTTTTGTTCGTCCATATTATTGTTTTATTTTAAATTTGTTAATTAATTCTATTAAACGGCTTGTCCTTCTTTGCTTTCTTTAATTGCATTTATAACTCTCACGATGCCCGACAAAGGATTGGAAAGGCAACCAACGAGTTTTGACAAAAGTTCTTTTCTGGAAGGAATCTTGGATAATTCCGTTACTTTTACAGCATCAATATAATTACCTTCAAAAATACCGCCAATAAACTTCAATTTGTTGTTCTCCTTGGCAAGTCCTGCTACGATTCTAGCTGGAGCAATCTCGTCTTCATAACCGAAAACGGTTGCGATTTCTCCTGATAGTTCTTGACTATCTATCTCAGAAATACCTCTTTTCTTCAAAACATTTTTGAGTAAGGTCTTTTTGGTGGCCATATACTCAGCGCCCTCATCACGGCATTTATTTCTCAAAACATCTATTTCTTTGACTGGAATTCCGGAATAATTGATGAAAACTGCGGATTTCATTTTTTCCGCCTTTTCCTCCAAAGAACCGATAATGGCAGCCTTTTTGGATCTTGTTTTTGGCATATTTGTAATAATTAAAATTACGAATTAATAATTGAAAAAATAAAAACTGTGGTTTTCCACAGGGTAAAATAGCTAAATCTAGCTAATTCCTCGGTAGGTCTTATGTCTTTAATGACGCCTACTGTCTGTGGAAAATTAAGTTATGCATAAATTATAACAAAATATAAAGAAAAGTCAACATTTATTATCCAATGGTTTGTTCGCTGAACTTTATTACACTATATTTATAAAATTCTATCCCTTCTTCCAAATAAGCATTTTCCTCCAATCCAGCCTTAAGGCAAAGACTCTTAATAAACTCTTCCTTGGGCGACATAGCCTTAGCGAAGTCGGCCCACACCTGAGGCAAATAAGTTGCTCCATTAAGCCCGCTTTTTATAACTACGCCATCTCCCGTTCCAATATCATCAAAAGCTGTCCTTTCCAATTCGCTCAAAATAGAAATTTCAATATTAATATCCCCCAACTCCCCTCTTTCAATCGGATCAAAACGGGAATCTTTGGCAGCCGATATGGTGTTATCCCTTACAGCCAACATCAACGGCTCAATCGGTTCAGTGTAACCGATGCATCCTCTGAGATCGCCGTTTTTAGTAAGCGTCACAAACACTCCCATTTTTTCCCATAATTTAGAATTGACGGTCTGAGGTTCACACCTCTCACCCTCAGTGACAAACTTTTCCAGCGTTGTCCTGGCAATTTTGAGCAAAAATTCCTTTTCCCCTCTAGTAAAATAATCCTCTGTCATAATATTATTCTAAATATTTTGCAATATTCAATTTATGCTGTTCAAATGTCTTGGCAAATACTGCATGTCCGCCCTCATCAGTCAAGAAATAATAATAATCATTTTTAATCGGATAAAGCGCGGCAGAAATAGAGCTGAGTCCTGGACTAGAAATAGGCCCAGGCGTAAGTCCACGGTATTTATAGGTATTGTATGGAGAATCTGTTTCTAGATCCGCACCGCTAGGACGCAAAGAACTTTTTTTGGTCACATAATTTACCGTAGCATCAGATTGCAAACCCATACCGATATCAATCCTCTTCCAAAAAATATCTGAAACCATTTTTCTATCCTGAGCAAATTTAGCTTCTCTTTCAATAATTGAAGCCATAGTTACTATCTCAAAAATACTCTTATTTTGTGATAAAGCGTCATTTCTCATGCTAGCGCTAAACTTATGATCAAAATTATCCAACATCTTGACGACAATATCATCCGCCGTTGCATCTTCAAAAATTCTATATGTATCTGGGAATAAAAATCCTTCAACCGTATCTCCCTTAACATCTTTCAAAAAATCATATTTATTCTTCCAGTTTTTCAGCTTAACTGCATTTATAAAATCGGAACTAGATACTATTGCCTGCTTATCTAGATAATTTGCCATATCTACAATTGTCCAACCTTCAATAATAGTAATAGTTTTCTCTTTTGATAAATTTCTACTACTATTTAATTCATCCAAAACCGCAACGATACTCATATTTTTGGACAAAGGATGTTCTCCGGCGACGATTTTCCTCTTTTGCGCGATCAGAGAATACCATTTGAAAGATAATTTATTATCAATAATTCCAGCGTCTTTTAATTTATCCGCAACTTTTTGAATGCCGTCTCCTTTATCAATTTTAAATATTACTTTCTGCGCGCTGCCTGATTTGGGCTGATATGCCGGAATTAAAACAAAAAACGCTGCCAAAGAGATTAGCAGTATCAAAATTACAATAGTTGTTATGAATTTCCGCATATTTATATTTTAATTATAGCAATAGCGTTTTATTATAACAAGCCCTTGAATATGTTATAATTAATATTAGTAATTTATGGACAAACTTCAAAAAATATTTTTGGTCATCGTTATTTCACTCGTCGCATTCAAAGCCATTATCGGTTTTGGCATATTTTTCTATCCTCTCTCTACTGCCAGCAACAATATTGAAGTCAGCTCCAAGGAGCTTATCAATTTGACAAATCAATACCGCATCAATAGAGGGCTCAAGCCATTGGCCCAAAACCCGCGGCTGACTCAGGCAGCTCTCAATCATGCCAATGATCTTCTGACCAAAAACTATTTTGATCATACCTCACCTGACGGCCGTAAGTTTTCTCAGTGGATAAATGATGTCAATTACAAATATTTTTATGTCGGCGAGAATCTAGCTATTGATTTTGATGACGATAAGCGCGCTTTTCAAGCTTGGGTGGACAGCCCGGAACATCTGGCAAATCTTGAGAAACCGCAATATCAAGAAATAGGCATTGCGGTAGTTAAAGGAGAAATGAAAGGACAAGACACTACCGTCATGGTACAAATGTTCGGATCAAGAGTCATGGGCGCGAATGAAGAGAATAATTATAATTTTTCAGGTAGCTCAGGTAGCGTCGCTCAAAATTATTTCTACCCGGAAAACGGCCTTGAAAAATACCTTGAACCAAAAAATCTTCAAAAGTTAAACATTATAAATGATTTTCTGCTGATAATTTTCATTATTCTAGTACTAATTGCCTACAAACCTCTGAAAAGAAAAAACCAACCGAGTATAAAAAGTCCCATGACTAGACGATACCAGGCAAAAACATTCAAAGAATGATTACCGAGGAATTTCATTAGAAACTTGATAGAGAAATATCCGGTTATGGCCGCGGAAAGAAAACCTATAATCAAAATCATTATAGGAATTTGGAACCAATCCGTGACATCCAAAAATGACTTAAGTCCCGCTCCCAAAATTACTGGAACCGAAAGCAAAAAAGAAAATCTAGCCGCCTCTGATCTTTTTAAATTTCTCCACAAACCTGTTATAATAGTAATACCTGATCTTGAAGTTCCAGGAATTAGTGCCAACGCTTGAGCGCAACCAAGAATAAAAGAATCAACCTTGGTCATTTCTCGCAAGTCTTTCTGTTGAGTGGCATATTTTTCCACTACCCAGAATAGAATTGCCACGCCGATAAGCATAAAAGCGACCACAAGTGGAGCAATGGAGTTATTGTGCAAAGTATTGGTGATAAAATGATCAAAAGTAAATCCAAGAATTCCCGCGGGAATCGTGCCGATAATAACCATCCAAGACAAGCGCTGATTAAAATTATTGGATAAATTAAAATTTACCAGACTAGAAAAAAATCCGCGAATAATCTTGATAATATCTTTGTAAAAAACCAGTAAGATTGCTACCAGACTTCCAAGGTGCAGTACCACGTCAAATAAAACATTATCCGGAAGATTAAAATTAAACATATCGTGAAATATCACCAAATGCCCGGAACTGGATATTGGCAGAAATTCAGTTATGCCCTGGATAGCGCCCGCCAAGATGGCAAAAAGATAACTCATATTTATTATTAATAATATTTATTAAATGTATCAATTAATCATCATCCCGATTGTGGTCGGAGCCATAACCCAGATTATTAAGCTCATTATTGATGGTATACCAAATAACTTAAATTGGCAACATATCTACAACGACTACGGCGGTATGCCTTCATCTCATACTGCGTTTGTCGTTTCCCTGGTCACGGCCGTGGGTTTTCGTGAAGGATTAGATAGTGCTGCTTTTGCCATTGCTCTCATTTTGATGTTAATTGTAGTTCGGGATGCCATCGGATTTAGGAGAGAAATCGGAAGAAACGCCACGATGACGAATTTGCTGGCCAAAGAGGTTTTCAAAAGCAAAAAAGTTCTTGTCCCTCATCTGCGCGAAAGAATCGGTCACAGCATACCGGAAGTAATTGCCGGCGCCTTGCTCGGATTTTCTCTGACTTCCATCTTATATTTAGTCTTTTTCTTTCAATAAACCTCTATTCTTGACTTTTTTAATATTTTGTATAAAATAGAGAACGGCGGTTATATTTTAAAAGGACAGAAACGCAATCCCAGCGAGGGACCCAAAAAACTCAAACGAGCAAATCTCAGCCACAAATACTGAGCAGCCTCAGCTGAGTCAAGGGACCCACCTATTGAGGAAACGGTTTCTCGTCTTTTAAAAATATAACCCCTTTTTCATTTGAACTTCAAAACCGAGTAATTTTTTTATTTCTGGCAATCTTCACAAAAAAATGTTCCTCGGCCGTTCAACTTGATTCTCTTGATTGTTCCTTTCTTGCATCTCTTGCATTTCTGTCCGTGTCTCTGATAAACATTTAAATATTCTACCATGGCGCCCTTGCTGCCATCAGTGGTGACATAAGTATTGGATGACGTTCCTTTCTTGCTGATAGAAAATTTCAAAACTTCTGGAATACAAGTAAAAAACGCCTTAATCTCTTTGGCGGTTAAACTAGAAACTTTTCGCATCGGCAAAACTTTGGCACAGAAACAAATCTCATCATTATAAATATTTCCGATTCCGGCGATAAGCGACTGATCAAGCAGAACCTGTTTTATCTTCCTGTTCGGATATCTGCCAATTATCTCTCTAAAATTATCCAAAGTGAATTCACGCGATAACGGCTCCAAGCCGTATTTTTTTGTCTCTATTTTTAATTCTTCACTGTCCACTAATTTCATCCAACCGAATTTACGGATGTCATTAAAAAATAACTTGGAACCATTCTTAAATTTAAGAGTGATGTGCGAAAATTTGTTCGGAAGTTTTCCAATATCCCCTATCGGATGTCCGCCTACTATTATTTTTCCGTCCTTTGCCGGCTGATAAATCAATTGGCCGGTCATCTTCAGATGAATCAAAAGATAATTTCCATCACTTAGATCCCAAATCATCATCTTGCCACGCCTTTCTAATTTGATAATTTTCTGGCCTTTTAACTTTTTGGCAAAATCTAAAAAGGGCAGATTTATCATTCTACCCACCTTCACTTCAATACTGCTTATGATATGATTCCTAATTTTCGCCTGCAGTTCCCGATTAATTGTTTCCACTTCTGGGAGTTCCGGCATAATACTTAAATTAATTTAATTTTAAAGCCCCCATGGGACAAAACTGAACGCATTGTCCGCACTCTATGCACTTATCATAATTAATAATCGGCAGACCATGTCCAACCTGAGAAATGGCTCCAACCGGACAAACTGTGATTGCCGGACAAACGTGGTTTTGCGGACATAAATTTTTATCTACTGTTATCATATTTTAAATTCAATATTTAAATCTCTTCCTCTTTTTTACTATAGCCTCCAACAACGATATTACCCAGTCCAGCATCGCTTAAGGCTTCAACAACCCTTAGACGGTTGGGATCTTCCCACTTTTCAAAACCGTTAGTAAATGAAATTTTCAAGCCAGACCCCGTATCATATGAATACCTAATGCCATCACAACCATCGGAAACTAAGGGGGTAGCAAACTCTTCCATATATTCTTTTTTTAATAATCTATCGGTTACATCGAAACCCAGGCCCCTAATTATCTCGGCCGCCTGCAATAACTTTTGCCAAGCTTCTTCTTTTTTTTCCTCCACTTCTAAATTTTTTAAAATTCTAGATTCATTCATAGATATATCTATTATTGATTATTTTATAATAAATTATCAACCTGGATTAAATCATAATTCTCAACTGATTCATCTTCCCTGAATAAAAATTTCCCCTTGAATTTCTTACCCTGCAATAGCAACGGCATCCAATATGGATCATCAGTCCACATATCCGTAAAAGGAATATCATCAATACGAAACCACTGGGGCTTCATCTCCTCTGATTCAACCAAATCTCCGCTGAACTTATCCACTCGGAAAACATGAACAATTATAATTTCCTTAAAATGGTCGGCATCAAATTCCAATACGCCAACCTTCTCCATTTCACTTATTTCCAATCCGCATTCTTCCCTCATCTCCCTTACTGTCGCTTCCTCAATAGTTTCATCTTCTTTGACCTTTCCACCAAAACCATTCCACCTACCTTCTCCAAATCCCCGTTTCTTCATGCCAAGCAAAATTTCTGGATGATTGTAAACCAGGCATAGTGTTGTTTGCTTCTTGGGCTTAGAATATTCCATATGTTGCGGACATGAGCTTTTGTCTACAATTATCATATTTCAATTTTGATTTCTTTTAATCAAGCCGTCAAATTTAAATTCTATATAATCCAACATTTTAATTCCTTTCAGGGCATAAATCTGCGAGGCGGAAAAAATCTTTTTGTCTTCCGGATTTAAACCCAAAAGTTTTATTCCTCTATCCACATTTTCCCACGAGCTGGATTCTATTTCCAAAAAAGGATCCAGAGCCGGCATCAAGTCAATATCAAATTCTATCTCATCCAAAATATACCTAATGCGCCTTTTTTCTTCATAAAATTTAATCATCAATCCCAGAGAAAGAAAAATATCGCTTGTCCTGTCAAAATTATCAACGACTACTTCCAATTCCTCCATGCCCTGATCATTGACTCCGGCTACCTGAGAAACTCCCAGTCTCCTTTTGAAAGCTACCGTGACTTTGTCACCCTCATCTCTTAATCTTAGCCATGATTTACGATCATTCAAGCGTAAATCGGGATAATCAAAAATCCTGATTTTATAAATTTTATCAAAAACCTTTTTGGCGCCGATATTTTTCAGCTTGGCCTCTATTTCTTCTATATTGATGTTGAGAAATTTTACTTCAATCTCTTCCATAATTTTATTTATTTTCTTCAACGTACTTAAATCTCGGGCTCCTTCGTCCTAAATATTCCACCTCGTCAAAAAATTCATCCAGTGGCCTAGCCCAATAATTATGCTCTCCATATTGCGCTTGATAAATCACCATTTCCTGCAAAGTCTCGCTATGAAAAGCCACGCCAATAACACGATACCTTCCGCCTTTATAATGTTCATAAATCCCAAGCTTCAAGCCCTTTGCTTGGTCTGATAATTTTATATCGCTCATATTATTTATTCTTTAAAAAGCTTAATTGTTTTAATCACTTCATCTTGAATTCCGCCAATACAATCATAATTTTTTACTTCATCTTCATTGACCCAAACAAAATTAGTAAAGCCATCCTCCTCCAACTTTACCTCTCCGCTTTTATACTTCATCGCCAATTTTACCATGGCAACAGGAGTTTCATCCGGCCGAATGAAAGCATTGCTATTGATGAAAATCGGCGTTCCATAAATTTCTATACCGGCTTCTTCCATTACCTCGCGCTCCAATAATTTTTCTACCGTACCCTCAAAATCCAACACCTCGCCATTTATTCTTCCTGGATTATTTATGTCCAAATCACTCCAATCCAATTTTCCGCCAGGTACGCAATATTTGCCAGGATGAACTTTTTCATTTTCACTGCGTTTTAAGATCAAACATCTCGCGTCGTCTTCGCGATAGATGACAACATTAGCTACAAAATAAAAAAGATGATTGATTTTTGCATTATCAATGCTTATTTTAGTAGCTGGCATAATATTAATTTTTATTTAAAAAATCTTATACTCTCCCTCTTTCAAAGTAATAATCGGCAAATCTTCTTCATAATTTTTTAATTCTTCATAAGCCCTATCCCAATCAATGTTGGGAGAGTTATAATTTGATTGATAGTGGACTATAATTTTAATCTGAAGAATTCCCAAACCTTCAGCAAGTTTTAAATTGTCCAAATCATAAAAATATTTAGATATGGCATCAGACCCGGCGGATGTGCCAACCAAAACTTTTCCGTCCAGCTCATTTAGCCATGACCCATCTCGGCTTAAATATTCTATCAATGTTCCCTCTTCATCTCCGCCACGAAGATAAATCACGTCAGCCCATCTCGCCTGCCGAGAAAATTTTTCCAATTCAGCCGTCTCTAACACAAATTCTTTTCCGGTCAAATTCCTGGCCAAAAACATTTTGTCATCTTCCAAAGCTTTTTCCCACGTCTCCTTCGGCCGAGCGAAAAGACAATCCAAAATTTTTACCGGTTCTGCAAAACCATTCACCATTTCTTCGCAAAAAGCCTTTCCTCCATCAGAAGCAACTTTGGGATATCCGCCGACTAGAATATATTTGGTGGACATAAATCAATTTGAAATTTTTTTGTCTAATTCATCCATATTCACAAAAAAATCTTTTTCTAAATCAATTGCTAATTTATCAGCTATCATAATTATTGACCACAAGCAATCAGACAATTCCTCAGAAAGTTTTTTGTCTACGTCTTCCTTTTTACGAAATCTATTTTTGGCCATCACCAACTTACACAAATCTCCCACATCTCCAACAAAACCTTGAGTGTATTCTGAAAGTTCCCATAATCTATTGCCAATATGCTTATTTAATAAAGTATATTTATCATCAATCTCCTTGGCTTTTTTAATAAATTCTTTTAATTCCATAATTAAAAATTATTTCCCATGGCAATTCTTAAACTTTTTCCCGCTACCGCAAGGACACGGATCATTGCGGCCGACTTTTTCGCCATCATAGTGTGAGGAGTCTTTGATGATTTTATCGGCCTTGCGCGCTTCCAGACCTTCATCACCAGCCATGGGAGATTGCATGCTGGATTCCTTGCTGGGCGCAGAGAATTGTAAATTGTGCTGTTGCATTTCATCTTGGGGCATCTCTTGAGGCGTCACCATGCCAATTTTATAGATACTAAAGGCAATCTGCTGATCAATCATAGAGAGCAATTCCTTAAACATATTAAATGATTCTCTCTTATATTCCACCAATGGATCTCTCTGGCCGTAACCGCGCAGACCGATACCGGTTCTCATATATTGCATAGAGTCCAGATGTTCAATCCACAAAGCATCAATGACTCGCAAAAGCATGCCCTGTTCCACCTGCCTCATCAATGGCGCTTCCGGACGTTGATTGGGCAACAAATTTATATGCTCTTCCAATTCATTATACTTTATAACTGCTTGCTTGATCAGATAACCAGTCAAAGCATCCTGGCCAGCTTCGTTCTGGCCATTATCATTTTCACGTCTTATTTCTTCCAATGTCTTCCTGGCTTCTTTTGGCAACGGGAAAATAGTGTCTGCCAGATTGTACAGTTCTTCCATATTCCATCTGCTTTCTTCCGGATCTTGCGTGTTAGACAAAACTATATTCTCAATCTCTTTTTCAATCGCTGAGAGAACTGCTTCCTTGGTATCGCCGCCATCAAGAATCAAACGCCTCTTTTTGTAAATCGTCTCTCTGTGCTTATTCATGACATCGTCATATTCCACCAGATGTTTTCTGATATCAAAATTATTGGTTTCCACTTTCTTCTGCGCCTGCTCAATGGATTTGGAAATCATCTTGTTTTCTATAGGCATATCATCCGGCATGCCCAAAGTCGTCATGATGGATTTCATTCTGTCTGAACCGAAAATTCTCATCAAATCATCATCCATGGAAATATAAAATTGCGTGTCTCCAGGATCGCCTTGTCTTCCGGCGCGGCCTCTGAGCTGATTATCAATTCTTCTGGACTCATGCCGTTCAGTGCCGATAACACACAAACCTCCGACCTCTACCACTTTCCGATATTCTTCTTCATTGAATGGATATCCGCCAAGAATAATATCTACGCCACGACCAGCCATATTGGTCGCCACAGTCACAGCGCCGAATTTTCCGGCTTGAGCAATGATGTGCGCTTCTTTCTCATGATGCTTGGCATTGAGGATTTGGCAATCCACGCCCTCACGAGCCAGAAGCTCTGCCAACAATTCATTTTTTTCAATAGAAACCGTACCGATAAGAATCGGCTGTCCCTTCTCGTGCCTTTCTTTTATCTCCCGCGCCAAGGCCTGGAACTTTCCGCTTTCATTCTTATAGACCCTGTCATTTAGATCGTACCTCACCATGGGCTTATTGGTCGGAATAATGACCACTTCCAATTTATAAATTTTGGAAAATTCTTCCGCTTCGGTTGCAGCTGTTCCGGTCATGCCGGATAATTTCTCATACAAACGGAAATAATTTTGAAAGGACACGGTCGCCAAGGTTTTGCTTTCTTTCTGAACTTTCACTCCTTCTTTGGCTTCAATGGCCTGATGCAAACCTTCACTATATCTACGGCCAAACATCATCCTGCCAGTAAACTCATCAATAATAATTATCTCGCCGTCTTGGACTACATAATCTTTGTCTTTTTTAAATAATGCCTGCGCTTTCAAAGCCTGTTCAATGTGATGCACTTCGCCTATTCCTCGCTCGGTATAAATATTTCCCAAACCAAGCAACTTCTCCACCTTGGCGATTCCTTCTTCGGTCAAAGTCGCCGCTCTCATTTTCTCATCAATTTTATAATCTTCTTCCGGTACTAGTTTTTTTACTAATTGCGAGAACTGATAATACTTGTCGGTTGATTCCATGTCCGGAGCGGAAATGATGAGTGGCGTTCTGGCTTCATCAATTAAAATAGAATCAACTTCATCAACAATGGAATAATACAAATCACGCTGAACCATATCTTCTCTGGACTGAACCATATTGTCACGCAGGTAGTCAAAGCCGAATTCGTTGTTGGTGCCATAAAGAATGTCGCAGTTGTAAGCCTCTTTGCGAGCGCAAGGAACCAAATTTTGGACATCAAGCATCTCATCTCCTTCTTGCTTGCCTCGCGCGCTGTCAAACTTGAAAGCGCTTTCATGCTGGATACAACCCACGCTCATGCCCAAAAAATCATAAACCCGTCCCATCCAGTCAGCATGGATTCTGGACAGATAATCATTGACTGTCACCAAATGCGCTCCCTTGCCGGCCAAAGCATTGAGATACATGGGACTGGTAGCGGTAAGAGTTTTTCCTTCACCAGTTCTCATTTCCGCAATCTGCCCGCGGTGAAGCACGATACCGCCGATAAGCTGAACATCAAAATGCCTTTGACCCAGAACTCTCTTGGAAGCTTCTCTCACCGTGGCGAAAGCTTCCGGTAAAATTTCATCCAAAGTTTTGCCTTCGGAGAGCATTTTACGAAGCTTGGGAGTCTGTGCTCTCAACTCTTCATCTGAGAGCTTCACCATCTCCGGTTCCAGTGCGTTTATCTCCTCAATTACGGGTCGCATGGACTTGACCACTTTCTCATTCGGATCACCAAAAACTTTGCTAATTATAGACATATTTTATAATAATATTAGTTTATAAGATCAAATATATTCTACCAGAGAACGGTATTAATTTCAAATTTTAGTAAAAAAAATATGGGGGCTCCTGACGGCAGGCGCTCCCCAAATAAATTGTCCAATATGTTCGCGTTCACTCTTTTACAGTGAACATCAGCGGATTGGTGAACATCAGCGGATTGTATGAACGCGGCTTACCGTGATATCCATCATGACCCTGGAATATCAACGTACCATGCTTGGTAATTTCTGCGATGACATACTCCGCTTTTGTATCGCGGTGGACGACGATTACGCCGACTGCCATCTTTTGTTTATCTATCCACTGTTGCATGGAATATTGCGCATTGGCGCAATTCTGAGCAGTGGAGTTAGTCTCTTCTCGCATAGCCACCGCCGCGAAATGCGTACTTATGGATCCGCTCTGACAAGTCATGCTTCCACCACGATACACCATCGCTTTTGCCAAACCCAGTTTTGACATTTGGAACCTCCCTTCTCCCTTATCCATCTTCTCGTTGTTTGAAGACCATTCTTACAAAGAATAGAACCAATTTATTATACCATAATATTATAAACTTTGCAAGACAAAAATAATCCACCCAGACGTTACGCTGAGGTGGATTATTTTAGAATAATTTATTCCTGCTTTTTTTCTTTGTATTTTATCAATTCTTGTTTCATTTTGTCTTTTGCCTCGTTTATAGATTTTTCAATATTATCTGTTTCGGCTTCAGCTCTTAATACCGTGCCAGGAACCGTCAGATTAATTTCTGCACGGAAATTATCTCCATTTCTGTGATGAAAAGAAATAAGCCCTATTTCCACATCAACTTCAATAATATTGTCAAAATATTTAGTTAATCCTCCAACTTTTTCATTGATCATCTCGTGAGCTTCCGGAGTGAGCTTGGCATTAGTGGCCTTGATATTAATTTTCATGATTTTGTATTTTATTAATTAATTTAATATTTAAAATCCCAGATATTCTATTTCCTCCATCAATTGCAAATCAAAAGTGTCTCTCACTTTCTGTTTTATAATGCTAATTAGCATAATTACGTTTTCCGCCGTCGCCCCTCCGATATTAATAATAATACCAGCATGATTTTCAAAAACTTTGGCATGGCCGATTTCTTTGCCTTTGAGTTCGCATTTATCAATCAACCAAGCAACTGGAATTTTCCGATATTTTACATATTGATCGGGAAAATTCGGAAATTTTTCCTGAAACAGTTTAATTTCTTCTGCGCTAGTTTCTATATTCTTGAAAACACAACCTGCCGAAAAACCCGCAAACTTCGGAGCCCTTTCGCTGATAATTTTTTTTACTCTTTCTCTAGCTTGATTAGTATCACTTTTTTGCAGTTTCATGGTGACAGACAAAATTACATCTTTATTGCCATTCTTTTTGAAAACGCTTTCCCGATAACCAAATTCACAATCAGAAACGGACAAAGATTTGATCTTGCCATCACGCAAAACTTTTACTTCTATGATGTTTCTGCTCATATCACTGCCATAAGCTCCGGCATTTCCCCTGACTGCTCCTCCTATTGTGCCGGGAATTCCTGCCGCCCACTCCAGACCGGAAAGACCTTCAGCCAATGACTGACTGAGCGCTTTGGCCAGAATTACTCCAGCCTCGCATTCAACAATTTCATCTTTTATGTTTAGACGATCTCCGGACATCTTTATTACTAGTCCCGGATAGCCGTTATCACTGACTAATATATTGCTTCCGCCACCCAGGACGACATACGAAATCGCATTTTTCTCCGCCCAGGACAACACCTCCTGAAACTCTTCTAAATTTTGAATAACGGCGAAATACCTGGCCGGTCCGCCGATACGAAATGTGGTATGAGAAGACAACGGCTCATTTTCCATAAATCTTTCATTCAAAATTTCCTTTATTTTACTAGTATCTGAATTCATTATTTTTTTCTTTTATCAATTAATTTAATTTCTTTCTTTTTTTTGGTCTTAATATAATATCCGGATTGTTCCATCACCTGCCGTTGCTTGGCAAAACCAGTGCCTTTGACTTTCCGTTTCGGGCGCTTTTCCTGCTCTAGCTTGTTTTGTAAATTATATAAATCTTTTTCCATATAGACAAGCAACTTGAATTATTTTTTCACTAGATTTTGGGCCACGTCATAGATATTACCTGCCCCCATAATAAGTATTACGTCAAAATCACCTGCTTTGGTTCTAATTAAATTCTCGGTTTCGTTTAAACTGCCTCCGTAAACGGCATTAGCGCCTGAATTTTTGGCCTCTTCCGCCAACACCACGGAATTAATATCAAAATCCTCGGGCCTTTCCCGACCTTCTACATAGTAGATGTCGGAAATAATAGCCATATCCGCCAAGGAGAAACTCTGGACAAATTCATTGAACAAATTTTTTGTTCGCGCAAATTGGTGGGGCTGGAACACGACCAAAATCTTTTGGGAAGGAAAAAATTCCTTGGTTGCCTCAATGGTTTTATATACTGCGTCCGGCGTATGAGCATAATCGGTGATAAGAAGCGCCTTACCCAGATGACCAAGCTTTTCAAATCGTCTCCAAGCACCATTAAATCCAGCCAAAGACGACCTAATCACTTCCCACCTAATGTTAAACTGCCTGGCAACCGCAATGGAGGCCAAAGCATCATAAACATTAAATCTGCCAGGGATATTAATAAAAAAATTCTCCCCAAAATTACCCCTCTGGAAAACATCAAAATATTGTTTACCGTTATTTAAGTGAATGCACTTGGCAGTAAAATCAGATTCATTATCCAACCCGTAAGTTATTATTCTAGCCTGGCATTTTGCAGAAGCTTGGCTGGAATTTGAATCATCATTATTGATAACTAGCATGCCGTCGCCAGGCAATTTTTCAAAATACTTTTTGAAAGCCATCTTTATTTCTTTCGCATTTTTATAATAATCCAAATGATCTTCTCCAATATAAGTATTTACCGCCACCTTGGGATTGTAATTATCAAAGGCTCTTCTATATTCATCGCTTTCAAAAATAAAATATTTACTATTTCCGACCCTGGAATTGCCCCCAAGATAATCAGCTTTGCTTCCCAATATAATAGTTGGATCCATCCCGGCATCTACAAAAATTTTTCCCAGCATGGCGGTGGTAGTCGTTTTGCCATTGGTGCCGGAAATTCCTATAGCGTATTTATCTTTCATCAAAAATCCCAAAAGATCAGGATAAGTCAGGGTATTTATTTTTAACTTCCTGGCTTCCTGCCGTTCACAATTATCTTCCGGCACAGCCACGCTATAAACCACCAGATCAATATCGTCTTTTATATTCTCGGATCTGTGTCCGATAATAATATTTATCCCTTCCTTGGATAATTGTTCCGTTATCTCGCTTTCTGTGGCATCACTGCCGGAGACTTCCTTTTTTTGAAAATTCAAAACACGCGCCACCGCCGAAATGCCAATTCCACCAATGCCGACAAAATGTATTTTTTTTATTTCCGATAAATCCATGCTGATTTATTTATCTTTGACTATTGATTTAATTAAGCCGACCACATTTTTGGCTCCATCTTTGGCCATAATATGAGATATATTTTCAGACAATAATTCGCTCTGACTCTTGCGGTTAGAAAACAAGTCTTTGATCACTCCAACAAACATAGCCGGCGTCAGGCTTTCTTGAGAAAGCACCAAAGCCGCTTCATGTTTTTGATAATAATGAGCGTTTAATTCTTGATGACTGTGAGGCATGGGTATTAAAATTGCCACCTTGCCCATTATAGATAGCTCCGACAAAGTTGAAATGCCACACCTAGACACGACGATATCAGCCACGCACAAGGCCTCAATTAATTCTGAAGTCAAAAATTCAAATTGATGATAATTATCAGACTGGACATCAATCTTTTTGCCATGACCAGTGACATGGATTATCTGGCAAAATTTAATCAAATCAGCAATAGCTTTTTCCATAATTTCATTAATGCCCTTGGCTCCCGTGCCTCCCCCCATCACCAGAAGAATCGGGAGATCCGAATTCAATTTAAAAAATTCTCTGCTCTCGTCACGATTGCAATAATAAAATTCTTGTCGCACCGGATTTCCGGTAAGCACCGTCTTTTTAGGATTAAAATCTTTGAGCGACACATCAAATGAAACCGTTATTTTCCTAGAAATATTGGCCATCAACTTATTGGCTAAGCCGGCTACAATATCCTGCTGATGAACAATAACCGGAATATGGAGAAGCCATGCTGCATAAGCGACCGGTACGCCTACAAAAGCGCCAGCGACCATTACCGCCTCCGGTCTGAATTTCCAGACAATACCAAAGGCCTGAAAAAATCCCAAAATTATTTTGAATGGATCTGTAAAATTCTGCCAACTGAAATATCTGCGAAATTTTCCTGATGAAATGGATTTAAACGGTATCTTGTAACTTTCTACGGCCTTCCTCTCCGGCCCGCTTTCCGTACCAATAAAAAGAAACTTATCACTGCCATGGCTACTTTTTTTAAACTCTTCATAAACTGCAATAAGCGGACTGACTGATCCCATGGTTCCACCGCCTGATAATAATATTTTCATATGAATTTATTTAATTAGCGATATGAATTCTGTTTGGATATATTAACCAAAATTCCGGCTGCTGCCAAGGAGGCCATAATGGAAGTGCCTCCGTATGAGATAAATGGCAAAGTCACTCCGGTAAGCGGTAAGATACCGACCATGGCGCCGATATTAAAAAATGCTTGGAATGCAAACCAAGAAATAATACCTACGACCAACAATTTACCAAAAGTATCTTCACATCTTTGCGCCAGCTTGAGGCCTCTTATTGCCAAAAAGATAAAAACTGCCACAATAATTGAAGCGAAGATAAATCCTAATTCTTCAGACACCACGGCAAATATGGAATCTCCGGTTACCTCGGGAAGATAATTGAACTTTTGTATAGAATGGCCATATCCCTTGCCAAACCATCCGCCGGATCCGACAGCCAGAAGCGCTTGGTTGATATGATACCCGGTTCCCAAAGGATCAAGTTCCGGATGCAAGAAAGTTGTAAATCTCTCTCCTCTATACGGAGAGAATTTTATAAGTAAGGCCAAAGCACCCGCTCCCAAAACTCCGAGCCAGGTCAGATGAAGGACTTTTCCGCCAGCCGTAAAATATACCGACAGGGACATGAGAATTATAATCATCATAGTTCCGGTATCTGGCTCCAAAACAGTCAGCAGGGAAATTATTCCTAATACAAATAGAAACGGCACGAAACCATACTGAAAATTTTTGAGATGACTTTCCTCTTTGGATGAGAGCCAGGAAGCTAAATACAAAAGAAATGTCAGCTTTACTATTTCAGACGGCTGAATGGAAAAACCAAAAATATAAATCCAACTTCGTGAGGTTCCCCAACTGGCGCCGATACCTGGGATAAACACCAAAACCAAAAGCGCAATAGAAAACAAAAGAAGTCCAGGAGCATAATTTTTCAGTTTGCGATAATCAAACTTAGAAAAAAGAAACATCAAAATCAGACCCGGAATAACGCCGACTAATAATTGATGCTTAAAATAATAATATGGATCATGAAATTTCTGCCAACCTACGGCTACTCCGGCTGAACAAAGCATGATCAACCCGAAAGCGGTCAAGAATAAAATCGTACCAACCAAATACCAATCTGGCTCATTAGTATCATGAAAAAAATATTTTTTTATCTTTTCAATTAATTTTTTGATAAGCATATTTTAATAATTACCTGCATTTGCAATGAGAGCATTATGTTATTTACTTTTTGATAATTTTTTAATTATAGCTTGAAACTGGTTTCCTTTTTCTTCAAAATTTTTCCATAAGCTATAACTGGGCGAAGCCGTGGAAAGCAGGCATATCTCCCCCGCCTTGGTACTTACATAAGCGAATTTAACCGCCTCAGCCATGCTATCCGTAGACAAAATATTTAGTTTATTTTTTTGTTTGAATATCCTCTGACCACTATCCGGGAACAGCACCACATTCTTTATTCCGGATTTGATAATTATACCTTCTAATTCTTTAAAATCATATCCTCTATCTTCACCGCCGAGAAAAATTGTGCCGACTCTCGGCAAAGATTTAATGGCCATTATGGTTGATTCCGGCGTAGTGGAAATGGCGTCATCATAAAATTTGATTTCGTTATATTCTCCCACAAATTCCAAACGATGCGACAATGGCCGAAAAGTCTTGATCGCTTTTTTTATTATCACATCTGAAATGCCCAAAATTTTTACTGCTTTAACGGCGGCTAGGATATTGTCTTGATTATGCTTGCCCAAAAGAACTGTCTCATAATTCGCTCTACCATTATTATAAGCAAAAATTTGAGCAATGGATTCTTTCGCCCATAATTTCAAACCGGCAAACTTGGAATTATAAATAAAATAATCAGACGGACTTTGATACTTGATAATATTTCTCTTGGCATCATGGTACTTTTCTACTCCACCATGATAAGTCATGTGATCGGCGTATAAATTCAAAACCACAGCAATATTGGGTGAGTATTCTATGTCATCCAATTGATAAGAGGATAATTCCAAAACAAAAATTTCTTTCGGATTAATCGGTTTCATCAGAACCTCCAACATGGGATTGCCAATATTACCCAACAAACGGACTTTCTTGCCGGCGGTCTTCAAAATATGATAAATGAGCGACGCGGTGGTTGATTTACCTTTGGTACCAGTAACCCCGATAGTGAAATTGCTGATTTGTGACAGAAAAATATTGGTAGCCGTGGTATAAGGAATGGTTAATTTTTCTTTGGTGAGTCCCGGGGTTCTGATGGCAAAATCATAATCTTTCTGCTTTTCTAAATAATCTTTACCCTGCTTTTGATCCGCGATACCGATATTTAACCATGGATATTTCTTCGCCAAATACTGTTTGGTTATTTTTCCTTCATTTTCATAACCCATAATTAAAATATTCTTCAGTCCCAACAGTCTCTGTGAAACTGGCATATTTTTTACGTCCTGAAATTTCAATAATTCTTCTAGTTTCCCAGACTGAACAATTTTTGTGTTCAGATTTTTTATAACATAATCAGACTTAAATTTGGGACTAGCCAAACGCATCGCCAACTTTATTTCCTCAAAAGTGCCCACACATTCAAACGGCTTCATCTTCCCCTCTCCAATCAAATCTTGATATAGGGGCAAAAGCAACTCGTCCGCATATAAATTCTTGCCAAATATTTTGATAACTTTATCCTTTGGCAGATATGCCGACAAAAGCGCAAAAACAAAGGCGCATTTCGGGCACTCTCCACACCACAATGTTTTCTGGCGTTCCTTGTTCGCTTTAAAATTTAAATTACAACTGGAGAATAAATGATGGTATTTCTTATGCTGAGCAAACATCTGAGCTATGCGAATTTCGTAATATGGACGAAGCAAAGAATAATACTGAATATCCGGCGTGATAAATTTCCGGCAATAATTTTGAAACAACTGTTCAAATTCCAAGGACTTGCTCCACTGGTGATTAATTTCCAATCCTTTGTATTTAATATTGCCAAAATTACTAGAATACTCATTACCCACAACTACCTCGCCATAATCATATAATACTGCGCCCAAAAGTCCCATAAACGCGACTATAGCGCTAAAGGGAACATGACCATTATAAGCCTCAGGAAAAGTTTGAAATATCTTCGGATCTAATTTACGAATAATTGCCAGTTTGTCCGTACCGAGAGCTTTTATGGTTTTATCAATAATCGGCGAACCTTTTTCCGTTTCCATCACAAAAGAAGAAAACTTTTGTCCGGCTCGCTTCATGAGTTCTGCCACCACTATTGAATCCTTTCCTCCTCCGATGCCAACCAACGCCCTTTTCTGCCTCGGATATTTAATTGCCTGCGCCTGCGCTTTATTGTCGCTGGCAAAAACCGGAGAATTATTCGGATCCAAGTGATTGCGATAATAAAATTCTCCCAATCCCTTTTTGTAAACAATACCAAAAAATTCTGCCTGTTCTGATGTTAATTTGTACGGATGTATAACCTTCTTCGGGCAATATAATTTGTAATAGCTCAACCCCAAAATCAAGTGTAGAGAAGACAATAAATTCTTGAGTAATGGCTGAGGTACTGACTGAGGCGTCTTTGGTAGAATAATAGTTTCCGTAAACAATAGTGGTTTGCCACTGAAAAAATTAATTTGGTAATTAAAATAAACCCGCCTTTGCGCCGGCTTAAATTGGTATGAGACAAATTCAAAACTTTTGGGTTTGGTCATTTTGTCTTTTAATTCTTAATTGCCCATTCTTAATTAATCCTAGTGCCACCCTCCCCTATCCATTAGAAAAATTACCAAGCCAATAACGGAAGTCATGGCAGAAATGACCCAAAAACGCATGACCACTTTGGCTTCCGGCCAGCCTTTGGCTTCAAAATGATGATGAATCGGAGTAGAGAGAAAAACCTTTTTGCCTTTACGTAATTTTTTGGAAATCACTTGGATGATGACCGAGCCGGATTCCACCACAAACATAAATCCAATTATGGGCAAAAGTAAAATGGAATTAGTGAGAATGGCGATAATCGCCAGTGTCACACCAAGAGCCATCGCTCCGGTATCGCCCATAAAAAACCTGGCCGGCGTAATATTGAACCACAAGAAAGCAAGAAGCGCGCCAATTATAACTGCACAGAATGTAGCTAGATCATATTTGCCTTGAGCAAAAGCTATAGCGCCGAAGGACGCAAACGCGGCCAAAAGCGTCCCGCCAGACAAACCGTCAAGTCCGTCAATTTCATTGACCGAGAAAGCCGTGCCTACGATGACAAAAATTACAAAAGGAATAAACCACCAGCCAATTTCAAAATTTCCCACAAAAGGAATTCTGACTATATCCCAATCCAACCGGAAATAAAACCACAGTGCCGCGATAACCGCTATGGTCGTATACACCGCCAACCTATACTTTACTGACAGACCTCCACCATAAAGACCAATTTTTCTGACATTGAGATAATCATCAAAAAGTCCTACGATGGCGGCGGCAATTAAAGCGCCCAAAGGAAGCAAGGTCTGCGGTCTGGTTAGAAAATTCAAATCCGTAAAAACATGATCAAACCACTTGCCAAAATAAAAGAAAAAAACTGACATCAGAAGCACGGTCAGCCAAATAAGAATTCCGCCCATGGTCGGCGTGCCCGATTTTTTCTGATGGAGAGAGAAAAAAATAGGAGCCTTGTCCGAAGTCCTTATCTGTTTTCCTAATTTATATTTATACAAAAAATGCGTCAGGATGGGCGTCATAGCAAAAGCAATCGCAAAAGAAAGAAAAGCGAGCAAAAAAATCCTCATGACGGCGAAGTTTAAGTCCATATTTAGAGATTTATATATATTAGAAGGAAGCAGGCTAAAGCCAAAATTAAATTAAAAATCAAAGCTGAAACTGACAAAAAATGGCTCAACGCCTGTTTTTTCAAATAAAAGTAAAAAGACAACAAGAAGTTTACACCGATAACAAGCAATCCCAAAAATGGCGGAATTAAAATCTTGTACCAAATATCCAAATCACTGATTCCGAAATATACATTATAATGCAAGATTATATACTCTGGGGCGCTAAAAAATTTGACCAAATAAGCCGCCCAAACGGCTATATTGATTATTAATGCTAAAATTAGGCTAATTAGAATAATCCTATCCCTTTTGGCCGGACTAGTGGTGATTAATTCCCTAAATTTGAAAAAAATCATATTGTTGATAAATGTTTAAATATATTATAAATGTTTTTAGCATTTTCTTCAACTATTGACATTTTTTGATATTTATGTTAATCTCAAAAGTTGACTTTTCATTCCAACTGTTAATTACTTAATTTAATATAAATATTATCTAAATTTACAAATTATATGCATAAAGATTCTGCCATAAATACTAGAAATATATTGACTATTATATTCATAGCCATCTTGGTTATGGGTATAACTTTGGGAACTAGCATTTTTATAACTCCCAAATACAAAGCCACTTCCAAATTAATCGTTGTTTTTAACCAGGGCAATATTGATGCTTATACCGCCTCCAAAAACTCCAGTTACATCACCAGCATTTTGGCCGAAGTAGTATACTCCAATTCATTTATTGGAGATGTCTTGACCAATAATTATAATCTCAAAGATAATCTGGGCATGACCAATGAAGCCAGACAGAAATCTTGGAAAAAAATGATTAAAATTTCCACTCTTGATGCGCAAGGCATAATCATCGTTGATTCTTACAACAACGACAAATATCAGGCTTATCAGTTCGCTCAATCCGTGAGCGCCGTACTTATGAGCAGTCATGGCCAGTATGATGGATTCGGCGACAAGGTTATTATCAAGCAAATTGATAATTCCAGCTTAAGCGACAACTGGTATCCTTTGCAAATAATCAAAAACACTATCTTGGGATTTTTGGCCGGATTGTTTTTGGGCATTACTTTCATTGTAATTTTTCCTCAACAGCAAATATTTAAAATCTTCTCGTTTAATCTTGATAGAATCAGAGAAAATGAAACTATCGGACTTGAGCAGTATAATTACAATAGCAACATCCAGCCATACAGCGCAGATTGGATGAATTATAATCAGTCTCAACCAAAAGAACAGGATCAAGAATCAAATCGGGATTCCTAAATTGCAAATTCCATGAATATACTACGCAGCACAATGATTGGCCCGAATGAGTCAGTCAATTCTTTGAGCAAGCAAGCGGTAATCGCCTTTATTTATCTGGCCATTATTACTGTGCTGTATTTGTATTTCGGACTTTCACTTCCTCTTTATCTTCTCTTCATCCTGATGTCGGCCATATTTATCATGCCGTCATCCTATTATCTTGGCCTGTCCCTGATGGTGGTTCTAACCATGGTTTTTGAAAAATTCTTTACCTTGGAATCGCTTACTATCGGCAGAGAAATTTATAAATTATATCCGATAGACATAATTATGGCTTTTACTATTCTGGCTCTATTTATAGCAGTCAGAATAAACAAAGAAAAAATAAAATGGCTTTTTGGGTGGCCGGAAAAATTATTGGTATTTTTCCTCTTTTTGGTAGCCGCTTATCTGATCAGATCCTTCTTTGATATTAATGCCAACTTCGCTTCCGCCTTCTCCTCATTCAAAAATTATTTTTGGTACCCGCTCATATACTTTATGGTTATCTATGCCATACAAACGCCACAGAGACTCAAAAATTTTGTCCACATCATGTTGCTTTGCGGAATAGGTATCATCGGATTTCTAGCTTACGGTATTATAAACGGCCAGGGTCTTTGGACAGAATTTACTCCCCTATCTACCTCCGGTATTAGAATCTTGGCGGGCACTCATGCTTTTTATCTTTGCATCACTTTTGTCATTGCGCTGAGCCTACTTACATTTGAAAGATTTCAAAACAAAAATTTTACCCAAGCCATACTTTGGATTTGGGCCATAGGAATTATCGGTTCCATGATGAGACATCTATGGCTAGGTTTTGGCGTAGGATTGATAATTCTATTTGCCTTCCTACCCAAAAAAAATAAGAAAAACTTGATAAGCTATGGCGCAAAAAATATATTAATCGCCTTAACTGTAATCTTATTGATAATTCTATTATCTAGTGTAATTGTCACCGGCGGATCTACTTCTGGAAATGATCAATTTTTTACCAGTTTGCAAAATCGTGCCGTATCATTTCTCAATACCAGCGATGACACCAGTGCCACTTGGAGACTTGATCTGTGGCGTGATGCCAAAAACAAATGGCTAGACAACCCTTTATGGGGCGTAGGCTATGGAAAAACTTTATCACTAGAGACATTTGACTGGCACACCTATGAGGAAATCAGAAACTTGCATAATTCTCCTTTGGCTATCGCCGTACAGATGGGCGCTTTGGGACTAGTGGCTTTCTTGATATTCTGTGTCGGCGTGCTAGTATCCAGTTTCAAATACATCTACAAAGATC
Source organism: Patescibacteria group bacterium (assembly GCA_041671305.1). GTDB lineage: Bacteria > Patescibacteriota > Patescibacteriia > 2-01-FULL-39-33 > 2-01-FULL-39-33 > CAIPBY01. Next base: position 102,039 of record JBAZBX010000001.1, read on the forward strand.
CGGAACTAACTCCGTATTATATTGGAATTATTGCCGCCATTGCCATTATGGGTTTTGCCAGTTTATTCCAGCCGTATCTGGAAGCCAACTTTACGGGAATCTTTTTGTGGCTAATGCTAGGATTACTAGGAACCAGCAGAATAATTAATTCTTCAAAAGATAAGGAATTAGAAACAGATCAAAAGACAAATTAATCATATGAAAATACTTCAAATTAATAAATTTCTTTATCCGCATGGCGGAGCAGAAACTTATCTTCTCAACCTAAGCCGTCTTCTTGAGCAAAACGGCCATGAGGTGATTTATTTTTCACAAAAAATTTCCAAAAATATTCCTTGTTCTCAAGAAAAATATTTTTTATCTAATTTGGAACTGGATAAATTCCACTGGAAGACTCTTTGGAGATTGGGAAGAATTTTCTGGTCCTTTGAAGCCAGCAGAAAAATTAAAAAGTTAATTGACCAGGAAAAGCCGGACATAGTTCACATCCACAATATCTATCATCAAATTTCACCTTCTATCTTGCATGTGATTAAACGCGCCGGCATACCAATTGTGATGACCGCTCATGATTACAAATTAATCAGACCGGATTACATCTTGCGAGCAGACGGCAAAAAGGTAAAGCCCAAGGACTCCACTCTGGTACAAATTCTTTTGTCAGCTGAATTTTATTTCCATAGAATAATTAATGTCTATTCCAAAAATATAAAACTATTCCTTACGCCTTCAAAATTTTTGAAAGATAAATTAATAAAAAAGGATTATTTGTCTGTGGAAGCTGTCCCATTATTCATTGATTTGGCCGATTACCCGGAATTTGAGACTGACCGAATCAGTCCATATATCATTTTTTTCGGAAGACTACATGAAAGCAAAGGCGCTGACGTTTTGATTAATGCTCTAGCCAAAGTACGTAATAAAGATATAAAATTAAAGTTAGCAGGAGCCGGACCGGAAGAAGACGGTTTGAAAGCCTTAGCTGACGAACTGAAAATATCCGATCGCGTAGAATTTACGGGACATAAAAGCAAAAAAGAGCTGATAGAGCTTATCGGCAAAAGCATGTTTGCCGTGGTGCCATCAAGATTTCATGAAACCTTCGGGCTAAGCGTTTTGGAGAGTTTTGCCTGTGGCAAACCGGTTATTGCCACGAGAGCTGGCGCCGTTCCAGAACTGATAAATGAGAACAACGGCATATTGTTTGAAGTGGATAATGTGAAAGAATTGTCACTTGCCATAGACAAAATATTGGACGATCCCATCCTGTTGGAAAAAATGTCTCAAGAAGGCAAAAAGACTGCTCAAGAATTTTCACCCGAAAAGCATTACCAGAAAATAAACGAAATATATAATGAAGCTGTCAGAAATAAATAAAAAAGAGTGGTTTAGAATTATTCTCCTGATAATCATTTTTATAGGAGCGATAATTTATTTCCTTCATCCTACTCTATTTGTTGAACCGGGATTGTCTTATAATGCTCCAACTCATGACTATCCTCGTATTGCTAATTTGTATTGGAAAGCTCCCATTACCACAGCCACTGCCGAGGAATTATCCAAGTGGGATTTATTGGTACTGGATCTCTCGGCGCAAAATGAAAGCGCCGAAGCCATCAGATATTTGCGCAAATTGAATCCAAATATAATTATCCTGGCATACGCTTCAGCTACTGAAGAGCCCAAAGAGAGACTTTCCATCAGGGAACCAAAGGGCGTGGGAGTTTGGTGCGATTTGACTTCGGGCATAAAATCTCAGTGGCAACTCAAAACCTGCCAGGGACAAGATATTTCTTGGTGGCCGGGCAACACCTCTCTTAACCTCTGCGCCAAAGATGAAAACAATAGAACTTACGCTGATTATTTGTCTCAATTTTTGAATGACAAAGTTTTGAGTACGGGATTGTGGGATGGAATTATTTTTGATACCACCTGGGATGAGATTGCTTGGAAAAACAACAACATAGATATTGACGGCGACGGACGCAAAGACAGTGTAGAAAAAATAAATTCCATGTGGCGATCGTGCCATAATAATTTTTTTGACCAACTTCGCAAAAAAGCCGGATCCAAATATTTATTGCTAAGCAATGGCAATGGATCATATTCCAGCAAGCTCAACGGCCGAATGTTTGAAGGCTTTCCGGAAATTTCAGAAGGCGCCTGGGTCGGCTCAGTTCAAAAATATGCTCAAACCAATAATAACGGACTGTCTCCTCGCATAAATATTATTAATTCCGATACCAATAACACCGGCAATAGTAAAAATTACCAAGCCATGAGACTGGGACTGGGAAGCGCCTTGCTATACAACGGTTATTTCAGTTTTGATTATGGCACACAGCTTAGAGAACAATTATGGTATTATGATGAATATGACGCCAATCTGGGACAACCCAAAAGCCAGCCTTTTAATTTATTGGATCAGAATAATTCCACAATCAAAGAAGGTCTCTGGCAAAGAGATTTTGCTAATGGCTTAGTGATAGTAAATGCTACCAGCAAGAAACAAAGCGTTAAATTTGACAGCGAATATGAAAAAATCCATGGCACTCAGGATACTATAATTAATGACGGTTCCATTGTGGACTCTCTTTCCCTTAATCCCTGGGACTCCATCATATTACTTCGTCCCATAAATCAGATAGATAATCAGGTATTTGTTAATGGTTCTTTTGTCAGAGTTTTCAATAAATCAGGAGTAAATACCAGAACCGGTTTTTTCGCTTATAATTCCAAATTCCGAGGCGGAACCAAAATAATTTCTACCGACATAGATAATGATGGAAAAATTGAAACGGTTTCTGCCGGAGATTCTTCGGTTTCCACCTTCAATTCTGCCGGCGTATTACTAAGAACTGTTTATCCTTATGGCGACAAATACAAGGGAGGCATATCGCTGACCGTAGCTGATGTCAGTGGCGGCAACAGCAAAGAAATTATCACGGCTCCGGAAAATGGTTCCTACAATCAAATTAAGATTTATGATAATTACGGAATTCTGATGAAAACCTTCAGCGCTTACCAAAGCAAAAACAAGACTCTGGGCGCTCGCGTCGCAACTGGTGATATCAATGGCGATGGCAAGGCGGAAATTATAACCGGCGCGGGAAATAAAGGCGGCCCTCACGTGAAAATTTTCAGTGCCGACGGGAAAATGATCAGTGAATTTTTCTCCTACGGCTTCAAATTCCGAGGCGGAACCTATGTCGCCTCAGGAGATATTAATGGCGACGGCATCGCTGAAATTATAACTGGCATGGGATCAGGCGGAGAGCCATTGATCAAGACCTTTGACTCGCAAGGCCACAAACTTGGCGAGTGGCTAGCTTATAAAACATCAAATCGCGAAGGCTCTCAAGTTCTGGTTTCTGATATTGATCATGACGGCCTGGACGAAATAGTCGCTATGACCACTGACGTATTTACTACTAGCTTTTATAAAAATCCACAAAAATAAATATATGCCAAAAAAAATTACCAAAACGAAAAAAGTTAAATCTCTTTCTCTATCACGTGATGTGGATAATGTGATAAAAGCAGAAGTGGTAAAAACTGATAGCTCCGAAAATACTGCTCTCATAATTAGCCCGGATCAAATCAAGCTGGATAAAAATAAAAATATCATCATTGGTACGCTCAATGTCTTTATCAATCCGGCCAAAAACAGATACCATAAATTTTATCATCGTGAAAAAAATCCGCATTGGCACTGGCATATCATCGTGGATAGCATCTTGGCTATTTTAATTATAGCCTTGGTGGCCTTTAATTTATTCATTCTCTTTCCCATAGGAATGGTGATCGGCAACAAAATTGATCTCAAAATTTCAGTCCAGCCGACAGAAGCAACCAGCGGAGATGTCCTCACTTACAATATTGATTATCACAACGGATCCAAAGAAGAACTCAAAAATGCCAAACTGACCGTCAGACTGCCGGATACTTTCAGCTTGGACAAAACTTCGCCCGATAATATTTTTCTCAAACACTCCAACACTTTTGAATTGGGAGACATTGAAGCTGGCGGAAATGGACATGTGGCATTACAGGGACAGCTTCTGGGCGCTGTCGGCGAAACGCAAATAGCCAGCGCCAACATTAATTTCAACACCAGAAATTATAATATTTATCAACAGAAGCAAGCTGAAATCAAGTACGCCGTCAATAAGTCGGCCATTGATTTAATTCTTGAGACGCCAGCCAAAGTCTCCAATGGACAGAATTTTACCATGAGAGTAAAATACAAAAACAATTCCAATTATGACCTGCCACAACTGATTATAGAAAATAATTTTTCCATGATCGGCTATAATTTGAAATCCAAAACACCATTTGATAATAATTCTCAGTGGCGCATAAACGATGTCAAAGCCCATGCTGAGGGCGTCGTCACTCTTGAGGGTAATTTCACTGTCGCTTCGTCAAGCACTCCAGATGCGGAAATGAAACTCCAATCTTTTGTTCCTGCCTCGGGACAAAAATTACTACAAAACAATTTGAATCAAAAAATTGCAATCGTTAATCCTAAATTTGTTCTTGAATTAATTTCAGATCAAGATAATCTTAATCCCGGAGAAACTTCAAACTACATCATCAAATATTATAACCAAGAAAAGTTTGATTTGATTGATCCAAAATTAAACGTGAAATGCGACGGCGATTTTGTAAACAGCAATGCCACAGTTATTAATTCTCCAGAAATCATTACGGCTGGCAAAGTTGGAGAGATAAAATTCTTCCTCAAGCTGAAACCGGAAATAGCAGTAACCAAAGCTGAACAAAAAAATTATTCAATCTCTTGTTTTGTGGAAGCTAATTATAAAATGAATAATGATCCTAGCCTAGAGCTATACAGCGCCAGCCCGAAGATAAGCCAAAAAATAAATACCAAATTAACTCTTAGCTCTTTCTCCAGATATTTTTCTCCTGAAGGCGACCAACTGGGATTCGGACCATTACCGCCAGCAACTGACCAGCAGACCAGATATTGGATTTTCATCAGCGCGGAAAGTATTTACAATGACGCCTCTGATATAAATATTACCGCCAGTCTTCCAAGCAATGTCAAATTCACCGGCAAAACCAGCGTCACCTCCGGAGATAATATTTCCTATGATTCAAATAATCGGATAATTTCTTGGAAAGCGCCGAAAGTTTTGGCGCCATCAACTTTCTATCCCATCATCGGTTGCGCTTTTGAAATAGAGCTGACGCCTCAAATTGATCAAGTCGGCAAATATGCTCCCCTCTTGCAGAATATAAAAATTTCCGGCACTGATGATTTCACAGATGAAAAACTTTCTACTTCCATTGATGATATAACCTCCAACTTACAATTTGATAAGACCAATACCAAGAGTGGAAAGGTTGTGAAGTAAATTAAAAATATTCTATAAAAAATCGTCCCGATTATATCGGGACGATTTTTTATTTAATTATTTATTTGTTTTTTCTGTCCTTTCGTAAGCGAAAGGACCAAAGCTTTTGGGGTACGCAATTTCGCCTTATGCTCGGAGTGTTCTTTATCTTGCTTAGTCGCGCTTCGTTTCGCTCACCTCATCCTGCTGGCTGAGGTTCGGCTTGCACTCGCGCTTTGGCGAAAGGTGCTTCCCCCAAACCCCCAATCTTGCTTAATTGTTATGTATTTCAATTCTTGAATTTGCATCCCTGCAAGCCCACAAAATATTGTGCTGATTTTATGCGGGAACGACCAAAAATTGTCGCAAGCCCTGTAATCAGGGCGTCAGATAATTTTTTGGTAGTGTAGCATAAAATTCAGCCATGATTTTGTAAAGCTTGCGCTTCTTTGCGCCCCTTTCTTCTAAAGAAAGGGGCATGAGAAAAATATAATCTAAATTTAGCTAAAAAATCCCAATATTTTTCTAACCATTGACAAAATCTAAATAATATGCTAAATTACGATGTTCTAAGTGGGCCTTTATCCCTTTAGAATTATCGTTCCTTTACAATTCAAATCAACAAAGTAAAGGAAGTTCCAGTGCCTTAAAATGGCGCTGTAAATATACAAAGAATAGCTTACGGAATGTGTCCGTTTGGCTGTTTTGTGAGTAGAAGTCCACACGCGAGAAATGGTTTTCGCGAGTTGGGAAGACGACCCTCAAGGGTCAACCTTAGCGCCCGCCTAGAAACGGGAGCTGGAGAACGAACAATGCGAAACAGGATTTTGGCATCAGTGTTTTCAATTTTGGCGGTTATCGTCACGGGCTTCGGCCTGTCGGGATGCCCGCTGGAGATGAGCGTGAACCTGGACGCGTATGATGCGGACGGGAACCAGATCGCGAATCAGAGCGGCCCAATCGCGTACGGCGAAAGCGCGTACGCGCCGGGCTACGGTCGCGCGGACTTCACTTCCGCAAAGTTCTCGAGCGGGACGGCTACCTATGTCGTCCTGGACGAGAGTGGTAATCTGGCGACACGCACCGCCACTCTGGCGGCAAACGGCAAAACGTGGGAGGGCGATGATCTCGCCCCGTACGTCATTGCCGTTGTCGTGGCCGGGTTCGGTCTGGTTGACTGGCCCGGATTGTTCAATGACGATGGAAACGCCGGATTCACCGTCGTGGTTCCAATGGGACCGCAGGTGGTTTCGGCCACCGTCACCATCCAGACCAGTCAAGGCGCATTCATGTTCATCTTGCTCGGCGACGGGCAAGCTGAAATTCCCACCGATTGTGGTGGGGGCGAGTTCCGCATTGAAAAAGACAGCGCTGGCGATTGGTTGGTCAAGATTGGTATCGGCGACAACGCCCTTGGTTGTTTGTTCGCCAGTACCGACACTGCCACTCCTGCCCCCTTTGAGGATGCCGGTTCCACCATGGGCGCCTACGTTTACGTGGGCGAGCAAAACAAACGGCTGTTGGATCAACAGACGATTTCCCGTGGTGGCATGAACACCTGGAACCTCAGCAAGGGAGTATTCGCGGGTGAAGCCATTCCCACGACCTTCCGCGTAGGGATCTGGGTGCAAAATCTCCAGAACCCCGACGAGGAGGACCCCGCTGGATTGTGGTGGGCTGACGTTAACTCGTTCAGTGTTACCGGACCGGCCGTCTTGAAAAACGGCCTCTGGGAAGTCACCATTTCCGGCACGATTCCGACTGGCGCACCCGTTATTACGCTGGTTGGTTCCACGTCCATCACGATTACGGTCGGCGGTTCCTACTCCGATGCTGGCGCAATTGCGGTGGATGGAGCTGGGAGTTCGGTAAGTGTTTCAGTCTCCGGTTCGGTGAATACCTCCGTTGCTGGGACATACACACTGACCTACTCAGCTACCGCCAACGGCAAGACGACTACGGTTACCAGGACGGTGATTGTGACTCCTGCGGTGACTTCGACAGCCCCCGTTATTACACTGGCTGGTTCCACGTCCATCACGATTACGGTCGGCGGTATCTACAACGACCCCGGTTACACCGCGACTGATGGAAACGGCAACACGGTGACCGTGACAGTGAGCGGTTCGGTGAACACAAGTATCGCCGGAACGTACACAATTACCTATACGGCGACCAGTGGCGGTAAGACGACCACGGTTACCAGAACGGTAATTGTCCAAGCGGCCAGCACGACGACCTATGCCATGACCACGAATGTGTCACCCTCCGGGACCGGCACAGTCACAGGCGGTGGCAACTACAACAGTGGTTCCACGGCGACGCTCACGGCAACCGCAAACCCGAACTTTGTGTTCGATTACTGGACGGGAGACCTTTCGGGGTCAACCAATCCAGGATCGGTCACGATGTCTGGGAACAAGACGGTAACCGCGGTGTTCAAGAGCACCAATGTCACAACTGGGGTCGCAATCCTGCGAGCCACAGTGAATGGTCACTTTCCGAATGCGACCGTGACATTTGCCTTTGACCTCAACGGCGCGACTCTCTCGGCGGTGTTCCCAGGTTGTAATGGCGCGGGAAGCATCACAGATGTTCGGTGGCTTGACGGGTTCCTGGAACCCCAAAACATTGACATCAATGGTACCGCCTACACCCCCACAGCAACGTGGACGGCGGACGGCGGTAACTTGAGTAAGACACTCAAGTTCAATATGGTCATTTTCAAGGACCTGACGCTGAACTCGACGCTCCATGCCTTGCCGACCAACAGCGCTGCCTGGGCCAACCCGGACTTCGTACGGCTCACGTACAATAACGGCACTGGTGCCCCCGAACAAACCATCAGCAAGAATCAGGATGGGAGCTGGACGGTAACATTACCGTAAGGCCTCACCTGACGACACCCTGGCGGTGACAGAATCAATTTTAGTTCAAACTCTATCCGAGAGTTGCGAACAAAAAAAGATTCTGTCACCGCCGATTTTTTTTGCTAATTTTTAAATTTTATGTCTTAATTTAATTTAATTTTATCTAAATTTAGATTAAATTAATTAATTACTCTTGACAAAATAATAAGTATGTGCTATATTAATATGTTTTAAGCTTGGGTACGCAAAAGACTTATCTTTGAGTATTTGAGCTTAAGGCACATTGACAAGGTAACGGATGGGCAGACGCCTATCCGAAAACATAGGAAGAACAAGGCAAAGGAGATATTGCCATGAACAAGCTGTTTACTGTTTTGGCCATGGCGCTGATTGTCAGCGTCCTGACCGGATGCCCCGAAACCCCTCCCCCCGAAATCTATTCCCTGACGCTCAGCGTTGAAGGAAATGGAACCGTCAGTACTAATCCTTCACAGGAAACGTACGAGAGTGGTTCCACAGTGGTCGTACTAGCCAAGCCCAGTCTGGGCTGGCAGTTTGATCACTGGACGGATAGTTCCGATGCAACAATCGGGACCAAAAATCCCATCGTCGTCACCATGGACAGCGACAAGAGCGTGAAAGCGGTCTTTGAGCAGCCCAGCAGTGAAGGTGAAGGCGAAGGAGAGGGCGAGGGTGAAGGAGAAGGAGAAGGAGAGGGAGAGGGTTTAACGGAAGAAGGCGAAGGTGTACAACCCGAACCTGCGACCCTGACTCTCATCCAGCAGTCGGGCGGCTTCATCGCCACCTTGGATGCTGGCGATGCTACGATCTCCGAACTGTGGGAAGGCGTAACTGCCGAAATACAGATCGTACAGATCGTAGCAGTGAATTCTGCCGGCCAAGAAATTGGCTCGGCCAACTTCTCTGGTGTTTGGCCCGTAGTGGTGGTATTTCCCACTGCGAGCTATGTGAAACTTGTCGCGAAGGATAGCAACGGACAGCCTCATGGCTGGATCGTTGAGTAACTTGAACCCAAACAGAAAAGGCGCCCGCAGAGACGGGAGCCGGAGATTTTCCCCATGCGTAAGATTGCAACACTCATTGTCATGTCCCTGATTCTGGTCATCAGCCCCGCGCAAGCGGCTGGCTGGAAAGCGTTCTACAACGGCGTGCAGGTGCACGCCGATGGTAGTGGCTTTATCCAAGTCGGCGGAGGCGAGGTTGTGTACTACACCCTCGCCACCTCCGCCAGCGAAGGCGGGATGATTGCCCAAGATATTGCCGGCACCAGCCATGCCGATGGAACGGAGGTCACATTGACCGCCGATCCGAATGAAGGCTACGATTTTGTCGGTTGGTCTGGCGATGCAACGGGGGTCACAAATCCCCTGACCATTACCATGGACTCCGACAAAACCATCACCGCCACATTCATACTTCACACCGGCGTTGTGTACTACAATCTCAACGTCAGTGTCAGCGAAGGCGGACACGTCGTCCAAGACCCAATCGGAATCAGCCAACCCGAAGGTACGGTAGTCGCCCTGACCGCCGTGCCCGACGAAGGCTATGACTTCACGACTTGGTCGGGCGATGCGACGGGGACGGACAATTCCCTGACCATCACTATGGATGGCATCAAAGCCATCGGCGCCACTTTCACGTTGCACAGCAGTGAAGGCGAAGGTGAGGGTGAGGGTGAGGGTGAGGGTGAAGGAGAGGGCGAAGGTACGGTCACGTACTACAGTCTTACCACGAACGTCAGTGAAGGAGGAACAGTTACCAAAGATCCCGAGGGCATCACCTATGCCGAGGGAACGACGGTCACCTTGACCGCCAACGCCAACGACTATCGTGAGTTCACTGGCTGGTCTGGCGACGCGACGGGGACGGACAGTTCCGTAACCGTCGTTATGACCGGAAACAAATCGGTCACGGCCACTTTCGTTCCGGTCGTCCCCGACTTGACGGGCATGCCGACTGTGGACGTGGACGGTGAGAATGGCGCGCTCAATGTGTTGATCGCGGCCGGTCTCGCGATTGGCACCGATGATGTGGAATGCAGCGACACCATCGCTGTAAATCACATTATTAGTCAGACGCCAGTCGCCGGGACCGAAGTAACGCTCGGCTCCGCGGTCAATATCGTGATTTCGTCTGGTCCGTGCGAAGTTACACCCACCAAGTGCAGCCTCAATCTGACCGCCAATGAGGACGGTATCAGTGTCAATGCGGACTTCCGCGCCCTGGTTGCCAGCAATTTCAACGGTCTCAATCCGAGTTTAGTGAAAGCAATCTGGATTGAGTATTACTTTCACGATATGTCCCCCTGGGATGGTCGTGAACTCATCGCCGACTTGTCTGCCACCGATGCCCCCAAACAGATTCAAACCTGTCTCTGGATGGCACGGCAACCGGAAGCCGAGTACACGTTGGTCGCAACCACGACCATTGATGCGCTGGATGCCGACGGCAAATTCAAAGCGTCGGTGTCAAAGTACTACGCGGACGGTGCCAATGAAAGCTGGCAGTCCAACGCCACCTGGATCGTCAACAATCCCACCACTGGCGCCGGAAGTTGGCACTTCACCTTGGCGAACATTGATGCCAGCGTGAATGTTACCGATGTCACGGGAGGCAAGATTGCCACCTTCGGAATCGGCACACAACGCCCGGCGGATGTCTTCACTGGTGTCAGTGGCGCTGTCGTACCGACCGACTGGTACGGAATCAGCATCATCGGAATTGAATTCTCCGACGGCATGAAAGACATGTCCACCGTGGATGTCTGCTTCCCGCTCGTAATTGATTTACTGAGTTGGCCAGCGACCCCCACGGTCAATTTCAAACTTATCGCCTACAACGTAGACGGCGGTAAGTTGGAGGGTATCATTCAATAACCCTCCCCACCCGCTACAATCACGGCGGGCTCTGCAAACGAAACGCAGAGCCCGCCGTCTTATTTTTCCCTAAAATTACATAAATTAACACAAAATTAAGATAAAATTATAAAATATCCAAAAATACCATTATTTTTACAATTACTAGCCCTTGACAAAATAAAGATAATATGCTAAATTGAGCAATCAAACAAATATATGAAAATCGCTTTAATCGGTCAAAAAGGCATCCCAACTCAGCAAGGCGGGATTGAAAAACACGTAGAAGAGCTTAGCACTAGACTTGCCAAAGCTGGTCTTGATGTTACCGTTTACAGCCGACCATATTACACCGGCAACAGAGAGAAAAAATATTTTTATAATGGAGTAAGGATGATTAATTTGCCATCGCTCAAAACCAAAAATTTTGATGCCATCACGCATACTTTCATTTCTAGTATTCACGCCATATTTCAGAATTACGACATCATTCATTATCATGGTGTAGGTCCTTCCCTACTCTCTTGGATTCCAAGAGTATTTGCTCCCAAATCCAAAGTGATTGTCACTTTCCACTGCGCGGACAGGCAACATCAAAAATGGGGTTTATTCGCCAGACTTATGCTTACTGCCGGAGAATGGACTTCTTGTAAATTTCCTCATGAGACCATAACCGTCTCCCAGACTCTCAAAAAATATTGCTGGCATTATTTCAGAAGAGCGACAAATTATATTCCAAACGGCGTGCAAACCGTCAAAGTTCCTGAGAGCGGTATCTTGGCCAAATACGGATTGAAAAAAGATAATTATTTCGTTTTGATTTCTAGACTAATTCAACACAAAGGAGTTCATACTTTGATCAAAGCTTACAAACAAATTGAGACATCCAAAAAATTGGTAATTGTCGGCGACGGTTCCAATACTGATGGCTATGTCAGACATTTGAAAGAAATTTCCAGAGATAATGATAATATAATCTTCACTGGTAAACAAACTGGACAAGATTTGAATACCTTGTTTACCAATGCTTTCATGTTTGTCCAACCATCAGAAGCCGAAGGATTATCCATCGCCTTGCTTGAAGCCATGTCTTATGGCATACCTGTACTAATCAGTGACATTGAAGAAAATCAAGAAGTGACAGACGGCTACGGATTGGAATTCAAAAATAAAAATTCTGCCGATTTGGCCAGACAACTCAATTTTGCCATCAAGCATCCCAGGATGATCAAGGAACGAGCGCTTGAAGCCAAGAAGCAAATTGATCAAAAATATAATTGGCAAGATATCACCAAGCAGACTATCAATTTATACAAAAAAACTTTGTCTAGCAAACCAGCAAAAAATCTAAATAAAAATGTAAGATTGGTGACTAGCAATCAATAAGTTAAACCTCAAAAATCACTCCGATTAATTCGGAGTGATTTTTTGTATTTCGCACCCTTGCGAGCATTAGAAAATCTTGTGCTGATTTTATGCGGGAACGACTGAGAAATTGTCGGTAGCGATAGCGTCAGACAATTTCCAGTCAGTGAAGCATAAAATCTAGCCATGATTTATCTATAGCGAGCGACTTTTTCTTTTTGTTAGCTTTTTCTTTTCCTAGAAAAAGAAAAAGTAAAAGCAAACTGATAATAAAGAACCTAGATTCCCGCCTGCGCCAGCCTCGCCGAGTCTAGGCGGGCGGGAATGACAACAAAAATAGATTTGAGATAAAGAAATACTATGTTATAATTAATACATAATTTTTTAATTCCGTCTTCGCCTAAAGCTACGACGGACGAAGAAGGTGACAAATTATGATCAGCCAAAAAGATCTTGAGGAAATATTAAAAAAAGACAAAATCATTGACGCCAAACAGATCAAAGATTTTTCAGCCAAAGCCAGAACCAAAAACCAAAAGCTGGAAGATTTTTTGACTGAACAAAAAATAATTTCTTCGGATTTGTTATATGAAAAAGCGGCAGAGTACTATAAGCTGCCTTTCATTAACCTCAAAAATCAAGCCATTCGCAAGGATATTCTTTATCTTATCCCAGAAATAACCGCTCGCGCTCACCAGACCATCGCTTTTGACAAAAATGACAAGGAATTAAGCGTGGCTACTCTTGATATTTCTAATTTGGAATTATTTGATTTCTTGTCCAAGAAAACCCAGCTTGATATCAAACTAAACATTACTACTCCGGACAACATCAAAGAAGCACTTAAGCTATATCACAAAGGACTAAGCGCGGAAATCAAAGAAATTGAAGACAGTCAGCAAGTCGGCGATGATAAATCGGAAAACTTGAAAAATTTAGCGCAAGATTTGCCCGTGGTCCGAGTTGTGGATACTTTATTGGAATATGCCATTTTGGAAAAAGCCTCCGATATTCATATTGAACCGGCGGATATTGAAGTGGGAGTCCGTTACCGCATTGACGGCATCTTGAAAAAAGTCATGACCTTGCCAAAAGCCACTCATGCCGGCGTAGTAGCTAGGATAAAAATCCTATCCAACCTCAAGCTGGATGAACACAGATTACCCCAAGACGGAAGATTCAAAATCAAAACCGCGGATTACCAAGTTTCTTTCCGTGTTTCTATTATGCCCACATTTGACGGCGAGAAAATCGTTTTGCGTCTTTTACCGGATCAAGCCCAACAACTTACTCTGGAGCAACTCGGATTCCAGCCCGGACCATATGAAATCGTCAAACGCAATATTGCCAAGCCTCACGGCATGATTCTGGTCACCGGACCTACCGGATCAGGTAAGACTACTACGCTCTATACTATCCTTAGCATCTTGAACAATCCGGGAGTCAATATTTCCACTATTGAAGATCCTATTGAATACCGCATGCCGGGAATCAACCAGAGCCAGGTTCAACCCAAAATCGGATTCACTTTTGCCAACGGCCTTCGCTCGTTCCTACGCCAAGATCCGGACATCGTCATGGTTGGAGAAATTCGCGACACAGAAACCGCAGAAATTTCCATCAACGCAGCCATGACCGGACATTTAGTGCTTTCTACTCTTCACACCAATGACGCCGTCACTACTATTCCCCGCTTTATTGATATGCAAGTACCGACCTTTCTGATTGCCTCAACTCTCAATGTTATTATCGCTCAACGTTTGGTTAGAAAAATCTGCAAAAACTGCATTGAGAGTTACAACTTAGACAAAAAAGCTATCGCTGAATTAGAAAAACAATTTGATTTGGACAAACTTCAAAAAGTGCTTTCCAAGCAAGGGTATCTTGTCAAAGGACAGGACATCAAATCCATTCTCTTTTTCCGTGGCAAAGGCTGTCAGCAATGTGGCAATAATGGCTACAAAGGACGTATCGGCATTTACGAAATCTTGGAGGTCAATGAAGAAATATCTGAATTAATCCTACAAAAAGCCTCAAGAGACAAACTGGAAGCGGCCGCTCTGGAATCCGGCATGACCACTATTCTTCAAGACGGATTTATCAAAGCCAAAGCGGGAATTACCACCATTGAAGAAGTTCTTCGCGTAACCCAAGAATAACATGAATTTTAATTTAAAATTTCTAGATAAATATCAAAAAGTCCCGGCCGCGGCCAAAATATTTCTTTTGCAAAATATTTCGGTTATGCTTAAAGCCGGAATATCACTATCCGAAGCGCTCAAAAGCTTGGCTGATCAGACCAAAAACAGAAAATTAAAAAACATCCTGCTAGACGTCGGTGAAAAAATAAAAGGCGGAGGAAGTTTCAGCGAAAGCATGATGCCATATCAGAAAGACTTCGGGGAATTATTTATCAATATGATCAGAGCCGGAGAGGCCTCAGGAAGACTTGAGGATGTTTTGATGGAACTTTATATCCAGAGCAAAAAGGATTATACTTTGGTTACCAAAATCAGAAATGCCCTCACCTATCCCGTTATCATAATTATAGCCATGATTACTATTGCTTCTATCATGGCGGTTTTTGTGCTTCCCAGCATGATTAAAATGTTTGATGATATGAATGTAGAACTGCCACTAGTCACCAGATTGTTAATTATGTTGAGTCACTTTATCCAAAAAGACGGAATTTATGTTCTTATCGGCGCCATAATTCTAATTATTGTTTTTATTCGCACCATCAAAAGCAAAACCGGCAAGCATTTATCTGATTCATTAATTCTAAAAATCCCAGTTATTTCTGGCATAATCAAACAAATCAATCTAGCCAGAGCATCACGAAGCTTGAGCGCTCTTATCCAAACTGAAATCGCCATCGTAGAAACTCTGACCATTACCTCTAGGGTCCTAGGAAACTCCGTTTATAAGTTAGCTTTTTTGGACGCAGCGGAAAAAGTCAAAAAAGGTCAGAAACTTGCTTCTATTTTCAAAGAGTATCCAGACATATTTCCCTCTTCAGTTATACAAATGATCTCAGTTGGCGAAGAAACCGGCTCCCTGGATAATATTTTAAAAAACTTAGCCGATTTCTACGAAGAAGAAGTGACTGAAACCATGAATAACCTGCCAACTATAATTGAACCGGTTTTGATGATTTTAATCGGCATCGCTGTTGGCGGAATTGCCATAGCGGTGCTTATGCCCATGTACTCGCTCACTCAAAGTATGTAGTGGCACGGGATGTTTCAAATTTATCATGGTAAAAAATTTTTTGCATAAAAATAATCGCTCTAAACTAGGCTTCTCCCTGACAGAGATGCTTATTGTTATTTCCATTATCGGCATAGTTAGCTTGATCAGCTTGCCCGTATATAAAAATATTACTCCGAATATAATTCTTAATTCATCTGTCCGTGACATGGCTTCTGATTTGAGATATGCCCAGCAATTGGCCGTAACTGAACAAAAAATTTATTCAGTCCAATTCAATGTCCTGGCCAACAGCTATCGTATCTTTCAAGCTGATTCCGGTGAAGTAATTAGAAGTCGTGATATCAACAGCCAGGTAAAAATAAATTCCGTTAGCGGACTTACCAGCAGTACCGCCAGCTTTACCGTCACCGGAGCTTCCCTAGAGAGCGGAGAAATCTCACTCATGAATAAAAATGGCAAAATAAATATTATTGAAATCAAGCCCTCTGGATATGTTAAAATTCAAAATTAAAAATCAAAAAGGAATAAGCCTGATAGAGGCCATTGTTTGTATTTCCTTGGTTACTCTTATTATCATAACTATCGTAAAATTATTTCCTATTGCCCTGAAACTTGGCAGTGATGCCTCCAGAGTCACTATTGCAACCAACTTGGCTCAAGCCAAAATTGAAGAATGTTTTTATAATGATTATGATAATTTGCCCGTTTCCGCGACTCCACTAGAAACTAAACACCGGCTCGCTTCTGATCCAGCCAATCCTTTCTACGCCTACCAAAGAGCGACAACGGTTGAATACGTGGACTCTAATCTCAATCATTCCGATGCCGAGACGGAAATTAAAAAAGTAAACACTACCGTATATTGGCAAAGTCCGATTTTAAATGGCGAGAAAAAGGTTGAATTAAAAATACTAATTAGCAAAAAAAATTGAAATGTCTGAAATAAATAAGCAACAAGGATTTACTCTGATTGAAATACTGCTCGCTATAACTATTTCAGTTATTTTGTTTATGATTCTAGCTTCTTCGTATGACTTAAGCCAAAAAATATATAATCAAACTGATACCAAGGCTGAAATTACGCAGAATGGCAGAGTCATTCTTGACAGGCTTATTCGCGAGTTCAGACAAACGCCGGACATCGTCACCCAGCTTGGCGAGAGCTATACCGACGCCTCGCATGAAATAATATTTCAAGACGGACATGATATTTCCATTATTAATTATATCCGATATTTTCTAGACGGTAACAATCTTGATCGCCAGGATGTCTATTATTTCTTTCCTGAAGATCCTAGCACTCATGTGTTATGGAATGCCAAAAATCAAGATGGATCTTTCCCGCAACTGACTTCTTCCACTCCGCGCGTCATCGGAGAGTATGTGGATGATATTGAGTTTTGGGGCAAAAGATTAATAAATATTAATTTATACTTATCCAAAAGTTCCGGATCAGAAATATTAAACACCGCTGTCTATGGCAGAAATTTATAAAAAATTAAAAGACAAAGATAATCGTGGCTTCATCCTGATTGCGACAGTGATTGTCATGTCTTTGTTGTTGTTCCTTTCCACTTATGTTATAAGCTTCGCCATCACAGAACTGAAAATATCCACCAGCCAATCCGCCGCCACGCAAGCTTACTACCTGGCGGAAAGCGGGGTCGCAGAAGCTATTTGGAAAATAAAAAATGATCCGTCTTGGAAAGCTAATTTTGAATCTGATCCTAATTGGAACGTTACTTATACCCGTAATCCGGCATTATATACCAACGGCTCCTACCGCATTGATATCGTAAATACCGGCCTGGCCAAAGGAGAAATAACTGTCACGGGATATATCCATGTCGGCAATAGCACCGCGCAAAGAATCATCAAGACCAGCGTTTACAAGGCAATTGGCGATAACGCATTGCAAGATGTGAGTGAGTATGCGGATGGAAATATAGAGATGTTTGCAACCACTCTTCATATATACAATGGAGGATTATTTTCCAATGGCAATGTCATAGCTAACTTTTTCAGTGTCATAGATGTGGATAAATCCCTGCGCGCTACCGGAAATTTAGTCAAAAACTGGCGATCTACCGTGAATGCTTCACCTATCAATACTCATAACGAGAACCCGCCTGCTCCAGCTCCCCTGCCAATGCCACCGGTTTCCTTTGATAACGCTTCTGACCCGGACTCCTACAAAGCGCGTGCCGATCATATTTATACGGCGCAACAATTTTCTAATTTATTTTCAAACAATAATAATGTGACCATAAATGGCATTAATTATGTAACTGGAGACGTGACCATAAAAAACACACAAAATTTAACTATCAATGGAGCTTTGGTTTCTGACAATAATATTACTCTGGGAAAATATAATTCGGCATGTTTGCTACCGAATATTCCCAGATCGCAAATCATAATAAATAAACCCTCTACTAACACTCCTTCCGGAATTATGGCCAAAGGCAATATAAACTTTGAACCTTGCTTGGATAGCCTAACCGCCAAAGGAATTATTTATGCTTACAGCAAAATAGATATCTTAAGCCTGCCACAAAAAATAGAAATTACCGGTGGCATATTTTCCAGAAAAATAACTCTTACCAGCCTTTGGCAGGGATTTGATATTATATATGATAATGATGCCATTGTTTATGCCCTGGGAAATCCGGAATTTTCTCCAATTGTGACTGTAGAGCATTGGGAAGAAGAATATTAATACTTTTTGTGATATAATATAAGCAGAAAAAATAAATCTATCTGACTCATGTCACTATTTGACTCCAAGAAAAAAGCCTTTGGCCTGAATATTTCCGATACGACACTGCGCCTGATTCAGCTTGATGAAAAAGGCAAGAAAACATATGTCCAATCATATAATGAAATAACCCTGCCCAAAGGCTGTATTTGTGGCGGAGAAATAAATGATCACAAGACTTTCTTGGAAAATTTCAATAAACTGATCAAGACCAGACTGGGACACGGCCAATTAAGCCGTGAAATTGTTTGCTCTCTTCCCGAATCCAAAACCTTTCTTAAATTTATTGAATTTCCAGTTTGTGCCAAGGAAGAAATAAAAAATAAAATTTGGGAAACCCTGCCCCAACATTTGCCTATGAATATTGAAGACATGTATTTGGATTGGCAAATTATAAACCAAGACACGAACTCCATCAAAGTGCTGGTCGGGGCGTCTTCAAAGCCTATTGTGGATTCATATATTCAAGCCATAGATTCAGTTGGATTCGTGCCTGTAATTTTGGAAATTGAAGCCGTGGCCATCACAAGGCTTCTCGCGGAAAGCGTCTCTGATCTAGAACCTCAAATCATTATTGATATCGGCGCCAACCGCACCGGTCTTTTCTTATACGACAACAACACCATCAAATTCACCGTCAGCCTGCCAATTTCGGGCAATAAAATTACCAACCTAATCAAGGAAACTCTTGATCTTGATTTGGAAAAAGCGGAAAAAGCCAAAATTGTCTGCGGTTTGGATCGCAATAAATGCCATGGCGCTCTGCTGGAAATTTTCTCCGATACCATAGATGAACTCGTTTCTTCAATTGAAAAAGCGATGTCTTTCTACTATGACGACTTTTCTGATGCTAGAAAAATTACCAAGGTCACTCTCTGTGGAGGCGGATCAAACATGCTGGGCATAACTCAAGTCATAGCCGAGAAACTTGGCCTCAAAGTAGAAGTGAGCAATCCCTGGCAAAATATAATTAATCCCAATCCTTCATATTTTACCACGCAAAAATCACAATCTTTTGTGACCGCGCTGGGATTGGGACTGCGAGGGCTCAAACCAGAAACATTTTTATGATCACATTAAATCTAATACCTCCAGAGCAAAAAGCTAAGCTCAAAAACAAAAAAGTTTATTCCACAATCAAGGATCTTCTTTTGTTGTTTCTCTTGTTTTCCATAGTTATCTCCATCATGCTGGTCGGTTCCAAATATTATCTTCAAGAGAAGCTTACTGACCTTATGAATCGCAACAGCGTCAGCATTCAGTCCAATGACAATATCAATAAACGCATTATTGCGCTTAACGCCAAAATTAATGAAGTCTATTCAATTCAAAAAAAATCCCAAAAATGGTCTTCTTTGCTTCTTGAAATAAAAAGATTGACACCGGCTTCAGTTACTATAAATGAGATAAATATTTCCAAGCAAGAATCATCTCTGGAACTGATGGGAATTGCCAAAACCAGATCCGATCTGTTGCAATTGAAAAAAAATCTTGATGGAAGTGATCTGTTTACCAAAATAAATCTGCCTATCAATAGCCTGATAGAACGAGAAAATAACGCTTTTGACATCCGCGCCGATATCAACCTAAGCAAAATAAAACAATGAAAATATATCAGAATAAATTACTGATTAGCTTTATCGTCATAGGCATAATCCTCGGATCAATGGTTGCCTTCTTTATTATTCCTTCCGTGCGACAAATAATAAAGATGAATGAAGAAATAACCAGACAGAGAGTTGATTTAGAAAAAAAATCTTCTCTTGGATTGAATATTAAAAAAATAAAAACCGACCTCAAGGAAATAGAAGATAATATCGGCCAGCTTGATTCGTTTTTTATCTCTCCTGGAAAAGAATTGGATTTTATTTCTTCCGTAGAAACACTGGGAAATAGAAACGAAATCAAACTGGATATTAAGCCTCAGTTTCCGGGGCAGGATATGAGTACGCGAATAAAAATAATTCCCCTGCAAATTTCTGCCAGCGGACAATACGGTCAAATACAAAAATTTATGCTAGAACTGGAATCTTTGCCATATTACTACAATATAGATTCAATTTCCCAAAACGGTACAAATGAAAACACCCAAGTAAAATTTACCGGAAATGTTTATTCATTGAAATAAAGACAAAATGAAAAAAGATTCAAAAATAGATTTATCCAATTACCTGCCATATTCCTTCCCTTTGGCTATTGTCATAATTATTATAATTCTTGCAATCTTTGTTTGTTTTTTATACAAAAATGTCTACCAAACAATAGCCGAAGCTCAAGAACTAACCTCGCTAAGACAGAATGTAATTTCTGAACAATTAGAAAAAAATAAATTTACTGAGATAATCGCCAACATGGAGAAAAAAATAATGCCGGCGAATTCAACTTCATCCATAACAACTGTAACCTCCACGACTGATATCCCAACAAGTACTACTTCAACCGCAAACACTAGCGCTCCCAAAAATAAACAGACCAGTTCTACTAAATCCACCTCTACCGTCAAAAATTAAAACTCCAAAAAATCCCTCGCCGACACAACAGCCGAAGAGGGATTTTTAGTTGGCTGAAATTATTTTAACGGCGACATCGCCCTTAATCTTTTTATAATCGGGGGTAATTCCCGAAGAAGAAAGTCAATGTCTGACTTGGTGCTGAATCTACCAAGACTGAAACGGATACTGCCATGTGCTAATTCCGGCTTAACACCAATAGATTTGAGAACGTGGGATGGCTCCAGTGAACCGGAAGAACAGGCTGATCCAGTGGAAACTGCGATTCCTTTCTGAGACAACATGAGCAAAACGCTTTCGCCCTCAACTCCTTCAAAAATAATACTAACATTGGATGGCACTCTTTTGGTCAAATCGCCATTAATACTAATCCGCTTAATATTCTTTTTAATTCCTTTGATTAAATAATCTCTTAATTCTTTTATCTTTTTGTTCTCTTGTTTAATTTTATTTTTTTCTGCAATTAATTCAATAGCTTTTCCAAGACCTACAATGCCAGCGACATTATAAGTGCCGGATCTGATTCCGTTCTGCTGATGTCCTCCCCAGATAAGCGGCCGAAAAGGAGTGCCCTGTTTCAAAAAGAAAACCCCGACCCCCTTGGGTCCATAAATTTTGTGCGCGGATAAAGACAGCATATCAACTCCCAACTTACCCACATTCATATCACAATAAGCCGTGGCTTGCGTGGCATCGGTATGAAAATATATTTTTCCTAGGCCAGCCGAAGCTTTAGCGGAGGAGGCTCTCTTCTCGTTCAATTCCTTTATCAGTTTTCCAATTTCTACTATCGGCTGAATCGTCCCAATTTCATTATTAACATACATAATGGAAACTAGAACCGTATTATCTTTTATGACTGCTCTCAGTTTTTCAATTTCAATTAAGCCTTTTTCGTTCGGTTTCAAATACGTCACTTCCACGCCTTCCTTTTGAAGCTGTTGAGCCGGTTCCAAAATAGCATCATGTTCCATGGCTGAAACCACGATATGAGCCTTAAATCCCGATTTTGCCCTCAAAATGGCCTCTGTAAGGCCCAAAACGGCCATATTATCGCTTTCGGTGGCGCCAGAGGTGAAATACACCTCTTCCGGCAAACAACCCAAAAAACGTCCTATTTTCTCTTGGACATCATTAACTGCTCGATTAGCCTCAATGCCCGCATAATGCAGAGAAGAAGCATTGCCAAAATTATCCTTCAAAAAAGGCATCATGGCTTTCAGAACTTCAGGATCCATGGGCGTAGTCGCCGCATTGTCTAAATAAACTTTTTTAATTGGCATAATTTATTAAACTAATTTTGCTCTATTGGCAATAATATTGCTCGCCTTAAGCAATGATTCAAATGTTCCAGCATCAGTCCATTCATCCTTATACATTTCATAAGTCAAAATACTGGTAGCAAGATAATGATTATTGACATCGGTAATTTCTAATTCTCCCCTACCTGACGGCTTCAAGGTTTTGATAATATTCCAAACCTCGCTGTCATAGCAATAGAACCCGGTGACTGCAAAATTTGATTTGGGATTTTCCGGTTTTTCTTCAATGCTTATCACCTTATCGCCGGACAATTCAGCCACACCGAATCTCTTGGGATCAGGCACTTCCTTAATTAAAATTTTTGCTCCTTTTTCCTGAGAAGAAAAATCTTCAACCGCTTTTTTGATCTGAACTTGGTCAGTAAAAATGTTATCGCCAAGAATTACTGCCAGTTTATCATTGTCAGCAAAATCTTCACAAAGACCCAAAGCTTCCGCTATACCTCCAGCTTTTTCTTGCACAGCATATGATAAGCGAATTCCCAAATCTCGGCCCGAACCGAGAAGTTCCAAGAAATGCCCGGCATGTCCAGTGCCGGAAACAATCATAATATCCTTGATTCCCGCGGCTATGAGTGTCTCCAGCGGATAAAGAATCATCGGCTTGTCATAGACAGGCAACAGATGCTTGTTGGTTACTTTTGTACAAGGCATAAGACGCGTACCATACCCTCCGGCTAAGATAATTCCCTTCATACGATTTTAATTAATGATTTTTGTTATTTAATTATGACGAATACTGCATTTTATAATAATTTTCGTATTCACCGCTTTTTACGTTCTTGACCCACTCACCGTTATCCAAATACCATTTTACAGTCATGGTCAAATACTCATCAAAACTAGCCTGGGGCTGGTATCCTAATTCTCTTTGGGCCTTGCTCCAATCAACAGCATATCGCCTGTCATGCGCGGCTCTGTCTTTGACAAATTCAATCATATCTTCACCTTTACCCATGATGGCCATGACCTTTTTTACCAACTCCAAATTATTCACATTTTCAGTCATGCCGCCAATGCAATATGTCTCTCCGATTTTTCCTTTGCTAATTATCAGATCAATTGCCCGGCAATGATCATCAACATAAAGCCAATCGCGGACATACTTGCCATCTCCGTAAATCGGAATCTTTTTACCTTCCACTAAATTACTAATCATGAGCGGCAAAAACTTTTCTGGAAATTGATACGGCCCAAAATTATTGGAGCAATTAGAAATTGTAAACGGCAAGCCAAAAGTATCGCCGAAGGCTCTCACCAAATGATCAGATCCAGCTTTGGCTGCTGAATACGGGCTATGCGGATTATACGGCGTGTCTTCAGTAAACTTATCAGTCCCCTCAAGATCCAATGCGCCAAAAACTTCATCAGTAGAAACATGATGAAATCTCTTGTTGCCATTTTTGACCGCGGCATCAAGAAGAACTTGTGTACCGACGACATTGGTCATAATAAATGGCGTGGAATCCAATATTGATCTATCTACATGAGACTCGGCTGCAAAATGTATAATTTGATCAACATCTTTTACGAGCTCATTAACCAATTCCCGATCGCAGATATCACCTTTGACAAATTTATAGTTAGGATTACTCTCAATATCTTTCAAGTTTTCCAAATTCCCCGCATAAGTCAATTTATCCAGATTCACAATAGAATCATCTGGATGATTTTTCAGCCAATATCTGATGAAGTTAGAGCCGATGAAACCTGCTCCGCCGGTCACGAGAATTTTCATAAATTTAGTATGTCATCCCGAGGAAGGTTGTAATCAACCGACGTGGGGATCCCGTGTCTAAGCACGGATTAATTATTTTTATACGGATTTAATTTCTTTCACTTCAGGAACTTTGGCTTTCATGGTTCTACCGATTCCATCTTGCAAAGTCACCACTGCCATAGGACAGCCATGGCAAGCGCCTTTTAATTTAAGACTTAGTACTCCTGACTTCTCATCAAAAGACACAAACTCCACATCACCGCCATCCATTTGCAGATGTGGTCTGATCTCGTCAAGCACTGCTTTTATTTTTTCTTCAATCATACTATTATTATTTTTTCTTATTTTTATAATCTTTTATCGCTTCAGCCAAACCCTCGTGGGCAAGCACCGAACAATGCAGTTTTGGCGCGGGAAGCCCACCTAGCTCATTGGCTATATCCAGTTTACCAATTTTTCCAGCTTCTTCAAGTGTCTTGCCTTTGGCCATATCTGTGAGCATGGATGAAGTGGCAATCGCAGCTCCGCAACCCAAAGTTTCAAATTTGATATCGTTGATGATTTCCTGACCGTTTTTATTTTTTCCCACCTTGATATATATCTTCATAATATCACCGCAGACAGGATTTCCCACCTGCCCAACGCCATCGGCATCCTTAATTACACCCTGATTGTGTGGTTTCTGAAAATGGCTTAATACTTTTTCGTTATACATATAATTAATTTATAATTTTATACTAAATCTGCTAATTTAAATTTTCTAAGCGTCTTGATAATATTCTTCTGTAATTCATACCAGACTTGCTTGGTCAGGCAACCCTTGGCATTGCAAGCCACAGAATCATTTTCATGGGACATGCAATAGAACACGGCCAACGGCCCTTCCAGCGCTTCCACAATTTCAAAAACGTTTATTTGCTTCGGTGTTCGGGCAAGCACATACCCGCCTGAAACACCCTTAATACTTTTGACTAGATCATTGGCTTTGAGCTTGGCAAAAATATGTTCAAGATATGCTTGGGAAATATGCTCTTGTTTGGAAATTTGCGTCAGAGAAACCGGCTCCTTGGAAGTAGCCTTGGCCAGAATAACCATAGCTTTGAGGCCATATTCGGTTTTGGTGGTAAACATCATATATTTATTTTAAACTCCTACTAACTTACTTGGTTATATCTTACAAAAAATAAAACAGGCTGTCAAGAGCTTGACTCCCTTCCTTTAAGAAAGGGAGGGTTGGCCTGCCTGCAACGCTTTGCGTAGCAATGCGGGCTGGGGAGGGTTTTTATAAAGTGGTTATTGGCCTAGACTGAGTAATGTAGAATTTACCGCCCTCAAAGGCCCATTCAATGTCGCAAGGAAATCCGTAATGCTTCTCAATCTTATCGCACATCTTTGCCAAGACCACAATCTGCCTTCCATTTATTTTCTGCTTCTCCCTGTCGGCAAATTTTACATTTACCCATTTGTTGCTATTTTTAAATCTAGTAATCATCTTATCCTGTTCAGCAATATTTATATCAATAATTGAAAAATCACGTTTATCCAAAACATAATTATCTGGTGTAATACTTCCAGAAACAATGGCCTCACCAAGACCAAACCCAGCCTCTATAATCATTTGATTTGGATCTTTAGTGACAGGATGAACCGTGAAAGCAATTCCAGAGATTTCTGATTGCACCATTTTTTGCACTACTACGGCCACCGAAACTTTCTGCTTGTGCATTTTTTTCTCAAAACGATAAAAAATTGCCCTTGGCGTAAACAAAGATGACCAACATTGCTTAACATTATAAAGCAAATTTGATTTATTGGTATTTAAATAACTCTCTAACTCCCCCGCCCAGGAAGCCGACGAGGAATCTTCTGCGGTAGCCGAACTTCTTACTGCTACATATTCTGCACCAAGCGTCTTGAACTCAGCCATAATTTCCTTGCCGATGTCTTTGGGAAAATCCGCTTTCAAAATCATATCTCTAATCTCGTGAGAAGCACGATCTACTGAATTTATATCTTTATGATTTACTTTATTTAAAATAGATTGAATATCTTCAAAAAGCATGGTCTCTTCTAAAAACTTATCAAAAGACGGGGCCAAGATGACAAAGCCTGGAGGAACAGCAATTTTGGCTTTGGTCATTTCTCCAAGGGAAGCGCCTTTGCCTCCCGCGATATCAGCATCATGCTTAGAAATCTCTTTGAATTTTTTAATAAACATAAAAATTAAAATTAATAAATTTTGCTATATTATATCTTCATTCCAAAATTTTAACAATACCGTGATTAGCATTTACCTCCACAAAGTCGCCGTCATGCAACACCTCGGTAGCAATCTTAGTTCCAATCACGCAAGGTATTCCTAATTCCCTAGATATAATCGCAGCATGAGAAGTGATTCCGCCTTCATTGGTAACTATTGCAGCTGCCTTCTTCATGGCCACCACATAATCCGGCCGAGTCATAACCGCCACCAAAATATCACCCTTTTCCACCTTATCTATTTCAGTTGAGGATCTAACTATTTTAACCCTTCCTCTAGCTATTCCTACAGAGGCAGTCAACCCGCGAAAATCTCTAATAGCCGAAAAATCTTTTTCTCCACAAATTATTTTCTTTATTCTGGAAACTTTTTCTCCAGTGGCAATATAATTTCCCTCTCTTGTGGCTACCACCACACATTCTTTAGCTCTTTTTTGTAATTCCAATTTAGTTGGCTTACCATCTTCAATCAAAAAAGATATTTCTCCGGCCAAAGCATAACGCAAATCATCAACAATATAACCTTTTCTGCAACTTATCTCTTTTAAAATTTTCATGCCGATATCAATTGTAAACAAAGTGGATTTCTTTCTTTCGTCCTGCCACCAAGTAAAATCCTCAGATATAATCAAAAGAGTTTTAAGCAGTGGCGAAACTTTATTTGTTTTAAAAAATTTATCTTTATCGCTCTTGCTAATTTTTGGAGTATTCTCTATTCTCGTCAACTCTTCTTGTAAATTTTTACCTGATTTATGCCAAGCATCAATTTCTTTTTCAAAATCATCAATACTTATTTCTTGCGCCAAAAAATAATTATTTTTTATCCAATAATATCTCTTTTGATAATCTGATAATTTTTCTTTGCTTTTCCCTGTAATAATTTTTAATAAATCAATTTCGGCTTTATTGATAAAAGACTGACGAACCGGAGCCGTCGCTATAGAAAATAATTTTGTAAAATCCGTTTCTCGCGTCACCTTATCTTTTAATTCTTTTCTTAGCATGTCCCTGATTAAGACATCCGTACCCAATGCAAAATGATCAATAATGGAAGAGGATGTTTGGCGCTTCAAGCATAAATTCCAAAACTTATTCCATAAAGCAGCCAGCTTATCGTCAGCCATTTTTTGTAAATTTAACTTAGAAAATATTTTATAGAAAAAATCTTCAAATTTCTCTTCATCCTGCCGCCAATCTGCCAACATTTTTTTTGATATCTTCGGATTATGTTTTGCTTTTTGGATCATAACCTTAGCTCCTCGATTTACATCTTTCATATCCAGATACCAATCCGCTTTTCCAGAATCAAAAAAGCAAACTCTGACATCGGCCTCTGTTCCAGAAGGCTTACGCTTTTCTTTACGCACTTCAGCATCAGCGATAAACCACAAAAACATCGGACAACCATCAAATCTCTGATGATACCATTCTTTGTTTTCTAACTTCTTTAAATCAAATGACTTTTTGATATACATATTTATTTTAAAATTCTTACAATTCCCTTATTAGCATCCACTTCAACCATCATTCCATCTTTGAGCACTTTAGTCGCGATCTTGGTGCCAATGATGCAAGGCTTATTTAATTCTCTAGCAATTATAGCCGCGTGGCAAGTAATGCCACCCTCGTCCGTAACAATAGCTGAAGCTTTTTTAATCGCAGGCAAAATATCAGGAAGCGTCATTGGGGCTACAATAATATCACCATCTTTTACCTTCTCCATTTGACGCGTGCTATAAATTATTTTTACTGCTCCTCTAGCGATTCCCTTAAAAGCGGATTGCCCCTTAAACTCTTGGCTATTTCCGTTTGATACTATTTTTTCAAATTTTATATTAAATTTTTTCTCCATAAAACTCCTATTTTTCCTTCAAAAAATTGATTATTTGTAAAAAAATATCCCCGAGCTCTTTCATTCAAAACTTTCCTAGACGGCGGATTGTTTTCAATAATTTCTTCTATTTTTAATAGCATAACCAAATCACCAAGGGATGAATAAATTTTCCTCAATGATTTACAAATTGTTGCTTCGGCTCCCGGAACAAAATTTTGAGATTCGTCTCTCAATTTCATTATTTTTCTATACTGCTTTGGCAAAATATTTTTATATTTATTATACAAACGAAATTCCCATACCCACCACATGGCTTCAAACCATGGCCAGATTAATTCGCATTGTTCTAAGAAAGCAATGAGATCCTTTCTATTAAGAATTGGCTGTTTTTCATATATAAATTTTATTTTTTGAAGCTCTCTACAAAATGGAATTTTAATAAAGTCAAAATTGCCCGTTTCTTTCACTCTATCCATAATAATCTTTTCACACCATTTCACTCCTTCAGGATTATAAAATCCATTAGTAACTAAGCCTACATTTTCAAAAATAATGTATGGCAAATGCGGTTGCTTCTTATCCGTCCAAATCTTAGGATTTACTACTTCTCCCCTCCACCAAATTTCTATCATGGCTAATGTAAAATCCCTGCCAAAATATTTTTTATATAATGGTTTCTTAGGTTTCATATCACTTTATAATTTTAACAATTCCCTTGTCTGCATCCACTTCTACTATATCGCCATCCTTGAGAACTTTTGTGGCAATTTTGGTTCCCACAATACAAGGCTTTTTTAATTCTCTAGCCACGATGGCAGCGTGACTAATAATTCCACCCTCATTAGTGACAATTGCCGACGCCTTCTTCATGGCCGGTATATAATTCGGATGCGTCGTATTAGCCACCAATATATCACCTCTTTTAACTTTTTTAATGTCATGATAGGTATTTATAATACTGACCCTTCCCTTTTCTTTCCCTGTCTGAGCAATCAAGCCAGTAAAACTATTGGTATTATTTATCGTGGATTTAAAAGACCTGGATAATTCGTATTTTTTCAATCGCCTACTGCCCTCTATCACAATAGGGGTAATACTTGAGCTATTCCTGGTAACCACGCAAGGATTTATTTTTCTTCTTTCGATTAATTTTCTGTTTAATTTTTTATTTTTCAAAACATCCTGTATTTCATCCAGTGTTAGATATCCTAAATCATCAACCGCGATCTGAAAATTATGAGCGATAGATTCAAATAAAAAATGCCAACCATAAGCCTGACTTCTGCGGACATCATCTCTCCAATCTTTAATATATATAAGATAAGGAGCCAATTCAATGATTCTTTTCTGTTCTTTATTCGGTTTAAGCAGTGCAATCGCCTTATCAATTGATATAGGATTCTCCTTATATTTTATCTTCTGCTTCTTGCATATATTTTCAACCCACTTAGAATTAATTGGCCTATACCAAATCACAGACCAACTACGTAAAAATTGATATTTTTCAACAAGTTTTTTGATGGTAATTCCTTTATGATAATCGTCTATAATTTTCAGGATCGCCGTTTTCTTCCATGGCTTATAAATTGAATTATTAATTTGCTCTCTTTGATCTTCTAATTTGTTTTTCTTAACCAAAAAATCAATTGTGTTATTTAAATCTGACTGAAAAGATTCTATGGCAATATATGGAATTATAGAAAAAATATCATTGCATTCTCCAAACATTTTTTTAAAATCTGAAAAAGCCTCATCCAACAAATCAAATCCGTTTTTTGATTGTAACACCTTTTTCCATTTTATCTGCAAACTCTTATCCTTTTTTATCCACTCAAGACCATCTTTGTAAAATTCTTTATTCTTTTTAATTGATCCGAATTTTCTGAGATATAGCTTACGACCTATCTTATAAAAATCCGCAATTGTATAATGAGTAAAATTATTATCAAAACAATAAGTAAAAAACCATTCTTTTTTTGTTTTATAAAATTTTTCTGGTTCGCGAAATAATACATAATCCACGCCCGAGACAGTTGTCAGATCAACATATTCTCTTGCCACAAATATTTTCCATTCTCTTTTCATATCACTTTATAATTTTAACTATTCCCTTGTCTGCATCCACTTCCACCATATCGCCGTCTTTAAGACTAGCCAAAAGATTTTTTATACCTACCACGCTAGGTATTTTGAGTTCACGTGAGATAATAGCCGCATGGGAAGTCATGCCACCAGTTTCAGTTAAAATCGCTTTGGCCTGTCCCATAATCGGCAAATAATTAACATTGGTAAACGGCGCGACCAGAATATCTCCTTTCTTAAATTTGTTAATATGGCTGACATTCAAAACCATATTTACTCTTCCAGAAATTTTACCTGGCGAAGCCGTAAAGCCGGTCAAAATATCTTTTTTCTCTCCGTTAGAAATTAACTCCAAATATTTATCTGACCCCTTTTCTATAACACTGTTTTTCATCAAATAAACTTTCTTCCCGTCTAAATTATAAGAATTAATCTTATCCGCATCTTTCAATAACTTCATCAACTCATCGGGAGATAACTGGAATATTTGCTTCAATTGCTTAATTGATATTCCTGGATATTTATACAAAAATACATTCTTAATAAATATATTGACTTGATTGGCAACCTCTTTCTTTCTCTCATTATACATGTGCAGTATCTCTTGGACAACATTAACCTTAACCAATGTTTCATGAGGCAAATCTTTTTTAATCTTTTTTATCTTGGCAATTCTTATTAGAGCATCTTCATATCGTTTCAAAAGATGACTATGCCTTTCTTTTGACTCATCTATTTTACTTTTTACATATTTTTCATCTATAATATCTCCCAGATAATCATGTATGAGCCAAAAATATTTATCCGCTAAACGCTTAATATCTTTCTGGTTTATTTTCTGGCTTTCGGCTAATTGCGACAAGGCCAAAAAAAATCTTTCATAATTAGTCAATTTATACGAAGTAAGCAAATAATTAAAAATATTTTCTTTTTCCTGATGACTTCCCCTAATAAACCTTATGATACTTTTCTTAAAATCATCAACTAGATACATCTGAAAAAGAAATCCCGGGCCGTCAATAAATTCTCCATACTCTTTATATAAGTTAAAAATCATCTTTAATTTTTTTTCTCCAGTATCGGTCAATGTTTTATGATCAAATAATTTATTGACGGGGATCTTTATTTTTTGCAAAAGACAACCAGATATTTCTTTTTCTTTTCTCTTTATTTTATTCATCAAGACCGGAGATCTAAATAATTTATCAAAAATAATTTCTGCACTCCGTTTTAAATTCTTATCAAAAAACCAACTGACCACGTCTCCGTCAACTATTGTCAGCATAGGGAAAGATTTCAATTTAACGCCAAGCAATTCCCTAAATCCGCCGCTATAGCAAGAAACTATAAGACAAGCTGGAAAATACGGAGTGGCCGCCGTCTTATAGACCAAATGAAATTTTTTTAAATTAGGTTCTTTTGGTATGATTAATTTTTCCATTTTTGTTTTTCAAAATTTTATTATGACAAGCCCAAAGAGGCCTTAATCTTTTCTAGATTAGCGCTGGCCAGAGCCTTGAATTCAGAATAGAAGAAAGTATCCAGCATTTTTTCAACCAACGCCAAAGCCTTTTCCATATCTTTGGGATTGGGAGAAAAACTTTTTAATCTCTTTTCCTCATACCTATCCAGAGAATCAATATCATGAAATATTTTTTTATTCTCGCTATCATACATCAATCTCGCATCTTCAATATCTAATTGATCAATATCATGCATACTTATAATATCCACAATCTCATCAACCTGTTTTTGGTCATATCCCAACTCGGTCAATAACTTATGGGCAATTTTAGCTCCTATTAACATATGAGCCAGTTTGCCATTTTTTACTCTTTTCACTCCGGTAATATATTTGAAATGTTCCGGCAAAATAGCGGAATGTCCAATATCGTGCATAATAGCTACAGGAATTAAAATATCATCATCCAAATTTAAATCACCCTTATAATTAACCATAAATTTTACTCCAGTCAAGGCATGCTCCCTATCACCCTCCCTACATTCTTCAAATATCGGCAAGCACTTTTCCCACAAAGCCTGAAACTTTTCCGGAACGATATCTTTTGCTTCTTTCATAAAATTATATTATTAATTAATAATTTTCACAATTCCTTTATCCGCATCCACCTCAACCATATCGCCGTCATGCAAAACCTTAGTCGCAATCTTTGTGCCAATAATGCAGGGCTTATTTAACTCTCTGGCAATTATAGCCGCATGACAGGTAATACCGCCGTCATCGGTCACAATCGCAGCCGATTTCTTGATGGCCATATAATGCTCAGGCCGGGTCATGGGAATCACAATAACATCGCCTCCTCTTACTTTTTTACTGTCTTCTATCCGATTAATTACTTTTACCGGCCCGACTACTCTGCCCAAGTTCGCCGTGAAGCCTTTTAGCTCTTTAATTTTATTATCAAAAACATACCCAACCTTATTCAAAAACTTTTTTGCCCCCTTTGATTCAACCAAGCCGACTTTCCCTTTTTTATAAACTACCACAAAAGGTTTCTGGGTTCTATAGGCAATTTTATTCACATCCAACTCACCTTTGATAATTGATTCCAACTCCTCATGATGACAATATTTGATAATTTCTAAATCAATATTTTTTCTTCTGGCAACATCTGTAGCAAATTTATGATCCAAAGCCACATGAGTAAGGGTAAAGATCTTCCTATCATCCTGCCACTTGGCAAACAACTCAGTCAGCCCCACCAAACGCAGGATATCTTCATTAAAATTTATGCTCTTCAGCAGGATGCTTTTCCGTTTTTTATTTATAACATGTTGAGCCTTGAGTTTAAAATCTTCTTCTTTGATTATTTTGAAAATTTCATTATTAATCTCCTCCAATGGATACTCTACAAAATCTCCGTAACTCCCTCTGATAAAAGAATATTTCATTTGATGTGCTCTCACTTTATCCGTTATATCAATCCCCCTCGTCTGGGATTGAGCTAATTTTCTCAACTCATTTTCTTCACGGCTTAGAAATGATTCATCAATGGGGGAGGTCAAAACACTGAAAGTTTCATGTAAATTTTCCTCTGTCTTATGATTTTTATAATATTTATTAATTAAACGATAAATTTCTCCATCAGCATACAGCATATAAGCATCTATAAAAGAAGGGAATTTTAAATCTTTAGCATAAAAATGGGAATGCTCCCGAAATAACTCCAAAAGTTTTAAATCGTCTAAACAAGAAAAATCACAATTAAACAGTCTATAATATCTTTCCATCATCTCCGGCCATCTGCTTTTCCATTGGGAATATAGTTCTCCTAAAAAGTTTTTCTTTTTACGATCCTGAGCAATGAGACTATGGAAAACCTTTTTAATATCTCGTTTTAATGTCAGCCAATTTAGAATTCCCTGGTCATAATGAGCTACAACAGAATTATAACTTTTTATCTCTTCATAAAATGGCATGGTAAAAATATAAGCTGTCGGCCAAACATACAAAGGCTTGGCATCTATGTGCTCAATATAATAATCCTTACCAATAAAATCATCCAGCTTCATATTATTTTATAATTTTAACAATCCCTAAAAAATTACTTCTCCACTACAATCATCACCTTTCTTCCCATAGCCATTTCCGCATCGGTCATTCCACCTTCTGCCAATTGCGGATTCCAATCATGAACCGCATTAATTAGTTGGCTATATTTATATTTAAAGTTATTCCCTTTCCTTGTTCCCGGATCATTGGTAATAAATTCGCTAGTATTATAACCTTTGATTACTAGCATATGATAAATCGGGCCTGGCTGTTTGAAATTGGGATTTCCCAATAATCTCCCCGCCGCCGGAATTATAATCAAATTTCCTTGGGATAATTCATACTTTATCCTGTCCACGGTTGCTTCCGTACTTAGCTTGGCCTTGAGTCCAAAATGATTGTTCAATATGTCTACCGCCTCTTGCGCGGTCAGATCCACCAAATAGCCGTTATCACCTTCCCAAGAAACTAACTTTTGGATCTCCGTTTCCATAATGGCTTCATTGAGCGGTTGGTGAACAAAATATTTGTTCACCATGATCATAGAAGCCTCTTCGCAAGCTTCCTCGTGCAAAGCATCCCAATTGCCATATGGCGCCTGCTGAGCAAAGGCAACCGGAAGCGTCAATTCTCTCGGAATCTCAGCCGTCTTTTTCTCAGGTGTCGTACTTACTGTCTTGACCGCCGGCTTGGTGGAAGAAACTTTGCCGACAGATGAAGTTGCTACTTTCTGATCCGGAGTGCTGGATTCCGTTATCAAGGCCTGGGCTTCGCTGGAAGAGCTGGCTAAATCGTTATTTATTTGAACTGTTTGCGTGCCGGTATTCTGCTGGCAACCGGAAACCGTAAGTGCCACGGCCAGCATGAGCAATGTCATGATTAAATATTTGGAATTATTGTTTTTCATTTGAAGTATTTGAATTATTAAATTTTAACAAGGGTTTGATTGCGTCTCTTGCTGAAGAATAGTATCGGATATATTGTTTCCTATGATGGTTATTTGTCCTTGATAGGCATGAAGCGTGCAACACTGGCCATCCGTAAACTCATAGAGATAACTCCCCTTATCTTGTTTGAGATATATGCCGTTGATTTGCTTTATTTTTTTATAAATATCCAGATCGGTTTTTAATTCATACTTGCTTTTCAAAAATTTTACCAAATCGGGATTATCAGTAATCATGCCCTGGATAGCCACTTCCGGCACCGGTCCAGGCAAACCATAGCAAACCCCCGGATTATATTTATCAATCAGATACAGTTTAACTTGCAACTCTTGATTAACCGAGAAACTTGATGATCCGCTACCGGCAGAAGTTTTGGAATCATCTACTGCTTCCTTCTTGGGCGATAAGCCCTCTGGATAAAACTTCTGAACCGTTTTTTTGGACGATGTCGTACTGGAAGCAATCGGAGTTGAGATAACTGCATCTACGGACGTAATCGCATCACCAGTGGAGCTGGTCTGATCATTTGTAGCCACCTCACCAGAAATAGAGTTATCAGCGAGAGGATTTGCCACCTCCGTCCCGCATCCGGATAGAATAAAGGCGAGGAGAAAAATAGTCAACAAAAGTAGGGTCTTTTTCATATTTTATAATTAAATTTAATTAATCTAATAATACCACAAAAACAACCGATTTTGAAATAAAATTGCCATATTAGCTAATTAATCCAATATTTCTTGACAAATTGCCGTTTTTAAGCTAAAATATTTAACAGAAATCAATAGTTTAAGTACCACCTCAGTTAATTTGATTGCAGGCAAATAATCTGACGGGGGCAAACCATGATCATAATTAAATCTTAAATATAAAAATATGGCACATAAGAAAGCGGGCGGCAGTACCAGGCTGGGCCGAGATTCTAATGCGCAAAGACTAGGTATTAAATTATACGGCGGCCAAAAGGCCAAAAGCGGCGACATTATCGTCAGGCAGCGTGGCAGCCGATATAGATCCGGCAAAAACACCATGCAGGGCAAGGATGATACAATTTTTGCAGTAGCAGTTGGCACCGTGAAATTCAACAAAAAGAAAGTCAAGAAATTCACTGGAAAACTAGAATTCGCCCAAATAATTAGTGTAGAATAAAGCTCAAAAAAAGACTCCGCCTTGGCGGAGTCTTTTTTATTCTCTAATTAATTATTTGTTTATACCGGCTTTTATTAATCCAAGAAATAATGGATGCGCTTTAAGCGGCCTGGATTTGAATTCCGGATGAAACTGCACGCCCACAAAAAACGGATGTAAATCTTTGGACAGTTCCACAATCTCCACCAACTCATTGTCAGGCGAAGTACCGGCAATAATAAGACCTTTTTCTTCCACCCTCTTCCTGTAATCATTATTAAATTCATAGCGATGCCTGTGGCGTTCAGAAATCTCCCTCTGGCCATACAACTCATAAGCTCTAGTACCCTCTTTTAAAATGCACGGATAAGCTCCCAACCTCATGCTATTGCCATAATTCTTGGCAGCAATTTTTTCAGCCTGCTCGGCAATAATATGAATAATGGGATTGGTGGTTTGAGGATTAATTTCAGTCGTATGGGCATCTGCTAACCCCAAAACATTTCTAGCAAATTCAATTGAAGCCAATTGCATACCATAGCACAATCCAAGATATGGAATCTTATTTTCTCTAGCATACTTAATGGCTGAAATTTTTCCCTCAATTCCTCTACTGCCAAATCCGCCGGGCACAACCAAACAATCAAACCCACTCAACTCGCTAACCTTATCCGGCTCTTTTTCATACAAATCACTATTAATCCATTCTATTACCGGCTTACGTCCGTTATGCCAAGCCGCGAATTTCAAACTTTCAATTACTGAAATATAGGCATCCGGCAAAATAAAATCTCCGCTCTCAAAATATTTGCCAATAATTCCAATTTTTACAGCCTGCTCGCAACATCTGATCTTCTCAGAAAAATCTCGCCATTCTTGCAAATCCTGCTGTCTTGGTTCTAACTTTAATTTCTTGAGTATTTTCTCGGATAAATTTTCCTTTTCAAAATTTATCGGCACATCATAGACACTATCTACATCGGGAGCCGAAATAACATTTTCTTTGTCTACACTGCAAAACAAAGCTAATTTTTGTCTTCTAGGTTCATCCAAGGGATGTGTTGAACGGGCCAAGATAAAATCAGGCAAAATACCAGCAGCATTTAATTCTCTGGCCGCGCTTTGTGTTGGTTTGGTTTTCATCTCTCCAATTTTGGAAGGCACTGGCAAATAACTGACGAGTACAAAAGCTACGTCATCAGGATTTTCCAGATGCATCATTCTTGCTGCCTCCAAAAATAAAATATTTTGATATTCCCCGGCCGTACCGCCAATCTCTATGATAGTGATATCAGCATTGGCTTTTTGCCCGGCATTTTTAATTCTGTTTATAACTTCATATGGCACATGTGGCACCACCTCCACGCATTTACCGCCATATTCCAGATTTCTTTCCCTATTAATGACCGCCTGATAGACTCTGCCGGTAGTCATATAATTGTCTCGATAAATATTGGTGTCCAAAAATCTTTCATAATTACCCACATCTTGATCAGTCTCATCGCCATCCTCAGTCACAAAAACCTCTCCATGCTCAACCGGATTCATGGTGCCAGCATCCACATTAACATACGGATCAATTTTAACTGCCGTAACCGAAAATCCCCTTCCTTGCAATATTCTTCCCATAGACGCTGATGCGATTCCCTTACCCACACCGGACATTACTCCTCCGATTACAAAAATAAATTTCCTTTTTTTGCCGTTTTCGGCAAAGATGTCATTTTCCATACGACAAGCTTTTATTTATAAATTATTTTAAATTAAAAAATATCCCAAAGAAAAAATAGAGCTTAAATCTCTATTTTTTTCACCAGCTTTTAAAAATACATTTTGATTAATCTATTACTGAGAGTATTATCTCCGCTTCCAAGCCATGCGCTAATTCTATTCTGATCGGATAATCACCTAATTCCTTGATCGGTTCCGGCAACACTATTTGTTTTTTGCTGATTTCAAATCCCTTTTCTTTCAATTTCTTGGCTATCACACTATCTGAGATAGAGGCGTATAAACGGCCGGAATCATTTATCCTGCCTTTTATTTCCAAAGCCAAGCCCGATAAACGATTGGCTGTTTTCTCGGTTTCCAGTAAATCCTGTTCTGCTTCCTTTGCTTTTCTGCTCTGCTGTTCTTTTATCTTTTGTAAATTTTTCGCTGTAGCCTCCACTGCCAATTTCCTGGGAAAAAGATAATTCTGAGCGTGGCCATTAGCCACCTCCTTGATTTCTCCAGCCTCACCCGTACCTGGAACATTTTTGAGCAGTATTATCTTCATATTTAATATTAACGACTGTATTTATGAGATAATTATACAAAGTTTATTGATAAATGCAACTTTTTTGTCAAGAGCCTTTATTTCAATAGCTCCAAAGCCTTATCTAATTGCGGATCAAGATTTTTATTGTAATCAGTCTCGGTTAATTCCACCTTCACGTCAGGAGTAATTCCGGTCTGATCAATAGTTCTTCCTTTGGGAGTAAACCACTTGGCAATAGTCAACTTAACAGTTGAACCATCCGGCAAATCATTTAAATCTTGCACCGATCCCTTGCCGAAAGTTTGCATTCCCACCAGTTTAGCTTTCCCATAATCTTGCAAGGCTCCGGCCACAATCTCAGACGCAGAAGCGCTACCGCCATCAACAAGTACTATTGTAGGAATATTGGCGAGTCTAGCCGGTTTGTCACCAACGTGTTTAGTTTCCCTATCATTTCTGTCCCTTTCCAATACTACGGTCTGGCCATCAATCCATTCGCTGGAAACATCTATGGCCGTCTGCAAATATCCTCCAGGATTATTTCTTAAATCCAAAATAATTCCCTTAGCATTTTTGGAGAGTAAATCGCTTATGGCCGAATCCAAAAGCGGAGTCGTGTCATCATTAAACTGCCTCATTTTGATATAAGCAATACTATTATTTACTCCTTTATATTCCAAACTTACACTTTTTACATTAATAGTCTCACGAGTGATAACAACGTCTTTGGTAGCCGTAAAACCATCTCTAAATATTGTCAAAGTGACATTAGTACCTTTGGGTCCGCGAATAAGACCAACGGCTGTATCTACTCTCATATTTTCCGTGCTCGTACCGTTTATTTTCAAAATAATATCCTTGGGCTTGAGTCCCGCCTTTAAGGCTGGAGTATCCGGCAAAGGCGAAACTACAATTAACATGTTATTTTTTATAGCGATTTCCGCCCCAATTCCCTCAAAATTTCCATTTAAATCATGCTGGAAATCAGAAGCATCCTGCGGCGTCATAAAAACCGAATACGGATCATTGAGTGAGGCCACCATGCCAGCTAACGAGCCATAAAATAATTGCGTTTCAGGGATATTCTTGGTGTAATGATTTTTGTTAATTAAATCCCAAACCTTCCAATAGAGATTGAAATCAACATCCTTGGTTAAATAGTCTGGAATTTTCCCGTTGCTATTGATAATAGATCCCAAGGTGGAACTTGATGAGGAAGCGTTTACATCAATCCCCTTGATAACGTCATTTCCATTATTAATTAAAAAATTGCTACCTCCCGCAAAAACTCCACTGGCAAAAACCAAGCAGATTAAAACCATGACCAACCACAAAGAAACCTTGGTTTGAAATTTTATTTTCAGATATTTAAACATAATTATTTAGTTAAATTCATCTTATTTTTATTCCTTGATTATAGCAGATACAGACACCCTTGCCAAATTGACTAAAAGGCAATAAAAAAGTATAATTTAAATGTCTATATTTGAGGTTATTTGACTGCCTTATTGAGTTAAAATATAGGTTTTATTAACTAAATCAATTAAGAATGGAAAAATACATCATCCAAGGCGGTTATAAGTTATCTGGCGAAATCCCTGTTTATGGAGCCAAAAATGAAGCCTCCAAAGTGTTAGCGGCCAGCGTTCTATCTGACCAAAATTGTATTATTCATAATATTCCAGAGATTGAAGATATTCAAAGAATGGTAGAAATTTTGGAAGATATGGGTGGCAAGGTAACTAGGGACGGACATTCTCTTACCGTAGAAACCAAGAATATTAAAAACGGCAAACCAAACCCCGAGCTAGTAAAAAAACTTAGGGCTTCTATTATGTTTGCCGGACCTCTTTTGGCGCGTTTTGGTGAAGTGCAGATGGCGCATCCTGGCGGTTGTGTTATCGGTAAAAGACCGATAGATATGTTTCTCGCCGGATTCAAAGCCATGGGAGCAGAGATAATTGAAGATGAAAATAATTATACTTACACTCTGAAAGCCAAAGAGCTTAAAGGCGCTAGAATCGTCATGCCCTGGATTGCAGTTACTGCCACGGAGGCATTGATGATGACCGCCTGTCTCGCTAAGGGCACCACTACCATCGTCAATGCGGCTATGGAGCCAGAAATTCCCGCCCTGGCCGAATATTTGAATAAATGTGGCGCCAAGATATCCGGAGCGGGAACTCCTGAAATAACCATTGAAGGCGTCAAAAAACTAGGAGGCGGTGAAATTACTCTAATCCCCGATCGCATTGAAACTGGATCATTTGTCATGCTGGGACTTATCACCGGCAGTGAAATAAAAATTACCAATTGTAATCCGTTGCATCTGGAAACCGTGATGGCGACACTTATAAAATCCGGAGCTAATTTGGAAGTGGGCAAAGATTATATTATTACCAAGCCGAGCCAATTGCACGCTGTAGAAATGAGGACTCATGAATATCCAGGTTTTTTCACGGATTTGCAAGCCTTATTTACCGTACTCATGACTCAAGCTCAGGGCATTAGTCTGATTCATGAAGCTATTTATGAAGGAAGATTATACTACACTGACAAACTCATACAAATGGGGGCTCACATTATAATGTGCGATCCTCATAGAGCTATCGTTAACGGTCCCACCCAGCTCTATGGCAGAAAACTGGAAAGTCCGGATCTTAGGGCCGGTATGGCTCTAGTTTTGGCGGGATTAGTAGCCAAAGGGCAAACTACCATTGAAAATATTTATCAAATAGAACGTGGCTACGGCAATATCATTGCCAGACTCCAGGGTCTTGGCGCCAAGATAGAAAAAATAGATCAATAAAATATGTATTTAGTTTATAGAAAAGCGGTATATATAACTTTTGTAATAATTTTTTTTATTACCGCTCCCATCATCGTCTTGTATACTTCCGGCTATCGCTATAACCTGAGCAAAGGCCGAATACAAAAAACCGGCATCTTGATAATTAGTTCTATTCCCAAAAAAGCGGATATATATCTCAACAGCAAAAAAGTAGAAAATAAATCCACTCCAGCAGAAATAAAAAATGTCCTTCCGGGAGATTATGAAATAATCCTCTCCAAAAACGGCTATCATAACTGGCAGAAAAAACTTCCTGTTTATGAAAATTTTACCACCTTTGCCGAAAAGGTTAACCTTTGGAAAATAGCCAGTTCCACCCAGCTTTCCAATTCAGTCATTTCCCACTGGCAAGCATCCAGTGACGGAAACAAAATCGCTTTCGGCGATTCTTCGGGCTTAATCGGCGTCTTTGATCTAAATGATAATACCTTTAATAACCTAGAATCTCTTCCCAATGACTCAAAATTAAAAAATATATCCTGGTCCAAAGATAACAAGAAAATACTTATTGAATACACCATCAGTTTGAGCAATCATCTATTAATATATGATATAAATTCCAATAAATCACAAATCATTGAAAATAAAAATTACGCAAATATCAAATGGTCATTAGATAATGACAATATAATTTACGGCAAGAATGAGGCTGGATTATGGCAGATTAATACTGCCAATAACTCAAGCGAATTAATTCTAAATGCTGTCTTGACGGGAGATTATATTATTGAAAATAATTATCTCTATGGCATAAATGATAAATTTATTTATCGTAAAAATATCAATGACAAAAATTCTACTCCCGAAGATATTGATTCCATCGCCTGCCCATCATGCAACTTTATAAGCAATAACTCAAACAGGATAATTCTCCAAGACGGAAATCAGAGTCTATTCATTGTTGATCCCAACAGACAAAGACCGACCGTTTCCGCCAAAGCCAAAAATATTGATTGGTTAAATAGCGATAACATAATGTACTATAATGATTTTGAAATTTGGATTTATAATTTCAAAGAAGGTACTCCAAAATTGATTACCAGATTCGGACAGAGCATAAGCCAGGCTGTCTGGCAACCTCAGGGCAAGCACATTATCTTCGCCTCCGACAACAAAATAAAAATTATAGAGCTTGATGATCGCGAACTGAGAAATATCATAGATTTGACCAACAACACCAATATCAAATTTCTAAAAATTGATCGCAAAGGAAATAACTTATTCTTTGCCGGAGAATCAGACAATAAAGCCGGGATATTTGAATTAAATATCCAATAAAAAAATAATAAGCTCCTGCGATTAAGCGGGAGCTTATTATTTTTGATAAAATTTATAGGTTGTTTTTTATCTTTTCCAAAACATCCTGCGCCTCGCCTTCCTCATAACTCCGGCCGTGCCACACATCATAACCATCCCCTTCAAATCTAGGTATAATATGCCAATGAAAATGGTCTACCAATTGTCCTGCCTCTTTGCCGTTGTTGAGCCCCAGATTAAAATCTTGAGCTCCTACTCCGGAGAGTATCGCCGGAGTTATTTTTTTGATAACTTTCAATATTTTACAAGCCAGCTCCTCCGGCAATTCTATCAGGTTAGGATAATGTTTTTTGGGAATAACCAGTGTATGTCCGGGATTTACCGGCGTAATATCCAGAAAAGCCAAAACTTCTTCATCTTCGTAAACTTTATAAGCAGGTATTTCTCCGGCGACGATTTTACAAAAAATACAATCCATATAATTTTTTAATTATTTTATTAAAATTGCCAAATTATATTATTGCCTATAATTTCTCCCTTTCCCAAAACTTCATTAATCTTTTCTATTTTCTCAAGAGTAATCTTACTGGACATCAGAGACAGAAAACAAGTATTCTTGCCGGAGATTTCCCTGGCCTTGTCAAATACTTGCAAGCTGGGACTATTGACCGCCAAATCCAAATACATGACTCTCTCATCTTGCTGATGATTGAAATCACTGGGGAAATTTCCAGCCACCACTTCTTTCCCTGAATACGCTTCTAGCGCCAAGAGCTCACTTGTATAACTAAGTGTGCAATAATTAGAAGAATTAATTTCTATCTTCTGCCATAAATATTTAGCGGCTACTACGTCATCACCATTAACCGAAATTTCCTGGAAAGGTCCAGAATAATACGCTCCGACCAAAAAAATGCTAAGTAAAATAATTATCAATGAGCTTATTCTAACTTTCTCTCTAAGCTTTATAATGCCCCAAGCCAGGATAAAAATGGCAAATACCAAAATAAAAAGATTGAGACGACGGCTCAAAGTATGAAGTCCAGACAAAAAATTCCAACAAAGAAAATAATTAACCACAGCAACAGCAAACATCCAAGCCAAAAATCTTAATTGCTTTTCTTTTTTCATTATCCAAATAGCCAAACATATTACTACAGAAATTAAAAAAATAATTGAAAAGAAATAATAAAGATAATTTACATATTTAAGATAATGAACCAATCCCAAATATGATCTAAAATCAAAAAAGAGTAAATTACTATCGCGCCACCAATTAATCCAATTAAAATTATTCACTATTTTAGAACCAAACATTTCCATCACAAAAATAGAGATTGAAGCAAAAATTATTACAAGCGTTGACACCAAACGATTTCCATAGCGAAGAGCCAAAGCTACCAAAAGCATTAATCCGCCAAAGATTAAAGACAAGGAATAACTGAAATATAGCAAGACAGTAAGAAAAATATTGAAGCCAAAATGTTTGCCTGTCGGCCTCCTCAAATAATAAATCCACGAACAAATCAAAAATAGAAAGAGTAGCCAACCATAACCTATGGGCAAACTATGGCTACCATAATATTGAAGCGGGTAAAATACCAAGGTAAGAGCCGAGGCCAGCAAAGCGAATTGCTTATTGGGCCAAAGCCCTATTGCTCCGACAAAAAATAAAATTGGGACAAAGATAGACCACAAAATAATCATCAGATACTTATCTAAGAAAAAAATATCTATGCCGGATACCTTGCTAGCAATAATATTTATAGACCACTGTAAGCCATAAGACAACTTAGGGCCGTCTACCAGAGCCCTAGGAACTTGAACCGGTCCAATCTTGGAATACCAAATATTATCCGTCAAAAGAGTTGGTTGGTATTCCACTCCTCGCATAATTCTGTATTCCGATCCGAGATGCCTCCATCTGTCTCCTCCGAAACCATTGGCATATACCAAAAGATAAGAATGCAAAAGAAAAGAAAAAATAATAATAAAAATCAAAGTCCAAATAGTTTTTTGTTTTCCAAAAACCATCAAAAATATAATTATTGACAGCAAAAAAACCACACCCAAATACCAAATCGGCAGAACTTGCCAAGGTGAAGTAATAAACTTTTCTGTAACTGATATATATATCGTCACAAAGCCGACTAGAGAAAGTAAAACAAAAATAATCGGATAAAATACTGACCCCTTCAAGATCCTGCCGCTTTCCAAAATAATCGTATTTTCTTTATTATCCCCAAAAACAAAATTCCAAATTACAGAACTGACAGCCACCAGCAAAAATGAAATCAGGATTGTAAAATTATTCAAAATAAATATTGCACAAAATATATTAGCAAATAACCCCAACAAAAAAATAGTTGCAAAGCAACTAAGCAGATACAAATATATTTTTTT
The DNA here is from genome assembly GCA_041671305.1 of Patescibacteria group bacterium. Classification (GTDB taxonomy): domain Bacteria; phylum Patescibacteriota; class Patescibacteriia; order 2-01-FULL-39-33; family 2-01-FULL-39-33; genus CAIPBY01. The sequence goes on from JBAZBX010000001.1 coordinate 146,568, forward strand.
CAAAGGAAAAATATTGGATAATATTGGCGCCAATAGCAAAGAATTAGCAATAAGCCAAATTATGCATAATGGAAAAGTTAAATAAAATAGATTGCCATAATGTAATAGTGCAAAAATGGCAAACGGTAAGACAAAATCTAAAATTAAAAATAACTTTTTATTGGACATATACTAAATAGAAAATAGATTTTTAGCATTAGCGGTAGTGGCTTCAGCAATCTCCTCAAAACTGATATTTTTTATCTCAGCGATTTTTTCCGCCACGAATTTTACATACTGGGGAAGACACCTCTCGCCTCTATGAGGCTCGGGAGATAAAAATGGCGCATCGGTCTCAATTAAAATCTTATCAAGCGGTAACGATTTGACAACTTCTTGCAACGCTTCTGATTTCTTCTTAAATGTAATAATTCCAGTAAACCCGATATATAAACCCAGCTCGGAAAACTTCTGTGCCTGCTCTACATTACCGCCAAAGCAATGTATCACTCCCCTAATCTTTCTACCATTTTTTATTTCTTCACGGATAAGATTAATCATATCATCATAAACCCCAAATAGATCCTCTTTGGCGCCACGACCGTGAAAAATAATCGGCAAATCTAATTCCTCAGCCAACTTGATAAATCCCGCTAAAGCCTCTTTCTGCTTAATCTTAAAATCAGAAATTTTCCCTGGATCAAATTTATCAAAATAAAAATAATCCAAACCAACTTCACCAATAGCTTTAACCTTACCTGAAGACTTAGCCAATTTGCGATATTTGTCCTCATCAAAATCTTCCTGACGATTTTTGAAAGTATAAGGCGCGCCATCCATAATGACCGTATCCTCGGTCTCATCTACCAAATCAATGGGATGAAGGCCGACTGCCGCGTAAACTCCCCTCTCATATTTATTGGCATACTCAATTGCTCTTTGAGATGTGGATTCTTGAGATCCCACTATCATCAAAGCATAATTTTCTTTCAAAAAATCTTGGATCACACTATCGGCATCATCTTTGTAAGCGATAAAATTTATATGGCAATGAGAATCAATAAGTTGCTTCATTTATTTAAATACTGATTTAATTTTTATCAAAGCTTCCGGCAGAAGCCACACGCTCAAAAAAGCCACTCCACCCACAAGATAATGAGCTATCATGGAATTGTTTAATCCATCTGAGAGCCAAGGAACTGCCGGCGTAAATTTTGCCAAAGCATATATGACCAAACCCATGACTAGTGCTCCCTCAATTAATCCCAAAATCAATCCGGCCAATCTGTTGATTGATTTCAAAAATGGGATAATGGCAATAATATTAAACATCTTCTCAACTAGATAAAAAACTAGTCCGATAAGCCTGTTAATCAAAATAAAAATTGCGATAAAGGCCACCACTCTGGCGATATCCGAGTGACCCAGCATAATTGGAGTTAGCCAATCAGCTACTGGAGAAAAATATCTGCCAGCCGCCCAAGCTCCCACAAATAGCCCAATCAGTGAACCCACGGATCCGATAAAGCCGAAAAAAACTCCGGCTGCGCCAAAAAATAAAATAATAGCGATAAGGATGACATCTATCAAAGTAAAAGTCATAATGATTAATTTATATTGATTACAATATTAGCTCCTCGGCTCGGAAATGTAAAAGATTACTTTTACATTTCTCTCGCTCTACGTCGCTAATAAAGTTTATAAAGTAAAATTTTAAAATTTACTGTATGCGAGGAAATAAAGCTTCCGCTTTGGAAACTTTTGCGCCTGGTTGAAGTCTCCCCCAGTTCTGTAAATCTGAAAGCTGGATACTAGTAAAATCTCCTTTGCCTAGACTTTGAAGTATTTTCTGCGAAGTTTGAGGCATAATCGGATAAAGCATTACGCCCAAATGTCGCAGTGCCTCCAGAAGATTATATATAACTTTGGATAATTTTTCCTTGTCATCTTTGGCTAATTGCCACGGCTTATTTTCTTCAACATAGGCGTCACACAAACCATTTAATTTCTTAATCGCTTCTATGGCTTTATCAACCTCAAATGAAGTCATGGCCTTTTCATATTCAGACCAAATATTTTTTACTGGCTCAGCCAATTCGCTGTCTTTCTCGGGGACTATGCCGTCAAAATATTTCTCCGCCATAGTAAGTACTCGACTAGTTAGATTACCTACGCCGTTAGCTAAGTCAGAGTTATATTGAATGACAAAATTTCCCACTTTGACATCGCCATCTTGGCCGAAAGGAAATTGCGACAGAAGCATAAATCTAGTTGCATCACTTCCAAATTGTTTGACAAGTTCCATGGGATCTATGGCATTGCCTAGCGATTTACTCATCTTCTGCCCATCAACCGTAAAAAATCCATGTGCAAAAATAGTCTGAGGCAACTCTTCACCGACAGCCAAAAGCATGGCAGGCCAAAATATAGCATGAAATTTTATTATTTCCTTAGCCATTAAATGTAAATTGGCGGGCCAAAATTTTCTAAATAAAAGATCATCTTTGGAGCCATACCCCAATGCGGTTATATAATTAAGCAATGCATCTGCCCAAACATATACGACCTGGCTAGAATCAAACGGCACTTCAATGCCCCATTTAACTTTTTCTCTAGTTACAGAAAAATCATTGAGTCCCTGCTTGAATAACCCCAAGACTTCTTTTTTTATTTTTTCAGGTAAAATTCTTATCTCATCAGAACTTATCTTTTCTTCAATTTCCGGCAAATACTTTTTTAAATTGAAAAAATAATTTTTTTCTTTTATTAATTCTGGTTTCTTTTTATGATCTGGACATTCTCCGTTTACCAACTCTTTCTCTGTCAAAAATCTCTCACAACCAACGCAGTACAAGCCCTCATATTCCCCCTCATAAATGGCGCCTACTTCTTTCAGCTTCGTCACAAAAATCTTTACTAAATCTTTGTGTCTTTGGGAAGTTGTCCTGATAAAATCATCATTGGAAATGTCCAAAATATCCCACGCCAGCTGATACTTAGAAGAAATAATATCCGTAAATTCCTGAGGTGTTAAATTTTGCTCTTGCGCAGTTTGAGCGACTTTTGTGCCATGTTCATCAGTGCCAGTCAAAAAAAACACTTCCTCCCCTTTCATTCTATGAAATCTGGCCAGAACATCAGCTGCAATAGTTGTATAAGCCGAACCTATATGAGGCTCGCCATTAACATAATAAATTGGCGTAGTGACGTAAAATTTTTCTTTATTCATATTTTTTTCTTATGAGTGAATCACAACTACAAATTCTCCTTTGCTATTGCCGGTTTCAATCAAATGAAGAACTTCCTCCACCGTTCCCCGATAAACCGTCTCAAACTTTTTGGTTAATTCCCGGCAAACAATTATCTGTCTTTTGTGGTCAAATTCTTTTATTTTTTCTAATGTTTTTATTATTCTATGAGTTGATTCATAGAATATGCTTGTTTCTTTATTATTTAAAATATTTTTTATTGTGGTTTCTTTACCCTTTTTGTGAGGCATAAATCCGAAAAAAGAAAATTTATCCGTGGGAAATCCTGAAATAGATAATGCCGCAATAATAGCAGATGGCCCAGGAATGGGAATAATTTCACAACCTTCTCCAAATTTTTTGACCGCCTCGGCTATAAGCATATTTCCAGGATCAGATATGCCTGGAGTACCTGCGTCCGTAATCAACGCCGCCTCGCCGACTTCATCCAATAAATCCAAAATATACTTAACCTTCTCTGGTTTGCTGTGCTGATGATAAGATTCTAATCGTGATTCAATTTCATAAGCTCTGAGCAATTTCTGAGAAGTCCTAGTATCTTCGCAAATTATCAAAGGAACGGATTTCAAAATTTCTAAAGCCCGAAGAGTTATATCTTGCAAATTTCCGATTGGAGTGGCTACAATATATAGCTTCATATATGTTAGAATTATTAATAAAATAATACCATTTTACGCAATAAAAATCAACCCTGCTCATCTGAGACAGGGCTGATAAAAAATCTATATTTTATTATTGAACTGAAGTGCTTGTAGCCACAGGAGGAACAATAATCTTATTTTTACTGAGATCTTTATATGTGCCCATCAATTCCGCCTTGGTAAAAATATAAGTTCCATCACTGGCAACAGTACCAACCTGTTCCCAAATGCTAGTTAAATTCTTGTACTCACCAACCTCTCCGCTTATTAGCATAGTAGGAACTGCTTTAACTTGATATTTAGCTACCAAAGCCTTTCCCTCATCACTTGAAATATCTAAGGTTTTGGTTGTTCCGGGAACAATCGCTAAATTTTTTAAAGCGGTATCATGCAAATGGACATCATAGCATTCTTTACAAGAATTATCCGTCAGATATGTAAGAGTGATCTTTCCCTTCAATTGTCCGCTGGCAATATCAATATATGGAGGAATGACTTGCCTGAAAACAAAAGTTCCATCTACGATTTCTCCCAAAGCTGTCCATAGCTGTTGCATGTTTGGATCTTTATTTAGATCACCAGAAACCAAAATCGTTGGAATCTTTGTTATTTTATATTGATCAATTAATTTCTTGGTGTTAGCGCTGTCCGTATACAACGTCTTCGTATCGGCTATCTTCACATTTCCTTCTTTAATGGCGTCCAAAAGCAAGTTAACATCCCAACAACCGGTGCAATCCTTTTGAGTAATAATAGTAACCTTGAGTTTTGCCGGATTTTTGGCTGTTGCTACTCCGGATCCGGAACCTAATATTTTTGGCAAAACAATAACTAAAACAATCACCAAAATGACTATGGCCACAATTATACCGATAACCAAGCCTTTGGTAAAAGTCTTTTTTTTCTCTTCTTCTCCTCTGGAAAACTTGGATAATATTTTCTTAAAAAACTTCATAGATTTAGCTTTTATTTCTTTATTTTATTAATACTAATATTTTACATCATATTAAAACAAGTGTCCAATGTGTTTACGTTTGTGGACGGTATAGGAGTTGAACCTACGACCTCACGGATGTGAACCGTGCGCTCTAACCAACTGAGCTAACCGTCCTTATTTTATTTTAAAAAGGCTTTTGCATTTTCCCCCAGTTTTTAATCAATAATTCTTAATTAATTTTGGACCTAGGCGGAATCGAACCGCCGTTTATGCATTGCGAACGCACCGTTCTACCACTAGACCATAGGCCCTGACAACTTAAATTTTGCCACTTTTATATGCTTTTGT
>JBAZBX010000002.1:0-75603 GCA_041671305.1 Patescibacteria group bacterium
ATTTAATGGTTTTAAAATTGATATGGAAAAGGCCAAAAAAGTAATCGCCTCCGCCTCAAAATTAGAAAAAAACAACATTGTCAAAACCAAAAAAACCAATAAGGCGACGAAGGTTGATCTGGAAATAAAAAATCCAATGCTAACTGCCGATGCCAAAAAAATAATACAGAAATCAGTCAAAATCGCTTTTGTCAACAAGCACAAATATGTAGGCACAGAGCATCTCCTGGCAGCGATTATGGAGCTTGACAATCCCAAAATCAAAAAAATATTCAAAGAATTAAATATTTCTGAGGCCGATATAGTTGAACAAACTATAGCAGCGCTCAAAAGCGATTCCAAATTGCCGGAGCTGACTGAAGTTTTTAAAGTAGCCTATCACAAAGATGAAGAAGATGGATTGGAAACACAGGAACAAGGACGCGGTATTTTGGATGTTTTTGGCAATAATCTGACTTCAGAAAAATTCCAGAAAAAAACCGACCCCGTCATAGGCCGCAAGAATGAGATTGAAAGAATTATTCAAATTCTCTCACGACGCACCAAGAATAATCCCCTCATCTTGGGCGATCCTGGCGTGGGCAAAACCGCTATTGTGGAAGGACTGGCCAAAAAGATCCTTCATGGCGACGTGCCGGAAATTCTCCAAAACAAAAAAGTTTATTCCCTGGATCTGGCCTCCATGATCGCAGGTACGATTTATCGTGGAGAATTTGAAAACAGAATCAAGCAGATAATTGAAGAGATAAAATCCCGTCCCGATATTATTGTGTTTATTGATGAAATCCACAACATTGTCGGTGCCGGATCGGCTGCCGGATCCATGGATGCCGCCAACATTCTCAAACCGGCCCTGGCCAGAGGCGAAATCAGATGTATTGGCGCGACCACTTACAGTGACTACCGAAAATCCATAGAAAATGATCCGGCTCTAGAAAGACGCTTCCAACCGGTCAAAATAAATGAGCCATCATCAGAGGAAGCCAAACAGATACTTCTGGGCATCAAGCCTTATTTTGAAAATTTTCATCACGTCGCTATCACTGAGGAAGCCATAATTTCTGCCGTAGAACTTAGCCAGAAATATCTGCCGGAAAAATTCTTGCCGGATAAGGCGATTGATCTCATTGATGAAGCTTCCGCTTCAGTTAATGTCGGCAAAAAGATTTCTTCCCTGCAAAAACAAATAAATGCCACCACTCAAGAATTAGATAAAATAGAAAAAGAAAAAAGACAGGAAATACTCAAAGAAAATTTTGAGCATGCCATAGAAATAAGAGACGAGGAGGAAAAAATTACCAAAAAACTGGCCGAACTTCAAGCCAAACAAATGAAAGCCCAAACCAAGCTTGTAGGCTCCATTGATGCTGATAGTATCGCCAAAATAATTTCCAAAATTACAGGCATTCCCCAGGAAGACTTGCTGATGTCTGAGAAAAAACAAATTCTCGTCCTGGATAAAAACTTGAAAAAGCATGTCATCGGACAAGATAAACCAATGGAAATTATTTCTAATTTTATAAAAAAATCCAAGGCCGGACTGGGTGCAGAAAATAAACCCCTGGCCTCGTTTATGATTCTAGGACCAAGCGGAGTGGGCAAAACTTATACTGCCAAAATCCTGGCCAAATTATTGTTCAAAGACGAGAAAGCACTCATCCGCATAGACATGTCAGAATATAGCGAGAAATTCAACATTTCCAAATTAATCGGCGCTCCAGCCGGATATGTCGGCTACAAGGAAAGCGGACAATTGACCGAGAAAGTCAAACACAAACCATATTCCATCGTGCTTTTTGATGAGATAGAAAAGGCCAATCCAGACGTGTTTGATCTTTTGCTTCAAGTGCTTGACGACGGCTATCTGACCGACGCCTCCGGAGGACGCATCAATTTCCGCAACACCATTATTATCATGACCTCCAACCTTGGCTCGCATTATTTCAAAAAAGCCACTCCCATAGGATTTGATCCGGCCTCTGCTTCAGCCAACAAAATGGAAGAAAAAATAATCAGTGAGGCCAAAAAGCATTTCAAAGTGGAATTCCTCAATCGTCTGGATCAAATCATTTGCTTTTCTCCCCTCTCTTCAGAGGCGATAGCAAAAATTGTGGAACTAAACATGGAAACCTTGAGAGAATCTCTGGCCAAAAAAGAATTAACGCTCAAATTTGATAAATCCGTGGCCAAATTCATTTCCCAAAAAAGTTTATCAGAGGAAACGGGAGCCAGATCCATTCAAAAAATTATAAGTGAATATATTGAGACTCCCCTTTCACAAAAAATATTAATGGATAAATTTCCCCCGGGAAACACTATACACCTCACCGTCAAAAATGGTATAATAGAAGTCAGATAATATCTGACTTCTATTTTTATCCAGATTTAATTTATATAAAATGGCAGGATCCAATACAGCGCCAAAATTAGAGATAGAAGAAAACGGCGACAAAACCACCTTGACCCTGACAATACCCGGGAAACCAAGAACTTCCCCCAATAATATTTTGCCATTTAAAAAACCCTCCACCGACTCTAGAACCCAAGCGCAACTTCTAAATAAAGATAAGATAAAAAATCGTAATGCAAATAAGCTTGGCTCTACTGCAATGGATGAAAATGAAGCAGACGTTAAGGCCGAGCAAAAGACCAAAACCGACCCCATGAAAATGAGCGAGGAGGAATTAAAAGAGAGAAATGAAGATATAGCTCGTTATAAGATAGCACATCCTCTGGGTCAAAAAGATGAATCAGTCAGTCAAAATGAAAATAATGGAGGAGACATCCCAAGTGAAGATTACGGAAATATTGGAGGTGAAGAAAAAAACTCTCCCAAAACAGAAGAGAATAATGAGGATAAAATTAAAGAGGATAAAATTAAAAACGACACTCCCGGCAAAGACGCCGAATCTCCGGATAATTCAGATGATTTGAATTCACAACAGCAACAAGCCAAAAACGAAGTTGCCAAAAACGATGAAGGCGAAACTCCCTCCCCTACGCCCGAATCACCTGATCAGGAAAATCAAAACAGCAATCCCAAAAACGAAATAGAAAAAGCCAGAGCCGAAAAAGCCAAAACAGAAGAAAAAAAAGAAGATCCAGCCGCTGACATGGCCAAAAAAATCGGTAAAAAGGCGATTAAAAAATGGATTATTGGAGTGGCCATATCTATCGGAGCGACTATCTTACCCTGGATAATCGGAGCCTGTCTTATCATACTGCTGGGCTTAGCATCATATCAAGTATCCAGACATCCCGGTTGGACAATATATTATTTATTGACGGGACAATATGGCCCTTTAGCTGAAGTTCTAATTGAAATGAATTAAAATATATTTTATGAATATTAATTGGCAAAAAGTAGGCCCCATAATTTTAATCATAGGAGCAGTTATCGGATTTGCTCTTATGCTTTATTTTTTCTTCTTTGTCCCTCTATTTGGAGGAGTGACAACTACGCCGTCAAATACCGCCACTTCCACGGGAACGCTTCTTCCTGCCGGCACTTCCGGAGGCGTAAATATTTCCGGCACTAGCACTGGCGGATTGCCCACCGGACAAATTTCAACTGCCACAGGCACCAATATTACAACCATAGAAGATACCGGTATTGATAAGCAATCCAGTCTCAAAACCTTGGTCTCCGATCTCGTCCAATTCTCTTCCCTCACTAGTGATGGCAGCGCCTCCTACTATAATCCTAGAGAATGTAAATTTTACAGCGTAACTGGGAGCGGACAAATAAAAGCCCTAAGTGAAAAAAAATTCTGTGGCGTGAGTAATGTCGTCTGGTCGCACTCGTCTGGCAAATCCGTAATGCAATATCCGGACGGAAGCAATGTGATGTATGATTTCAGTACCGGAAAACAAGTCATTTTGCCTGAACATTGGCAAGATTTTTCTTTCTCTCCCAATGACCAGCAAATCGCTTTCAAAAGCATAGCCATAGATACGGAAAATAGATTCTTAGCAGTTGGAGATACCAGCGGTTCAAATCTGAAAATTCTGGAGTCCATCGGCGGGGTAGAAGGACAATTCCAAGTCAACTGGTCACCCAACAATCAAATGGTGGCTACTTTCAATCAAAGCAAAGATCTAGATAGGTCAGATATTTATTTTGTGGGATTAAATAATGAAAACTTCAAATCCATGACCGTGGAAGGACGAGGGTTTACCGGAATCTGGTCGCCTCAGGGAAATAAAATGGTTTATAGCGTATACAACAGCGATAACTATTCACCCGAACTATGGATTTCCGACGCCAACTCCACCAGCATCGGCGGAGGAAGACAAAAAATAGATCTCCTCACCTGGAGTGATAAATGTTCGTTCTCCGGTGAGAACAAATTATTCTGCGCCGTACCGCAAAACATGCCTTATGGAGCCGGATTGGATCGCTCTACAGTCAACGGTTCTGCCGATTATCTTTATGAAGTTGATCTCACCACCGGAGCCAAAAAATTTATCAGCCTGCCTAGAGATTTATCTATAAACAAAATCATGGCACCAACAGATGAAAACTATATTATGATTTATGACAGCTCCAATAAAATTTACAGGCTTGATTACTAAAAATTATTATTCGCATGAAAAATAACGAGAAAACTCCCAATTACGTTGCCTTTGTTTGTATGGTATTTATATTAATTATCTTGTTAATTATAATTATTGCCGTTTTCAGATCCAGTAATACCAAAAATCTTACGGGCAGTCAAACTCAGGTCAAAATTGAACCAGGCATTGTTAGTACTGTCAAAGAGCAGACTCTTTCTGCGCCGAAATCGGACACCAAATCACCAACACTAGGAGATGCCAAAGCGCCAATTTCCATTTTTGAATATTCCAGTTTTTCCTGTCGTAGTAGCCGTGAAATACAATCAACTCTGCAAGCAATAATCAAATCATATTCGGGCAAGGTCAAATTAATTTGGAAGGATCTTCCCCTGAGAGAAGAGTATCCCAATTCCCTAATCGCTCACATCGGAGCCAGGTGCGCTCAAAATCAAGGAAAATTCTGGGAATATGCCAATCTTCTCTGGCAAGACCAAAATAATTTTTCAACCAGTAGTGCCATGACATTGGCCAAGAAGCTAAAGCTAGACACTAATTTATTCAGTACTTGTCTGGAGAGTCCAGAAATAAAAACTTTGATCGCAAATGACGAGCAAGAAGCAAATGAACTGGCTATTCCAGGCACTCCTCACTTCTATATCAACAACCAAGAAATTTCCGGAGTCGGGTCTATTGATGACTTCAAAAAGTTAATTGATGCTGAATTAAATAGAAAAAATTAAATTTATTATAAGAAATGAAAAAAATCTTCATTATTTTATTTTTAATATTATTTTTGTCAACTGGATGGGCAGCTTTAGCAGCCGAAGATGGCACAGCACCAGTACCAAATATTCCGCCAGAATCAGATACGCCAGCAACACCCTCTTTATATACCGGCGATGACATTCAACCGGCCGGAGAAAATGGTCCAACTCCTCTAGCTCCTCAAGCCGCTCCAGCTCCTGCCGCCAAAACAGAAACTCCCAAAACCGAGTCGGCTCCCCTCTACTGGATTCCAAACGTAGGTATGGGTCAGTTTACTCAGGGTACAGCTGTAGAGGTTAGTGCTGGCAGAAATATCTTGGGAGAGTATATTAGTCTCTGGTACACTTTCTTGGTAGGTGTGGCTGGATTATTGGCTATGGTCATGATAGTATTTGGAGGAGTAAACTGGCTTACTTCCGGGGGAAGTTCTAGTGCCATAGGAGACGCCAAGAAGACTATTTCTTCTGCTTTGATTGGATTAACTTTAGCTTTGCTTTCTTATGTTTTATTGCAAATTATTAATCCTAACTTGCTGAGTCTCAAGATGCCTTCTATGGCCAATATTACTTATAGCGGGGATTATGCGATACCCCATATCAACATGGCACCTGGAGGAGCGACTTTAGCTAATGGAGCTAACGGAATGCCTGTACCTTATCAATCAGGAGCCAAAATACCTTGCAACCAAGCCATGGATTACAATCAAGCATTTACTGCCTCGTATGAAGGATATAACTCCACTCCTTACGCTGACCAACATGGTTATACCTACGGTTTTGGACACAACAGCAACGAAAATCCCGGAACAGTAGATTATAATACCGAATTGCAATGGTTTACCAATAATTACAATAACACTTATTATCCCGGAGCTGCGACTGCCTATACCAATGCCGGTGGCAACTGGGACACATTGCCACAACAAGACCAAGCAGTACTTGCCGATACCGCCTACCAATTTGGAACAAATTCTTCCTTTCTCTCTCAAACGGCGACTTTTATGGCTCAAGGAGATATGACGGGAGCCGCTTCATTTATGCGAAGTAATTATAAAAATTACTTTAAGACAGATCCGGGAAAAGGCGTAGCCAGTAGAATAAATAGTAATGCCAGCATTGTTGAAAATAAAGATCCATCAACTGGAACGGCAAGTGATGGCGCGCAGCAATTTAATGATAGAGCATCATCCTCATGTCAAAAATAATTTTAACACATGAAAAATAATCATTTTTTTATATTAAATACTTTAGCCTTCTTGATTATTTTATCTATTCCCTCTATTAGCAATGCTGCTACAAGTTGTTATTGTCATGAAATTGATACTTCTGGTGAAGGCGGTGGCAGTTATTACAAAACTACCTGTCCGGATGCTAGTTGTAAACAAGGAAATTGTAAATATGACAAATGCGCTCCAGACACAACTCCGATAACGGAAATAGATAGTTATGAACCAAAAGCCGCTCCTGCCGCCAAAACAGAAACTCCCAAAACCGAGTCGGCTCCCCTCACCTGGATTCCAAACGTAGGCATGGGTCAATTTACTCAAGGTACGGCTGTAGAAGTTGGTGCTGGCAAAAATATCTTGGGAGAGTATATTAATCTCTGGTACACTTTCCTGGTGGGCGTGGCTGGATTGCTGGCTATGGTTATGATAGTATTTGGAGGAGTAAACTGGCTTACTTCCGGGGGAAGTTCTAGTGCTATAGGAGATGCCAAGAAGACTATTTCTTCTGCTTTGATTGGTTTAACCTTGGCTTTGCTTTCTTATGTTTTGTTGCAAATTATCAATCCCAACTTGCTTAGTCTCAAAATGCCTTCTATGGCCAATATTACTTATAGCGGGGATTATGCGATACCTGCAATAAACCTTGAGGATGAGATGTCTGCCAATTCTCAAACCGGCGGAGGATCAGCCAATTTATCTACGCTAAAATCTGACATGTCAAAAACTAACCAATCTGTTTTGAATCAAGTCAAAAAAAATAACCCCGATGCAAAAACGCCTAGGGTAAATAGTACCGCCAGAGATAGCAATGATTTACATGGGCTCAATAGAGCCGTGGACTATCAAAAAGGAGATGACGCCACTTTTGATGCTTATATGAACAATCTGATAAATGAAGGCACGTATACTGGCTATGGACAAGATAAAGGAGAGCCTTTTTATTATGTAAAATTCCCAGACGGAACAAAAGGAAGGGTCGGTAATGGCTCAGGCCATTGGCACATTGATAATTGCCAGCAAGGTGAAGTGCCGATCCAAGGTAAAGGAGCATGCTAAAATTATGTCAAAAATAAACACCATCTTCACCTGTTCCAACTGTGGCGCCCAATATCCAAAATGGCAAGGGCGCTGTTTAGAATGCGGAAAATGGGGAACCATGGAAGAAGGCCTAGCAGAAAAAAATGAACAAAGAAATTCAAATATTCCACCAGACAAAGTCATTAATTTAAATGAACTCAAAAATATTCCTGATTTTCGCCTGGAGACCAAAATCTCTGAATTAGACGGCGTACTCGGCGGTGGCATAGTCAAAGGCGCTCTGATTCTTCTCGGCGGCGATCCTGGGGTTGGCAAATCCACTTTGGCCCTGCAGATTGCCCAGAACATCAATGGCACACTTTATATCTCCGGCGAGGAATCCGCCAATCAAATAAAAATCAGGGCAGAGAGACTAAAAATTAATCTGGATAAATTGAAATTCTTGGCGCAAACGAACATAGAAAAAATCCTCTCCACCATTGAAGCCCAAAAACCGCCACTCGTCATAGTAGACTCCATTCAAACCATGATTTCTTCCGAAGCCACGGGATCATCCGGATCGGTAAGCCAGATAACTTCCGTGGCCAGCCAACTCATAGGTCTAGCCAAAAAAATAGAAATTCCTATTATCATAATCGGCCACGTCACCAAAGATGGCATAGTCGCCGGCCCCAAAACCTTGGAACATCTTGTTGATGTAGTATTGTATTTGGAAAATGATAATCAGAATTATTACAAAATACTTCGCGGAGCCAAAAACCGCTTCGGCTCAACCGGAGAAATCGGCATCTTTGAGATGACTTCTACCGGCCTCAAAGAAACTCTTAATTCGTCCAATATTTTTCTGGAAGACTCAAACCAATCAACTTCTTCTGGCACGGCTATTTCTGCCGTTCTTGAAGGAAGCCGGCCATTTCTAATTGAAATCCAAGCCCTGACCTCCAAAACTTCCTTCGGCTATCCTCAAAGAAAATCAACCGGATATGATCTCAATCGCTTGCAAATGATCATTGCCGTGCTTTGCAAAATAGCCAAGATAAATCTCACCAACCAAGATATTTATCTCAACGTAACGGGCGGGCTCAAAGTCAAAGACACGTCCATTGATTTAGCGGTGGCCATGTGTATCGTCTCCGCTTTCTTGGATATTCCCATAAACAAAAAAACAATTCTCTTTGGAGAATTGGGTCTTTCCGGTGAAATAAGAACTGTTCCTCAACCAGAAAAAAGAATCAAGGAAGCGGAAAAGCTGAAATTTGAAAAAATTATCATGCCATATTATCCGACCATGAAATACGGAACAGGCAAAATTGCCGTCAGAGACATCAGAGAAGCGATTAAAACAATAAACAGTAAGTAAGCTACTCTTGTCATTCCGACCGAGCTCTCAAGAGCGAGTGGAGGAATCCCTTTCGTTAAAATTTAAAGCGATTTCTCCACTACGTCCTGATTACCGGACTTGCGCCACCGCTAAAGCTTTAGCGACACGCGGTCGGTCGGAATGACAACGAGAGACATCTTTATTCCAAATGGTAAGTAAATTTATAATTTTCTAGTTTTCTAGTTAACGCAGGATAATTTTCCAATCCTTTTCCTACCAATTCTTCGGCGATATTTTTCGCTTTTTTTATTTGCTCTAAATTATTGATATCGGCAATTTGGAATTCAGCAAAACCTGATTGCTGATAGCCATAAACAGATCCTGAGCCCCGAAGCTCCAAATCCCTGTTGGCTAATTCAAATCCGTCACTGCATTCCTCCAGATATCTCAAACGCTGGAATGATTTCATGTCTTCACTGTCGCTAAACAAAAAACAAAACGACTGAAAATCACCTCTTCCTACCCTGCCCCGAAATTGATGAAGCTGGGCCAACCCGAATCTTTCCGCCCCTTCAATCATCATAATACTGGCATTGGGAATATCCACTCCCACCTCAACCACGGAAGTGGAAACCAAGAGTTTCAAGTCGCCATCGGAAAACTTTTTCATCACTGCTTCCTTTTCTTCCGATTTGAGTCTCCCATGGAGCAAACCCACGCTGAGATGCGGAAAAACCAATTTATCCAACTTCTCAAATTCCTCAGTCACCGATCTCACTCCCAATTTATCCGAAGGATCAATCAAGGGACAAATTACAAAGACCTGCCTTCCTTTTTTAATCTGTTCATCAATAAATTTATAAGCGTCATTTCTTTTCTCCGGCGGAACTAGCTTGGTAATGATTTTCTTACGGCCTTTGGGCATCTGCTTAATCAAGGATAAATCAAGATCGCCATAGACAATCAAGGATAGCGACCTGGGAATAGGAGTAGCAGTGAGGGAGAGAAAATGCGGACTGGATTCTCCCCTTTTTATCAATTTATGCCTCTGTTCCACGCCAAATCTATGCTGTTCATCTACGATAGCTAGTCCTAATTTACTAAATTCTACCCCATCCTGAATCAAAGCGTGCGTACCCACGATCAAGTCAATTTCTCCAGCTTGGCATTTTTCTATGAATTTATTTTTGGAAATCTTTTCACCGTTGAACAATTTTTGTGTTCGGGTCAAAAGTCCTATTTTTATATCTGTTCCTAAAAATAAATTCTGCAGATTGCGATAGTGTTGAAAGGCCAGAATTTCCGTCGGAACCATAATCACGCTCTGCAAGCCGTTGAGATAAGATTGATATATGCCTAATGCCGCTACCACTGTTTTTCCAGAACCCACATCTCCATTAAGTAACCGATTCATGGGGTAAAGACGCATCATATCTTTCATAATTTCCCAAGCCGATCTCTTCTGGTCTAGAGTCAATTCAAATTTAAGATTAGAAACAAATTCCTTGATTTTCGCCTCAAAAAAATCCATGGGATAAGATTTTTGAGAAGCATTCTCTTGCTTAATCACCTGTGACCAAAGCTGAACCAAGAACAACTCATCAAATGACAATCTGGTTCTGGCCTTTTCCAGTTCTTTCATGTCGTTTGGAAAATGAATGATACGAAGAGCGCTAGATAAGCTTATTAAATTTTCTCTAGTTTGTATTTCATGAGGCAAAAAATCCTCAATTTGTTCAACCAAATGAATAGCTAATTTAATTACTGACCTAATTTGTTTCTGTGACAAGCCCTCGGTTGAAGAATATATCGGCACGATTCCCATAGGGATGAAATTGGAAGAATACTTTTCATACATCGGGGAGTTAAAATATACATTAAACATATCTCCCGTTACTTTGCCGGAAATATAAAGCTTATCGCCCTGCCTGAGGCTTTTACCAATCCAAGGCTGATTAAACCAAATTATTTTTACACTGCCAGAGTCATCACTAACTATGGCCTCCGTCATAATTTTTCTCTTGCGAACGCTACGTCTATTGGAAATCAGATCAATACTGGCTACAATGGTGGCCGTCTCGCCTTCCTTTAAATCACTAATCTTGATAATTCTACTATAATCTTCATATCTAAACGGATAACAAAAAATGAGATCCAAAACGGTCTCAAGATTTATGTTTGCAAACCTTTTTGCCAAAGCTTTTCCTATACCACTGATATCTGAAATTGGAGAGTTTAAAGAAAGCATGGAAAATATATTATTGCGTCCGGCAGGAATTGAACCTGCGACCTGCAGCTCCGCAAGCTGACGCTCTATCCCCTGAGCTACGGACGCGAAATTTACAATCTCAAGTAGCGACGCAATTTATCGGATATAGGCTCAATTTCCCTTTCCAAATCTTCTTTAAGATATTTGAGTAAAAATCTTCTAATTGATACCGCATCTTGCCCGTCCAATGGCACAACCAGCCTGCCCAGCAATGGATTCCTAAATTGAAAATAGAGATTTTTAATGCCAAATTCCTCATAAACCATAAAAAAATGATCTACATCCCGGAAATAATTAAAATTCCTTCCCGCCTTTACTCCTTCATTAGTGAGAACAAAATCAATCATTTCTGGATTACGATTATCATGAAGCAGAGTCACCAAATAAAACAAAATAAGAAAAATAGCAAATAATGGATTGTTGGCAAAAAAACACCAGGCCACAAAAGCGGTTAAAAGCAAGAGAGAAATCACATACCACCAAATATCTTTGTGGTACTTGATATACTCGGGATACTCCCAAGAATACACGATCTGACTCAACTTTTGTTCGTTGTTGTTTTGTCCTCCTTCCATATTTTTATAATTATTATCTTCTACGGAGAGACAGGGATTTGAACCCTGGATACGCCCAAAAAGACGTATAACAGGTTAGCAACCTGCCGCTTTCAGCCACTCAGCCATCTCTCCACACTATTATATTTTAAATTACCATTTTCCCATATCGGAATATTCTGATTAATTACCCCCAACTACGAGAATTACAAGGGTATTATAGCATATTTTTTTGACGTTCGTCAATGCACTCGGATCGGGGTTAAATTTTTCTAAAAATGAACAAATAAAAAATGAGTTGATAAACTGCTCAAAACCCAAAATAAAAATTACCAAAAGAATACTTGTGTAAATTTATTTATAGATGTGATATAATATATGTTATAATATATTAAATCCTTAAAAAATAATTAATTTAAATTATAAACTCATGAAACTATTTAATAAAGTTTCAATGGCTGTATTGGCCGTGGTATTTATGCTTGGTCTGACCGAGCCAACTGTCACCTTGGCAGCTTCCATGCCACTATTGGGTGCCGCGGAGAATTTCTCGGTCTTGGCCGGCTTATCAATGAGTGCTGCCGCCGCTGGCACCACCATTTCCGGTAATTTAGGTCTCAGCCCTGGCCTGGCTGTTTCAAGAACCGGCCCCTGGACGGTAGGCGGTACTGAATATTTCGGCACCACGCCTTCCTTGTCCGCAACTGCTCAAGTTGATGCCTTAGCAGCTTACAACAACCTGGCAGGACAAAGCTCTAATGGGTCATGGGGCACAAGTCCATGGAGCCCAACACCGGGTACCTATACTGTGGCTAGTGATGTTACATTCACTGGAACAATTACTCTTAACGGCGGTTATGACGATGTCTGGATTTTTCAGGTTGGACGTGATATGACTTTTGATGGTTCGGTGGTTCTCACCGGTAATGCCCAGCCATGCCATGTTTTTTGGCAAATAGATAGAAGTGCGACTATAGCTTCGGGCAGTAATTTTGTCGGGACTCTTATCGCCTCAACGGGCAGTGTCACTTTGGTTTCCGGCGCAACAGTTAACGGCCGAATTATGGTGCTCAATGCCTCTTTAACGACCGATGGCAATACTATTTCCGGACCAACCTGCCTAGTTGCGCCCACTCCAGCTCCCACCTGCACTCTTTCTGCTTCTCCTAATCCAGTTGATTATAATGGTACTTCTGCCATTACCTGGTCTTCAACTGATGCCACCGCTTGTACCGCCTCAGGCGGATCTACTGGCTGGACCAGTATCAGTGGTTCCTCTGGTGCCTGGACTTCTGGCGCTTTAACCCTAGGCTCTACATATTCCATGACTTGCACTGGTCCTGGTGGCACCTCGCCTCAATGCAATGTTGCAGTAACCGTGAATCCCGCACCTGATCCCGCGATTCTTCATGTCATTAAACATGTTATTAATAATAGCGGTGGCTCAACATTAGCTCCTGGCTTCAGCGTACACGTAAAAGATGACTCAGGGGATGTCGCCGGAAGCCCAGCTAGTCCGCAAGCGGGAGCAGAAGATCCAGGAACTACTTATACTTTGGATGCTGGCACTTATACCGTCAGTGAAGATACTAATACTTCTTATGTGCGAACTTTTGGCGAGGACTGTAATGCTATTACCGGTATTATCACTCTTGCCCCTGGTGAGGAAAAAACTTGTACCATTACCAATGACGATATTGTGCCCGCTCCGCCGGTCTCCACGATTATTGTCGCAAAAGTTGTTGTCGGTGGAACTAAGCTCCCCGATGCTTTTAATCTGTTTGTCGATGGTGCGCCGGTTCTTCGCAATGTGGCCAATGTTTTTTCTGTCGGTGCGCATGTTGTGAGTGAAACCGTTGATACCAACTACACTCGCACTTTTGCCCTTGATTGTCTAAGTGGCAGCGTGACTCTTATCGCGGGTGACAACAAGACCTGCATCATTACCAATACCTATAAAGCACCTTCATCCGGTGGCGGTTCTTACTCTCCACCTGTTCCACCGCTTATTGATGTGGTAAAAGTTCCCAGTCCCCTGGCTTTGCCTGTCGGTCCTGGTTCGGTGACCTACACTTACACACTTTAAAATATCGGTACCGTTCCGGTAACTAATTTAACAATGGTAGATGATAGCTGTAGTTCCACAACCCTTGCTTCTGGTGATAGCAATGGCGACGCCAAACTTGATGTGAATGAAACCTGGACATATAACTGCTCTACAACACTCTCAACAACTCATACCAACACCGTCGTCGCCACTGGCTGGGCCAATGGCATCAGCGCAATTGATATCGCCAGCGCTACGGTCGTGGTCGGAGCGCCAGTCGTGCCACCGCTTATCCATGTGACAAAGCTTCCTAGTCCGCTGACGCTACCTGCTAGCGGAGGAATGGTTACTTATACATATACAGTAACTAATCCTGGTACCGTTCCATTAAGCAATGTCAGTATTACTGACGATAAATGTACCGGCTTGCCTGGTCGTGTTGTGGGACATCCTGGAGACATCAATAAAAATGACCTACTTGAAAGCAATGAGACTTGGATATTTACTTGTAAATCCAATCTCACCAAAACCACAACTAATACCGCCACAGCAAGCGGTGAAGCTAATGGTTTGACTGCGAAAGATTATGCCATTACCACTGTTGTGGTGGCTGCTGCGGCCGTTCCTAAATTACCAAATACAGGATCTTTTTTTGAGGGCAATACTGTGCAATGGATTATGGCTATGTTGGCTGGCCTTCTCATCTTGGTTTCTGTCTCAGTTGCTCTGATTCTAAAAAAACGTACGATTTAGTTTAAATATTCTAAAGGTAGGAAAGACCCCGCCTTAACGGGGTCTTTGTGTTATGAAATCCATGCGATCTAAAATTTCATTTAAAAAATTATTTTTTATTGTTAATATTTTTGCAATTATATTTTCTGCAATAGTTATTGTTTCTCTCTCATGTGCTCTGCCGGTTTCTAATTCCCATGCCAATGGTTATGTTTCACAAAATTTGGTTAATGGCGCCTCAGCTGAGTCTACTCAGATTATGGGTCAGACAGTCCTAACTATACGTCTCAAAATTCCCAAAATAAAAGTGGATACTGCTCTGGAATCTGTAGGTCTGACAGCTCAAGGAGCAGTAAACGTGCCTAAGGGACTTACCAACGCTGCTTGGTTCAATCTTGGGCCTCATCCCGGAGAAAATGGCAATGCGGTTATTACCGGTCATTATGGGATTTGGAAAAACGGTACGCCAACAGTATTCAATAATTTATATAAATTACGTCCAGGTGATAAATTATATATTGAAAATGAAAAAGGGGAAATTATTACTTTTGTGGTAAGAGAAAGTAGAAATTATAACCCAAATACGGACGCTTCAGACATATTCATTTCAAATGATGGCAAGTCGCATCTTAATCTCATCACCTGTGAAGGAGCTTGGAATAAAGTTTCTAAAAGTTATCCCAAACGACTAGTGGTATTTACTGATAAAGAATAAACAAGGAGGCATAGTCCACCATCAGTTGAAATAATCCAGATTTAATCTGGATTATTTTTTACACTTTTGACTAAAAACAAAAAAACTGGCCTAAGCCAGATTCTTTTATTTTTTCTCTCCTCTGCGAGCTCAATCGGACTTCGTTCGACGTAGCTCGCTTCGGCGAGCGCAGTCGGAGAGGGCGAGATTCGAACTCGCGATCCTTTTAAGGGGACTTCAGTTTTCAAGACTGACGCATTCAACCGCTCTGCCACCTCTCCAATTTTATCTTGATTTAAATAACAATATCA
The DNA here is from genome assembly GCA_041671305.1 of Patescibacteria group bacterium. Lineage (GTDB taxonomy): Bacteria > Patescibacteriota > Patescibacteriia > 2-01-FULL-39-33 > 2-01-FULL-39-33 > CAIPBY01. The sequence goes on from JBAZBX010000002.1 coordinate 15,514, forward strand.
ACCTTTAAAATCTTGATTATTTTAGCATTTATAAGCAAAAATTTCAACCCCCCTTGTCCGCCATAGCTTTTTAGCGAAGGAGGATTCAATCGCCGACCGCAGGCAGACATTTATTTCAATAAATAAGCATCATTCTATCCTCTTGCCATGGCAAAGCCATAAATCTTCTCAAAACCAGCCCCTTTTAAGGTTCTAGCGCATTCCTGCATTGTCGCGCCTGTTGTATAGACGTCATCTACCAATATAACTTCTTTGGGTAAATCCTCTTTCCAATTTATATCAGAAATTAATTTAAAACAACCCTTTATGCTTTCTTTTCTTTTTTCTACATCCAACATTGCTTGGTGTTTACCATATCTCTTTCTGGCAATAATCTTATCACAAATATTATTCCCTCTGACTTTATTCAAAATATTACCAATTATTATGGACTGATTAAATCCTCTCTCCAAATATCTGCGCTTATGCAAAGGCACCGGGATCAAAATAGCCTCCTCTGGCCAAAATCTTTCTCGTTCAAAATATTTCATAATCATCTTCTCCCAAACCTCACTGAGAGCATCGCAATAGCTATATTTAATTAAGTGTATGACTTCTTTTACTAATTTATTATGATAATTAGACACTACCCACAAACCAGAGATTACCGACTCACCCACGCAATTCGGGCAAACCGTCGGAAAATCAATCTCCCTATTGCAAATCGGACAACAAAAATTATTTTTTATAATTATGGAGTCCAGACACTTGTCACAAATAAAATTATCAAATTCATGGCAACCCAAACATCTTTTGGGAAACAACAAATCATGAGCTAATTCAGAAAGAGCAGTAATACTACTGCCAAATGGCATCGTCAACTTTCCATTCATTGCCGACTTTTATAAATGATAATTTTAAGTTTTTGTATGAAATAACCGGCTCTAATCCATTTCCGGTTGAAATCGTTCTCTGAGCTTGCACCACAATAATGGCGCTACTGACTTCGGAACTGATTAAATCTGCACTCAATCCCCTGGTAGTTATTCCCTGGAATGTATCTACACTGCTGGTAGACGCTCGTTCCATGGCTATGGCATCGTTTATGGTTTTCTGCATTTTGTCACTCATAAATGGCTTTAAGTCATCAAGATTTTTGAATTTCTGATCTGTAGAGTAACTTCCATATCTTTCCGAAAAAGAAAGCGCCAATTGCTTAAGTCCCAAAGGATATTTTTTTTCTTCAGCCACACGTACCGGACTAGAGACTGGAAGTACGGCGGAACCATTGCCAGTTGAAACTGTTTGTGAATTATTATTATTCTGAGAATTAATTGGTTGATTGACGTTTTTTGTACCAAAGATAAGCCAAATAATAAACGCCAGTAAAACTATTACCGCTACGACCAACAAAGTAATGATAATTCTTTTTCTATTATCCATATTTAATAATATTAGCTTAAATTAATTTTTTCTCTTCTTCCGGCGTTTGTTCTTGAGCCAATGACTCATCAAATTCTTTCTTGGCCGCTTCAATTTCCAACAACTGCCTTGGATCAGAAGTAATTAATTGATCTTCAGAGTATGATGCTACCACTTTGATAGCGGCGTGCTTCGCTCCGGCAAAAAATATTCCTTCGCCTACCCCGCCTTCCAAAAGCAAATATTTTTCTCCTTCGGTCAACATGAAAGTTTTTTGAATCAGACTTATAGCCGCCGGAGATTGTTTGAGAAGCAATTGAAGAGATGAATTATTTACAATCGCCTGACCATAGGGTGAAGTCAAAAAGTCATTTACGTCTTGGGTGATAGTGGTTACTCCGAGATAATACTTACGACAACGCTTGACTAAGGCAAAAATAAATTTAGCCGAATCTTCTCTTTGCATCAGCCACCAAGCTTCATCAACAATCAAAATCCTTTTTTTCATCTGAGATCTGACTACATTCCAGATATAATTAACAATAGTATAAATTGCCAGCGGTTTGAGCTCATCTTCCAAGTCTCTGACACTGAAAACCACCAACTGATTGTTCATCTCCACATTGGTCGGCTGATTGAGTAATCCGGCAAAAGTGCCTTCGGTATATTTCTTGAGCCTGAGTGAAATATCTGCCGCTCCTTCCATACCTTCCAAAATCTCCTGAAAATCCTGCAGAATTGGCGGCTCAATTTTGGTTAAATCAGCATTAGCCGTGATGTCTTTCTTGGCATAAGTCTCCAAAAGCGCTCTATCAATAATAGAATCTTCTTCATAAGTGACATTACCGATCATCAGTCTTATCAATCCTTTGACCGTAATTACTCCGCTTCGGATAATATCTTCCGCTTTTGAATCCTCACCCATGGCGCGAGGCAAATCAAACGGATTAATCTTGCTTTCAGAATTAAGCGAGATATCCACATAAGTGCCTCCGACAGCATCACACAAATGCTTGTATTCTCTTTCCGGATCTATAATTATCACTTCCGTGCCAAACATCAAACTTCTAAGTACTTCCAGCTTGATGGCATATGATTTTCCGGCGCCGGAAGTGGCAAAAACTACCGCATTGGCATTTTGCAATGAGAAACGATCAAACAAGATTAGGCTGTTATTGTGCCTATTTATGCCATAAAGGATTCCCTTATCAGAAGACAAATCCGAAGACACAAACGGGAAAGAACTTGCTGCCGGCGAAGTGTTCATATTGACCAGAATATTTAACTCGTCAAAAGCTAGTGGCAAAGTGGAATTAAACCCCTGTTCCGATTGATAAAATACTCTCTTGGAATAAACCAGATGCGAACCGAAAAAATTCTCTATCCTCTCCGAGACTTGATCCAAATCTTCCAGCTTCTTGGCATAAAGAGTGACATACAAGGCGGTTTGAAAAAAATGCTCCACGCCCTGAGTCAAGTCGTCTCGGAGTTTTTCCATATCACGGAGGGCGGTTTCTGCCAGAGGATCCCTGGGCGCTCCTTTTTCTGCCGAGGAGATAAGTCCGGCCTCCACATTTCCCACTTTTTTCTTGAGTTGTTTAAGGATGACTGGAGTTTTGACAGGGTAGAAATAAAACGACATGTCGGCCACCACATCCATGTTGATAATCGGCGCAAACCAGCCAATGGAAATATATCGCGGATATTGCACCACAAAAATAGTCCTGACAAACATCTCGCCAAGCTTGATATGCGAAGAAGTCACCTCCAAAGCCGCCGGCGCAATCAAATCTCTAACCGAAACTACGCCCTGGCGATAAATCCTTTCTTCTTCCAATAGTTCCTGAGCGGAAGCAATTTGTTCCTGTTCCAAAAACTTCTGTTGTTGGGGCGTCAATTTTGGCACCACAACAGCTTCCGGCTGAGGCAAGTTACTTTTGTTTATATCTTGAGGATCAAACATAATTATTTTCTTCAAGTTTTAATTTATCAACATCTCCTAATTTCTCGCTACGTGAGACTACGGGATTATAAGTATTGTAGAATAATTCTATCAGCGATTGAGTATCCAAAACCGTCGCTCTCAGCCCCATGCCGGATAATCCGGAGAGAATCTTGTCCAGCAAAGTGAATAAATCCCTATGCCTCTGGGAAAATTGCTTCTGTCCCAAACTGATGATATTGGTCGGAGAAAGCACATCACCTGTTCTGGCCCAAAATCCTCTCTTGCCATTGGAAGACGGATCATAGGGCACGACTACATAAAACCTTTTGGTCATGATATCGCCCAACTCAACCAATTGGGAAATATATTGATAATATTCTGAAATTTGTAATTTGAGCAATTCGTTGGTCTGAATTTTTTCCGCCTCTTTGATAGAAACAAGATATTCATCCAAATCCAACTTTCTGGATTGAACCAAAATTTGAAGCGGTGAATCCAACAAATTCAAAAAACTGATATACCCAGAGATAATAGCCGACTGCTCGTCTTCCGACTTGAGGGCAAAATTAATACTGGAAACCAGAAGAACCGCCCGAAGCGTTCCGTCTTTGAGCACAACACAATCATCACGGATTTCAGCGATATGCATCCGGCTTTGCGTGGATGGTGTCTTGTTGGTAGCAACTTTGTCTGGCATATTTTTATCTTTCTCCTGTGTATACCCCGCCCGTATCAATAATCAAGGCGAGTTCAGATATTTTTGAATTAGATAATGGTTGTCTGGCCATTTTTACAACCGGAATCCTGTGTTCTTTCGGTTTTTTGAGGCTGGCCTTAATCTCGTCTCTGGATATTTTCTTTTTCCAAACTTTTAACTTGGGATTTTTCAATGTAGAAATAAAATTAAGCAGAAAATAATGAAATGGCTGGCCATTGATAGTGGCAAAAGCGATGACGATGGTAAGTGACAAAACGATTAATCCAGAAACTATAAATAATGAGAGATCAAAAATTTTATAAAAAATAAATATTATCAACCCTCCGATAAGCATTTCAATAAATTGCCTCACGGTGATAGGTCCGATAACTTTGTCCTCTACGTCCAAAAATTGTGGCACGACTACTTGTTCCATAAAAATTAATAAATTTAATAACCGATAATCAAGAAACAACAATCAAAGGAATTCTTATATTTTGGTTATTGTTTCTTGTGTTTTGATTATTATCTCAGTATCTCAATTCGCTATTTAATTGCATCACAGCATCAAATTCTTCCAAGGATAACGTTGGTTTCCCAGATACTAGACGCTCTTTAATTATATCATCTATGCTCCGACCTTCTGTCATGCTAGTCTGCCCCAGCAATCTGTAAAACCGATTTACCTCATTGCCAAACCAGGCATTTATCCCCTCTATTCGACGCGCATATGATTCTTCCTGCAATAACTTTATTTTCTCTCTAATTGATCTCGTCGCCTCAACCGGATTGGAAGCCAAGCGACGAAAATCTATCAAAGTCATATCAGACAATTCTTCAATGGGGCCGGTCAGCTTTTTAGCTAATTTAATGCCGTCAACTATGGGCCTTCTAGTATTCTGAGATTCAAGCACCCTCTGAGGAATATTCTTCTGCACAACATAAGGCGCAGGACGTGGCAAAGGAGCTGATTCTGACTGTTTGAGACTGACGGGAACACTGACAGGAATGGATTTTTCTTCAACAAAATTATTTACTAAATTATTCTTCAAGCTTGCCTCAATGATATCATCATTACTTTCTAATTTTTTTTCTGAAATAAGTGAAGCAGGTGGAATATTGATTGGAACCGGTTTTTTAGCTTCCTCTTTCTTCTCTTCGCCGATGTCATCCAATTTTACGATTTTCGGTTTAACCATCAAATCTTCCGGCATGCGGAGTATGGGCAAACCATCTTCCTCATCCATAATCGGAGCTGGACTAACCTCTGCTGTAATTTTATTTTGCGAATCAAAACTATCTATCTTGGCAACTTCGGGCTGCTTCGGAGCAACGGGAACATTTTTTATCTCTGGTAATGTCGGAGGGACTGCTTGCTTGGACAACTCAGCCTGTGGCGAAACAATTGGAATAGGTTCTACAGAAACAGACACTGAAGAATTGGTTCCCTGTCTTCTCATCTCCTCTGCCCTTTTCTCTTGCAAAGTTTTGACCTTGACTTCGGCTTTTTCAAATTGCGGTATTTTTGGCTTAAATTCTATCCTTTGTATCGCATCTCCGCCAGAAATATGATACTCCTTGAATGTTTCCTGCTCTTTCTTAATTAGTCCCAGCAATTCCGTCGCCTGCTCTTTGGTAAATTCCATTCCGCCTATCTTCTGACTCTTGGTCAAGGCTTCTATGCTCTCTATCTCATCACGCACGTCACGGAATCTTGAAATAATAATATTGGATAATCTTTTGTGCAAGATCTCGTCACTTTCATTATACCCGAATTTGGAAATAATATCATCTGCCAAACTGTCATAATCAAGTTTATAGGTCTCCGCTTCCGGAACAGCAATCTTTTTTAATTCTTCTTCATCCATGGTAGAAAAAGTCATGGACTTGGAATTATCCGTGATCACGGTCGGAGAACTATTTTGAGAACCAGCCGTTTCAGCCTTGATCAAGTAATCTTTGGGGGTCTTTTCTGATGGCTTTTTCTTTTTTATTTTTTTCTTCTTAACTGGTGGAGTACCGCCAAGACTTTTGATAAATGATTCAACATCTCCCTTAATATATTTACGCATTGGCCAAAGCTGGTTTATGGCAATGGCCAAGGCTATTTGATTAATAGTCTCCGGCGACTGTTTGAGAAGACTCTTTCTTAAATTAGAAATTAAATCAGCTGAATTATCAGACCCCGCCCTCACTCTTGAACCACAAACATCAACATCATATAATTCCTGGTCAGACAAATTAAAAGGAATAAACCAGGAATTAGTCTTCTTAATATCTTCAATTATTTTTGAATTTAATGACATTTTATCAAAAAATCTTTTATTTAGGCTTGTTTAGGTTTAAAATTTTCCCACACCTCCGGATTATCCTGAAGCGCCTTCAGCATAATTTGTATCATTTTGAGATAAGCACTATCACCAGCGTCAACATAACCATACATGCCCTTTTTAATCTTAAATTCTTTCATGATCTTTTCTCTAATTACCTCTAATTCCGCATCACTCAACTCATCTGCTTTTTTGCCATTACTGCCAGAACCAATGGCATTCCAAAGCAAATTAGTGGCTGCTTCATTACTTTTGTGTTTAGCCGCATTTCTGCGATAATTATATAATTTTGCTCCATTGGATTTAAGAGTAAAAGATTGAACTAATTTCAACGCACTGGCCATGGAACCCTTATTGTCACCCTCAGCCGGCGGAGGACCCATTTGTATGTTACCAAAATCAGATACTGACAAACCGCCGATAAAAGAACCAACCATTTTATCTTCAAGAATTTTCATATCGGCATCATAATTAGTCCGGGCATAAAAATCTCCAGCCGTCTCCGCTAGTTTTTTCCTTTCCGCTAATTGTTCAGCCATGGCAATTAAATCAACCTTAGTACTACCTGTACTGACATGTTCTCCGCCCAAGCCAAAATTATCAGTTAAACGTTTATATTCCGCATCATAATTAGCCAACGCGTTTCCATTCTTATCGAACTCTTCCATAGAAGGCATAATGCCGTTATGAGCTGCGGCATACTCTTTCCTATGCTCATCTAATCTTTGCGCCCGATTCATGGTTGCGTCCACGAAAGCTTTCTTTGACAAAACTTTCTGATCTTCTATGGAACCCCTAATCGTCTTCATGGTGGATGCGCCACAAACATCACTTACATTTTCATAAATATCAGCCATGCCTTTCTGTATAGCCGCCCTCAATTCACCAGCCTCAGTGCCTTTTCCAGCTTTCTCTAATTGCTTAACCTCAGAAATACGCTCCTTAATACGACTAGAAATTTCACTTGCATTCTGAGTAACCAAATCCGCCAAAATATCCCTGCTTTCTTCGTTCATTGGCTTGTCACTGGAAGAATCATAAACAAGATGACTAAGTTGCTCTGTGCCAACAAGTCTATTTTTTAATAAAGCATTTCCAATAGTCAAAGTATTATCTTTATCTACTAAACCACTTTCCGAATCAACGGTCAATAAACTTCTAAGTTGTCCGAAGTCTAATTGTTTTCTAATTATTTCTTTGATTCCCTCATCTTGGAATTGCGCGAGGGTATTGGCAAGCGCTTTAGGATCAGCATCATGGAACCCATACATATATCTAATGAAAGAATTGATATCGGCTTTTTTTCCATTCTTCTTATATTCCTGCTCATCCGGTTCCAGCATAAAAGTATCAAATAGTTTTTGTAAACGACCATGTTCCTTCTCTCCTCCAGTATCAATCTTTCTAACAGCCTTATCTATATCATAGGTTCCAGACATAACTCCTTCCCGTAAATCCTTTTTACTGGTAGTATCCAAAGCTCTAGCCTGATGTCTAAAATATTTATCCTTTAGATCACCAATTATTTTAGAATTGGCGCCGTTTAAATTAGTTTTTGTAAACAACTCTCCGAATACTTGGTTGGCTCTATTTTCTAAATTTTTATCTAATGTAGGATTGGCAATAACCCTTCTGATGAGCTCTGGAGCAACTGCCATCTGCTGATCTATATTCCCCTTTTCAGCCATAGCAACGAGTTCTTCAGCGGTCATATCTTCTATTCTCTTTCTATTCACCAAAGCAGCATTACGCGCGGTTTCTTCATTTCGCTTTGTTCTAGCGCTCTTCATATTGGCAGTCATACGAGCAAAAGGCCTAGACAATAATGTACGCGCCAAAGGCACTTTATTAGCAAGCTTAAAACCAGTTCTAGCCAATCCTTCTCCTATTAATAATCTATCATTAATTCCAGTAGCAATAGCTCCGCCCACGGCTCCAACGCCCCGTCCTATGCCTTTCGTCGCTCTCCAAGGCATGGCCTGGGCTCCCTTTCTGGCCTTATTTAAAAAACTCAAACTGCTTCCTGCCCAGGAAGCGCCGACAGCGCCGGTTTTTTGTCCCATCACCAGTGAAGCTACCAACATGCCAATAACCAAAGCAAAATTGATTATACCCTCAGTGGACATTGCATTGGATAATACTATCATTTGTTTTGTGGATGATGTATTATCCACTATCTTATTACTAGCCCCTAATCCATTTATTACATTTGCATCCTGATTTTTAGTAGTATTTCCACTAAATCCCATAATTACAAAGGAAATCCAAAGGAAAAATAGCATAATAGGCCCGACAATCAAATTTTTGCTCATCTCTGTCCACCATTGGCTGGCATACTGCTCGCCCTTTTTGAAAGTGGTAAGAAGGAAGGGCAAAGGAGAAAGCACGGTAAGAAACAAAAGCACCACAATTCTATATATCAGTATGGCAATAATGGCCACCAGAACAGCAGCGGCCACCACACTAGCGATAAGCGCATAAACTAGAGCGGTAATAACATTTCCAAAACCTATTTCCTGACCTTCTACAGAAGTGTTAGCGGCACCATAATCCATATAACTACCCTTATCGCCGCCCATAAGATTATACATATCCGGAATACCCAGAGCAGAAAGAATAATATTGCCACCAGTAATTCCTTGGAGAGGCGCGGCGAAAGCCAGCATCAAAACTTGCGAAACATCAATCATCAAACCGCAAAACATCTTAGAAAAGTTGATCAATATGGCCATCACCAGTAATTTGGGCAATAATTCCTTTATTTGCCACTGCGGAATCTTGATAATGGTACCAATAGCAATAGCGATAAGGATGACGATAAAAAAGTTATTGCACAGATCCCTGATCACCTTCCAGCCGTTGGTAACCGCATCCAAATGAGTATTTATAGGGTATGACATGACGGAAAGCATGGCATAGACCAAAGCAGAAACAATCCAACCGGCTGCTACCGCAATCATATATATCAACCAACCGAGAAGATTACCTACAATAGTGCCAAAACCTGGGGATGTAGATGTAGTAGACTTCCCGGTTGCCGGATCCGTTGTTACCGTAGTTCCAGTTTTACTATCTTTTTCTATTAAATTTCCAAAAAAATCAGAACTATATGTAGTATCGCCTGAATTTGCCGGGCTAGAAAACTGTTTTACCGTTCCATCTTCATAACGATATTGCGTATTAACTGTATTGCCAGTCTTCTCTTGCCAAACATCCATGGTCTTACCAGAGTCATCTCTGCTGCTTTTTACAATAAGCTTATACTCCGCCTGCACATTGACTAAAGGAGAAAACAAAAATAAAGCCACAACAAAAACAACCATGATTATTCTCCATTTTTTCCTCTTCATATTTTCCAACATTTTATTCATATTTTTACCGATAAATATATCAATCCCCACTGTCTTTTAATTTAATTTAATTAAGACTTCCAGTTTCCGTATTCCAAGTTTTGGCGCCTTCATAATTCCAATTATCCTTCACTTTGATAATGATATTACCGGTACCAGCAATATCTCCGTAATAATGATACAAAACAAATGGATCTGAAGGATTCGGCCTGGAAAGAAGCGCTGTGCCTGAAAAAGTCGTAGTGGTATCATCTCCCCAAGAAACACTATAAGCCCGAATTGGCAATTGCTCCGGATCAATTTCCGCCGTAAATTCCAACTTGATCGGACTATTTGACTTGACCTTGCGCAGTTCTGCAGGATCAGTGGTTGTGGCTAACAAATTAGTAGTAGTGACATGCTTAATTTCCGGATAATTGAAACACATTCTAGCACTTGTAGAGAGTGTCGTGCTTGCTTCATGAGCCTCTCTTTTGCTAATTCCACCGCAATTTTCCGTTGGCACTGACCAATCCATAGAACTCACCAAACTATAATACCCGCCCTCAATCGGACTTCCGTCTTTGTTGGCTCTCCACTCCCAAACGCCATAACTCTTGGCAAAAAGTTTTTTCAGCTCGTCCACGTCATGGACTTGCCCCATCCTAGATTGGCCAATATCAGTCTTGCTCATGTTTTCTTCATAGAATAACGGCTGGTTGTATGGCACGTCGTCCTTGCTATCCCACTCATTCGGATATTGACCGGTAATTGGAGCAATAATAGAAGCAAAAGGATTTTGGTCAGTATTATAATTATAACGATTATAATGGTAAATATTGGCGTAGATATAAGTCCCTCCGCTACAGAAATAATTAGAATTAAGGCTTCCATCGCTATTGCAGACGGAGCTGAAAGAATTATTTAATTTCTCATCTGAGACAGAATTACCGCAACATTTGAGACCCAGGGTATTAGAATTAGTTAAGCCAACATAATTTCCACAATAATTTCTAGGCGTAGAACCATTTAAACGCAAACAATACATAGAATGATCAAAACATTGATTAGGATTACCTACAACATACTCCGATAATCCTCCACCACAACCCGCATCAGTACAACTTGACATATTGCTATTGGAAAAAAGCGACAAACCATCAGCTACTGTTTCAAACATATCGCCATACAGAGCATTTACTACACAATCCGTGTCATTGGTTTTGTAACTGGAGCCGGGTGAGGTCCTAGCCGAATAAGCTTTTTGCTGTCCGGAAGAATCTACCACCTGAACCACCTTATCGCAATAGCCGGCAGTAAATCCGTTGGAACTAATTCCTCCTATAACTCCGCTGGCATACGCTTTGTCTGAAGCAGCCGTACCGCCGGAGCCAAAAGCATAACCCAGGATATCACCTTGGACATCCGGATGCGGATCACTGGCTTGTCCACTATAATTAGGATCGGTGTCCGTCACTATCTTGAAAGCGACATAGCCAATAGCCACCGTCTCATCGTTAATCCATTCTATGAGTCCGGAAACGATACCGCTCATATCCTTCAAAGCGGAAAGTGTATGCCAAGGAAGTCCAAAAGCTACAGGAAATTTAGCAATATTGAAGCCGAACATGCCCCATCCACCCCAATAATCGTCCTGAGTCATGGTAAATGGCGACATAATAAACTTTCCGATATCTTCCAGGGCTGTTGTTATACTACCCCACAAAGATTTATCCTTTATGATTAAAAATCCACTACTATCGTAATCATTATGACTAGCTAAATAATTACATGTATTTGCCAATTCAAAATCATTACAACTATCATCTTGCTGACATTCACTTCCGCTGTCGCCAATTCCGCAAAAAGTCCTAGACAAAGGCAAACATTCTTCATAATTATTTCCATTAAGATCAAAAATTTTAGGACATTCCTTACTACCCCTTTCACTATTTAGATGAATATCCACAACAGAAGTATTTTCTCTATAATTTGTCAGGGGATTACATGGTGTGGTTTCACCACTGCTTATGCCACCAGCACAAACTCCACAACTTGAACCACCATTATTAGTACAACTTGCCGCCAAGTTTTCAGCGCTATACATGCTTTCTGCTTCGGGAGCGTTGGTGCCAAAATAAAATGGCAACTCTCCGGCAATACCAAAAGATTCATATGGCTTCATAAATACAAATAGTGGCATCGGGAAGAAATTTTTCTTGTCAAATCCGACATAGAGTCCGCTATAGAAGAAACGATAGACATTAGGATATCTCAAAAGAGTTCTCATGGATGCAGGCACATCAGAAAAAGGATAAAATTTGACTTCCTGACCCGTATGAGACTCCACCAAATCCATGACAGAGGCATATTTTCCTAAGTTTGCCGCATTAGCATTTAGGGTAAAATTAGAAAAATTCATTTTTTTCTCCGCTTTGGATACGCAATAATACAAAGGCATTCTTTCTTGATAATACGGTGAATAGTCATTGACTGATTCTCCGGCAATATTATCTACCGGCCACCATTGCAGACATTGCTGACTGTTGATAGCTGGATCTTTGAGGATGCAATATCCGTATTGGCCATAATATTGGGTGTTGTCTTTGTTGTACCTACAACCAGGAGCATCGGCTTCGGGATAGACACGACAAGTTCTGGCTATCTGACTAACTTCGGTGCCATCAGTATCCAAGATAGTGTTGACGCCAATATTATCCCACATTGTATATCCGCCTAACTTTGTATTATCAAATCCTTTCTCAAGAGACGGAGCCAAACTGAACAAGGCAATTTTCATGCTGGTAGCTCCGCTAGGCGGAGTTACCCTATAAACTACATGTTTCCATGGAGTACCTTGATTGATTTTCAAAGTGTCAGCTGATTCCCATTTAGGACCAAATAATTGTGGCCCAGAATTAATGGTAATAATGTTATATGAGCCATTGGAATTTCTCTCTAGTGCGTTGCCCTCTCCGTTCAAAAATAGATAACGAACTTCCGCGTATGGCAAATTAGTGCCGTCTCCGGAACCCGCGATGTTGGTAGTATTGACCCAGAAAGAAAGATAATATGGCGTGTCATCTTCAACTCCGATATTTTCTGATATGACTATATTGCCGGAATTAAGTTGCAGATAAGAACCTCCGCTTTCCGCTTTCTGAGGATCAGAAACCACCTTGAACAAACTAGAATTCCAAGTAATACTATTCATTTTGGGCTTAACTGATTGACAAGCCTTGGCGGGAGTGGAAGAACAAGCCAAACTGCCGGGAACCCAGCCGATAGGATCACTGGATTCTCCAAATGTCATCTCAAAATCACCATTGACTACTTCAGAAGTTCCGCCAAGTTGATTCATAGCATCATACGGATAGTTGATAGTACCGCTAACCTTACTGTCAACCTCAGAAACCAGAGGATTAGTCATGACGTAGCCGGTTTTATTTTTATCTATCTCTGGTGAATAAGTCGCGACAGTACTGGAACTATTTACTTGCCTATTGCAAGAACCGTCATCAGCAAAAGATTGACACATGCTAATATCCAAGCATTTATCATTTTCTGTAAAATTAAACTGGGAATCATTTTTGGATTTCTGATAAGTATTGCAAGTCAGCCAATTACTGCAAGTCCTGTCGGCACCGGCTGAAACTATCATATTGGCATTGTTGGTTTGAATTCCAGCAATCGGCGAAACCCCTCCTCCCGCGACTGACGAAGTGAGATCCGCGTTATAAGTGAGCTGGGAATCAAAAATTAAATTCTTCCAAAATCTATCTCCCGTAGAGGTGGCCGAATAATCAATCTGTCCCCTATCATTTACCAGAACGCAACCAGTTCGGAAATTAACCTGGCCGTTGCAGGATCCGGAATTGACTGAACTGCTTAGTTTATAATAAACTCCGGCCAAAGTGACCTGAGAAGTTGAGCTACTGACACCAACAGCACAATCCTTGTTTTCTGCCGAGGAAACATAGAAAAGTCTAGAATCAATTTTTGAAGATTGTTGGAAAGGATCTATTATCAAAGTCGCTCCACTACAGGAAGACAATAAACTGATGGCCGAGTCTGAATTATACAAAGTATTCGTCTTGATGGAGACGGTATTATCGGATTTTATTTTTAATTTGGTATAGACATTTGTCAACGGATCAACATATTCGTTGCATCCGCTCTGAGCGCCCTGGCAAATTCCCGCCCATCCCTGATAATCAGTTCTTTCTACTCCAGTGACATTATCAACTATGCCTATTGGTTGGATTTTGGAAGACTGATTCTCATAACCAGTGCCAAAGGTTTGATTGGCGGTAGTAATACATGGAATACTAGTACCCTGCTGAACCCAAGAACCGGTTGAGCCTGCTCCTTTGACATATTCACATACTTTGCCATGAGGATCTTTAAAATAAGAAAATGAATTCTGACCCGCATATTCCTCACACCATAATTCATTAAATTTACAAATATCCGTTTTATATCGCTCTGGAAGATTTTTCAGATAAGCCGTGCTATAACCAGTAACCTCGTCATATTTATTGATTATTGGCAGGCCGTAAGACGTGCATCCCATTTCCTTGCTGGAACAAGAATATTTAGAATCCGCCACCAGATAAACGGTATTGTAAGCGGGAACAGATATAGATGAAGTAGCCGGATCAGAATTAAAAATCTCACCTCCCGGATAATCATAATTATGGGTATCCACTAATTTCTCACAACCCGCCGCTTCCGCGCGACAAAGCTTAGCAAATGATTTGAGATAAGCAACGTTGCCAAGCCTATCCTTGTATGCGGAACAGCCAAGCATATTGCCGGGAACACAGCGATGATTATCTACTCCTGCAGTCGTATCAGCGCAAGTCTGAGTAGCCGTAGGATTATTGTATAATGTCTGTCCATTGCCATCGCCTAAATTATTATCGCAAGAAAAAGGCGTGTACCATGAATTTTCTACCAAATAAACACTATTTTGCACCTCTTTCAAAATAATATTATTGAGATAAATATTTACTCCCTGAGGAATATTGAATTCCAAATACTGTTCAGCTGAGGAATCCAAGTTCCAATGGACAAAAACCGGTCCCAAATCGTATTTTCTCCATTCAGAGCTTACCTGCGCGCGTGACAGGCTAAGATTAGAATTATCCACCTTGGCCATGGCAAAAAAGTCATTCACCGAGCCAGCCGAACCGAACTTGATAGAATTAAAAGCAAATGAGACATTGCCTTTCGCCCAGAAAGACAAAACGTATGTTTTATTTTGAGAAATATTTACCAAGTGTTTCAGGGTGGAAGTAGAAGCGGTATTTGGATTGGTCAAAGAATGACCGCCGACAAAAGTGGAAACATTACTTAGCGTGGCTGTGGCATTGGAATTAACGCCTTGATCATAGAGCCAGAGAGCCGAAGAAGTTGTAAGATCAAAATTACTATTGAGAATATTACGCACATTGTTGCCGGTATTGCCGGTATAAGCGCGGCAACCTTTCATTTCGGCCGAGCACGTCTTCCCTTCTCCAGGAATCGCCATATAAATACATTCATTATTGCCATTCCAGAAACCATTATGAGAAACACAATCCTTGGCAGAATCAATATTATTGGTTTGAGTCAAAGTTCTTCTGTACGGATGGCAATTATCGGAAATGGTAATTGTCTGAGAAAGCAGACGATATGACTTAGCGCCGGTCGCATCATAAAATTCCCGACAATCCGGATTTACGGCCATATCTTCTTGTGCGCAATAACCGTCATCAAGAGATTCATCGGTATTGTCCACACAAAGAGGCTGACCCACACTGCCCGTAGAAGTAGAGTAAGCTAAATCCGTGCAAGGCTTGTTGGAAGCTAAAATATTTGATTTTTTTAATTTGTATACTTTTAATTGATAGCCGGCCGTGTCATCGCCTTCCCAAGTGTAGTAAGTGCCATCATTAATCCCCGGTTTTTCACAAACCTGGAAATTAACATAATATTCCCTATTTTCCGCTCCTTTGGATAAATCATCCAAATTTGTAAATTCATCGCATCCGGCCAAATCCGCAGAACAATATTTAGGCACACTGTCGGCGATGAATTGATTGTATTTAGAAGAGGTAAAATCCGTTTCTTCCTGCTTGTAGACTTGATAACCCACGCACTCACCGGGACAGACATCCAAAGTTTCTGCTACGCCAGGAACAGCCGGATCCCCGTTGGTAGGAGTATATAATTCACAATCCACTTCGTCTGCCGTACAAACTGGCGCGTATTTAGAGCAAAGTGTGTTTCTATTCTGCAATACGGAATTAATATTGGTATAATCCGCCCAAGCACCGGTGGTTGAACTCTTGTAGCAATTATAATAATCCGGGGCTTTTTTGAGATAAGCCAACTGGCTTGACGGCCTATACGACGGATTGTATTCTGAATAATCGCTTGGAGTTTCAATATTATAAGTCACTTCCTCCAATTGAATATCATCAAAATAAATATTGCCTCCCGCATAGTTACTGCCAAGTTTCAAATCAAAATTATAATCTGAACTCATGAAAGCATCCTGGCCTACAGTAAATGACTTGCTCAGCCTCTGCCAAGAATTAGTTATATTGGCATTGGCACTAGCAGAAACGATAGAATTTTCTCCCTGATATAATCCAATTGAGGAATTGGCAGTTGAAGGCAAATAAACCCATCCAGAGAGAATGTATTTCTTTCCTTTTTCAAGAATGGCATTATGACTAGCCTGAGTTAATTTTTCAGCACAACTACCACTACTTGTGCATTGCAATCCCAAAGAATGCGTTCCGCTATGGATAAAGGTACTAGCCACGGCGCCAGTTCCGGCATCAGAGGCCCATCCCCCATCCAGAGAGAATTCAAATCCGCCGTTATAAAACAAGTTGCTTCCCAATCCTGCTTTCGTCCTGATAAATTGAGAACAACCATCATTACTGCCATCGCAAGTCTGGACGTTTCTATTAAAATAAATATCGGCTGAAGTATTTGACACCGCTGGCATATTCAAAGAAACTGAATTTTGCTTACAATCTTCAATTTGTTTTTTGAATTCAAAATTATCAAAATAAGCTTTGGCCGTAGTGCCTGCCTTGGTAATAATCTTAATAGTGGCCGTGGCATAATTGTCAGCATCAAAATACATATAATAATCATTCCATCCAGCACCAATGCTGGTAAGCGGAAGATTAATCGCTAATTGATTATCCCGATAAATTTGAACATCTACCTCTCCAGCGCTGAAATAATCAGCCCTGGCAGAAAATTTAAATTGATAAGTAGATGTGGCGTCCACTTGAATATCTTTCAAGGTTATAATTTCACTGTTGGGAGCTGCCGTTTGCGGAGCGTTGTTGGCGGTTACCACCAAAACAGCAGAATTATCCTTGCCCTTATTTGAATCCCAATAATCCCTGGTATATGCATCCATGGAAGATAATTCTTCTAACCAAAACTGGGGCAAGAAAGAATTGGTGGCCTTCTGATTGAAATTTTGATTTAAGCTGGACAAAACATCAGCCGTTTCCAAGCAATTTTCCAAATTACAGCTTGAAGCGCCATAGGGAATGGTGCAACTTCCCTCAAAAGAACAGGTTTTGGTGGAAGAATTATAAGTACAATGATTATCTCCGGTACAAGACGTAGGAGAACAGGCAGAAGCCATGGTTACGATATTTGCGGTGCTACTGAGGTCGCTAACCAGATGCGACTCAGAAATATTTAAATTTGGGGTAGCAGTACATCCGCTGGGATCATTACAAATTCCGGCAACTAAATCAGGAGCTAAACTTCTCCATATTTTGGAAATCGGATCAAATAAATTACTATACCACCTGCAACCGGCATTTTGTGAATTACAATCTCTATAATCCAAAGAGTTGGAGAGGTAAGACTGCGCCGAACCCTGACGACTCTTGAAAGTCTGACAGGTATTATTTCTGGAATCGCACGTTGTGCCGAAATTCCAAAATCTTCTTTCTTCTGTGCAATACCCATAGGAAGAGCAGGAGCCATCGGCATTTTCCTTGATGCATTGCTGTTCATCCGCGCAATACTGATCCCTATTCATGGTTCCCTCTTGAGAATTCTGAAAGGTATTATGATCGCCGTATCCCTGTCTTCTGCAATAAACTTCCGGCGCCTTAAATACCCAATAAGGATCAACTAGGCCGTAAAATTTGCTTCCAGACTTATCAAATTGATCCATAATATCGCCCAAGGTTATATTTTCCTTGCTGTCCTTGAGATAATTGGCGGCTATTTCCCAGCCTATTGGCACAATCCTGTATTTTCTCAAAATAAGAATGGTTCTATAGGTAATGGCGGTGGTATAATTTTGCGAGTTAGCATTATTGGGCACAAATAACCTGTTTTTGAAATCATCGCCGACCTGCCATACTTGTTTTTTGTCTTTGATGTATGAAGAAAAAGCCTGGTCAATTACGCAGTCAGTCGGCCCTGGATTATTTTTGGCATCATCCGGACAAGTCATCAGCTTGCTCAAAATGTCATAAGGACCGCCAATGGCATATTCGCTTTGTTTTAATTTATTGAATCTGGCCTCGGCTCCGGCCGCACCCTCAGAATATGGCTGAGCGTCTGGGTTTAAAAGACTGGAAAGATCAGGCAAAGGCAATCCGGATAAAAAGCTATTGTTGTTATTGCCTGACGATCCGCTAGTAAACAATCCTGACTTGAAATTATTAAGCAATTGTCCAACCAAAGTTTGAGCAAAGGTATTAACAAAATCAACTATAGTTCCGGTAAAAACTTCTTCCGCCAAAGTGGACTTTTCGGTGACGGCCGGAAGCATATCCTTCACCACATCGCCAGGCGTCAAAACTTTATTGGCAAAATCAGTAACACTCTTCCAACCGGTCGGATCCACCACTTTTTCTCCCACTTTGATCTTATCGGCGACATAAGCGATTGATTCGCCACTGAGCTTCAAATAAACAGAAATGTCATTCTCCCCTTCATTCAAAGAATTATTGTACTCAAAAGCAAAATTCGGATTGGTAATGGCGGTGTTCCAATTGGTCATCATCTTGGAAAAAGTACAACGCACCTGCCTAGGCTTTTTCCAATTTATACTGGTTTGTATAGACAAGCTAAGAGTCGGACTTTTACATAAATCCACTCCATATCTTTGTCCCACCTGATCAATAAAATCTCCCAAAGCGCTGTCCCCCAAATTCTGCAAATACGCTCCCCAACCCTCTGTGATAAATAATGGTTTTTGTCCCTTACCACCGGAAGCAATCCAAGTCGCCGTGTCAGCCGCTAACTGCTGAGACATCAGAGAGAGAGATGATTTAAAGGCGGAAGCGAGAGCCACTCTTCTGGTTTCTTTTTTCAAGTCATCAGAAACTTTTTTGGCATATTCTTTCCATTGGCTACGATTCGTCAAATCGGCATTATTCTTTTGGGCTTCATCTATACAAGCCATTTGTGCTTGCGTGGCCGCTAACTGAGCCTGTCCGCAATCCGTGGGAGAGGCGCAAGGCTTAGCCACAATGCTTTGGCATTTTGCCACAGCCGCCGAAGCCGCCTTATCCGCCTGATCCGGCAAACCGACTTCTCCGCTGTTTCCAGCTGAAAACCAGTCAGCAGATTGGTCGGCGATATCTGCTTCCGCTCTTGCCATTATTGGAAACGCGGACAAAGTAAAAAACATCAACAACGCAAAAATAGCTACCGAAAAATAAATTTTATTGTGAAAATTAAACTTCATTAATATTTAACTTATATCGTAGCTCACTTAACCGTGGAAGTAGCCGTTGAATTTAATTTATCTATAAACATCTGTTTTAATTCGTCATCAGAAATGGAATCTAGCAGGGTCTTGGGCGCGCCGTTTTTGATCATTAATTCTTTGATCTGAGCGCCAGTCAAATTTTTGAGATCATCTATTGAACTTATATTTAATCCTGAGGTATCCAGAGTTTTTGATCCGGTGGAAGTACTAACTGCCGTTGGAACAGAAACCCCATTGGAAGTTATCTGACTAGCCAAATCGGGATTTTCACTCAAAACTTCCTGATAACCATTCAAAATATCCTGATCAGTCATAGCATCTACCTCGGCCTGAGTTAATCCGCTCTGAACCAAAATTTTTCTAATATCGGAAATATTAATCTGCGGAGTTGACTGCGTAGGAGGACTAGCCTGAAAAGTGGGAACTGTTCCTGCCGAAGAAGTGGAGACGCTGGAGCCATTACCAAAGCAAGTTTTGCCTTCCGGACAATTCGGATCTGTGCCCTGTTTAACTTCCTGGCCATCATTTATGCCATCGCCATCGCTATCGGTCAAGTACGGACTGGTATTATAGACGTAGGATTCATCATAATCCGAAAGCCCATCACTGTCCGTATCCTGAGCTTTTAAGGCATTAATCGCCTCTTGTTGAGGATCAGTTTCAGTGGAAAGAGCAGAATTTCCCTTCACCAAAAAGCTAAACGGATTATTGATATTGCTGGCCAGTTGATAATACCCGAAAAACAAAGCAAAGACGCAAACAACCAAAATAACAACGGAATTTACCCTTTCCCTTTTTCTAATACTGTTTAAATTGTTTATCTTATCATCCGAAATGTTACTTTTGCCATATGTATTTTGATTCCTGAGATTATTTGTGGCAAAATCATTTCTCTTGGATGGCCTGTCACCTTCCATGGGCTGTGGATAAAAGTTTATTACTTAAATTATACCACAAAAAAATATTTTTTACTATTATATTATGACAGAAATAAGAATTAATTATCAATTCCTAATTTTTGGATTGCTCGCCATAATTTAAAATGTTTGCCAACCGTATCCAATTTTCCACACTAAGATCCTGCGCCCTTATCTTTTCGTCAAATCCACAAGTTTTTATGGCTTCCTTGGCTTCAACACTTGAAATTTTGAGTCCCACCGAAAGATTGTTGTGAAGCTGTTTGCGTCTGGAAGAAAACCCTATTTTGGCCATCCGAAAAAATAACTTGCTATCAATTTTCGGTAATTTTTCTTTTAATTTTAGACGAATAACCGCAGAATCTACCTTGGGAGCGGGCCAAAAGCTATTTCTTTTCACTTGGAAAACAATTTCCGCCTCACTATAAAACTGCGCGGACAAAGAGAGCAAAGACATCTCGCCCGCTGGCGCCACAATACGCTCTGCCACCTCATATTGGACCATAAGTATCATTTCTGACGGCTTAGGCTCCTGTTCCAAGAATAATCGTAAGAATTTAGAAGTAATATTATAAGGCAAATTCGCTACCACTTTGTAGCCAAAATTTTCCAGTCCGGCCTCGGATTTATTTAAACGCAAAATATCTTTTTCTATCAATTCAAATTTACTATCTTTTCCAAATTCAGCTTGCAAAAAATCGCAAGCATTCCTGTCCAATTCTATCGCGAGTAATTTACCAGATACTTTTAGCAGTTCCCCGGTCAAAACACCGACTCCGGGGCCAACTTCCATTACCGTGTCGCCTGAGTTAATGTTTGAGGCGATGATAATTTTACTGACCACATCCGTATCAATTAGAAAATTTTGCCCCTTGCTTTTGGAAGGGACGATTCCATATTTCGCGCAGATTGATTTTATTTGAGTTTCCGAAAGCATAGCTTTATATATTTAACATAATTAATTTACAATACTTAAAAATTGAAAATTTAATCATTGTTTGAAAATTGGAAATTGATGATTGAAAATTCTCCCCCTCCCCCACAACCAAAACTTAGCGCCATATACCAAGAACAGAATCAAGGTAAAAACATCAACAAAATACAAAAATATACTATTCAGACGAAAGTTCAAAAAAACAGAAAAAATATTAAATACTATCAAATGATGAAAAATATATACAAACAAGGCACTTTGACCCAGTTTTTCCAGCCAAAAACTGGCTCTGCCCAACTTATTGGCGGAAAAATAACTGAAACTCAATATAAGCAGAATAGCGCCTACAATCCAAATGGAAGTAATAATTCCGGGAATCCAGCAATGATTGAGCGCATAATCATTTTCAAAACTGATCAGAGGAACACGAAAAATAACTGAACGCGCCAAAACCAACACCAGAGCAGAAACAACCAAGCCAAATCCCCAATTAAACACCTGAACAAAAAATGTTTTCAACTTATCTGGATCACTACTATAATCCACAAAATATTTTCCCAAAATCAAGCCGAAAAGAACTAAGCTGAAATACGGCCACAACGGAAATTCTTTGAAAAATATTTCTCCTATCCAAAAATGCCCGTTCAACCAAGCTGAAAATGGTTGGAATAGCAACCAAAAACTTATTGGCAGAAGACATGCCAAGCCGATGAGATATTTAATCGCTCTCTTAAATTGTAATAAATACAAAATAGGCAGAGACACGATTATACTAGCGCCAATCGCCTGGAGCACCTTACCTCCCCAGATATCGCCAAATCCGAAAACAATCAGACTAAACACATAACCAATTACCATGACACCAAAACCTCTTATCAGATATTTAGAGACGATTTGCCAATTGGTTTTGGATTTTAAATTTTTTTGATAAGAAATGACCAGGCAAAAGCCAACCACAAATAGGAACAACGGCGCGGCCAAAGTGACCGTGGAATAAATCATATGATAGCTGAAGAATGACAAACTCTTGTCCAGCCACCATCTGGCGGTATGGTTTAAAACCATAAATAATATGGCCAATCCCCGCAGTATGTCTATAAATTTGTATCGTGAGGCCATAATTATCTAAACAATAAATAAAGCAGGGACATCAGACCGGCAACAATAAATATAGCTCCCCAAAAAGGCATAAATAACTGCACCAGAATTAAACATAAGATAATGGCAATAATTTTTCCAATTACGAGCGACATTTCAAAAAATGTTACTCCTTCCATGACTGAATTATCTTGGGCTCTTTCGTAGGTAGTGGCCGTAATCGGAATAGCAATGGCTTGTTTGGATAATCTGGAAGCTGTATCCAAAAGCAAAACGCCCCCAACCGAAGAGATTAACGCCCTAAGCATCCACACAAAACAATAAGCTATTTCTCCTAGTTTCAAAAGCGCGTCATGACCATTTTTGTCAGTTAACTTTCCAATATACAGATAAACTAGCAAGGTGATCAATGTTGCCAATCCCGTGATTACGCCCAGACTCAAAAAATCTTTAATTACTACAAACATAAATATAGGCCATACCACCAAAACTACAAATTCTTCTCCATAGCCCAAAAGAGGAAGAAATCTTCTAAAATTTTCACGCGCGAATAAACGCTTAAAAGCTCCCTTATAATCAAATGATCCCGGAACCAGATTTTCCTTGGTGACCAGCATGGGCACATTGGACAAAATCATAATTATGGCAGCGAAAATAAACAAAATTTTGAAACCATAAAACTGCAAAATCATGCCTCCCACGACCGGGCCAGCCACATAAACCAAGGCCTCCAAAATGATGAGATTTCCGACTTCCCTTCCCTGCTCTCCATCCACTGAAAATTTGGCGAAATCCGCATGATAAGCCGGCCAATAAAACATCTTCCAAAGTACATATAGGATTATGGCCACAAAAATTAAACCAATATATTTGGAAGCTCCAAAAAGACAGAGATAAAATAGAGCCGTGAAGACACAGCCCAAGGCGATGGAAATTTCATAACCAAATTTTTTAGCAAACTTCGCCCCCAAAGGTACGCAAAACAAATAAGCAATATAAACTGCCAGATAAAACAAAAGGATAAGAGAAACGGTCAGGCGCAAATCATATTTTTTGATAAACAAAGTAAAGAGGAATACCGGCTCAAAAATACTGACCATAGCAATGGCAAAATTCAAAATAATCGTAGCCGAATAAAGCTCCCTCACCTGCCTCCTCATACGGCAAGGCAAAAAAGAAACCACTAGTGATTTTATTTTATTATCCATGATATTATTTACGTCTCAAAATTTTCTTGATAATTCTATAATAAAGATAACCGAAAGCATCAACAGAAATATTCCAAGCCCCAACATATTCTGTCAATTCGGTTTGCGGAGCAAAGCCTACCTTGAAGCGGGTTACTCCCGGCCACTTCGCCTCATTGGCTCCGCCAAAATCATAATGTTCACACCACCTGAATTTACCCATGGTAATTCCTTCCCACTGCAGAAGATACGGCACCATCTTGTCGCGATACTCGTGATCCGAAGCGCCGTGGAGATAAATACACCATTTGCCAAAGATGATCATAATATTAGCCGCCACGACTTTTTCTTCATATTTGGCTACTATTAATCGTAATATTCCCGCCTCGCCAAGAACTTTGACCATTTCCTGATAATATTTTTTTGAATGGGATTTAATATGATCACGTTTAGCCGTTTTCTGGGTTAATTTCCAAAAATCTTGAAAATAGCTGGCTCCTTCATCAATCTGTATGCAATGCTTCTGAGCCACTTTGATATTGTAACGGGTCTTGGATTTCATCTGTGCCATAATCTTTTCATCATCCTGAGTCAAATCCATAACCAAACTACTCTTTGGTTGGACTTCTCCCGCAAAATCAAACCCTAAATTTTTCAAAATATTTCTAGTCTCCGGCGTATCCGGCCAGGGCGGATCCATTTTGACAAAAACCGCGCCATTTTTCTTGGCTAATTTTTTGGCTTCTCTAATTAATAATCTAAACTCCGGCGCATCAGCTTCCGTTATTCCCACCGGACCACGCGGAGCATAAAAATAGCATTTGCCCAATGGCAAGTCATATTTAATCAGTTGAATTACAGCTCTAAAAATTCCTTCATCACTGGTAAGCGCCAATCTCACGACGGGTCTACCCACGGTCGCTTGAAATTCTCCCCATTGCCAAGATTGCAAAAATCCCCCATCAGGGGCATTTTGCTTGACGAAATCATCCCAAATTTCACTCCAAGAATTGTCACAAATGATGAGTTTCATAAATACCTCGTTAAAACGTTATTATATTGTGATTATATCAGAAAAATAAGGATAAAAAAAGCGTCGCAGCTGCTGGATGGCCACGGCGACGGGAACTGAAAATTTGATTACGCTCAGGGCAAGACCTCCGCCTTGAAGTGAATGGACTTACCACCATCGGGACGAATCGTTTCAAACGTCCTGATCCGAAACTTGATACCACCCTTGAATTCAATATCTTGAACCCCGATTTCTCTGGTTTGGGATTCCGACTGAATCGCTTTGATGGTCGTGACCACAGGTTGTTGTCCATGTGAGCCATGACAACATCCCGCCACCAACAAAACCATCAACCCCGCCATGACCAATGACATAATACGCATCGTCTTTTCCTTTCGATTGTGTTGTGGTTGATACCAAAAATCAAGAATGTAGCATATCAAAATATAATGTTTATGTCAAGGAAGATTCTATATCACAAAACTAATCAGCTTATTGGCGACAAAAATAGTTTTTTTGATTTCTGCGCCTTCAAGATATTTCTTCACATTATCATCTTCCTTGGCCAACTTTATGGCATCGGCTTCAGAGATGTCTACTGGCAATTTCAACTTGGCACGAACCTTGCCATTAATTTGGATAACTAACTCTATTTCCTCGTCTTTAATTTTACTCTCATCATACTTCGGCCAAGCTTCTTTAAAAATACTTTCCTTGTGTCCTAACTTGTTCCACAGTTCCTCTGTCATATGCGGAGCAAACGGAGCAAGAATTATTAAAAACTTTTCCACAAATTCTTTTGATACCACCTTTGATTCATTAATTAAAACCATCATGGCCGATATTGCCGTATTAAATCTCATATTTTCAATATCTTCGCCAACTTTTTTTATGGTTTTATGCAACAAAATTTCTAATTCTGGAGTTATTGTGCCGTCATTAGAAAAATTATTAACTAAATTCCAAACCTTTTCCAAAAATCGGCTTATTCCGATAATTCCTTTGGTATTCCAAGGTTTGGCGTCTTCCAAGGGACCCATAAACATTTCATACATTCTGAAAGCATCGGCACCATTTTCCTTGACCTGATCATCAGGATTAATTACATTACCCTGAGACTTAGACATTTTCTCGCCGTTTTCAGCCAGAATCATGCCTTGATTGACCAACTTCGTAAACGGCTCTTCCTGCGGTACATAACCCAAATCATAGAGAACCATATTCCAAAATCTGCCATAGAGCAGATGAAGCACGGCATGCTCCGCACCGCCCACATAGACATCAACCGGCATAAAGTATTTCAACTTTTCCAAGTCAGCAAAAACCTTGTCATTTTGAGGATCAATAAATCTCAGCCAATACCAAGATGAACCCGCCCATTGAGGCATAGTGTTTGTCTCACGATGCGCTTCTCCTCCGCAAATCGGACATTTGGTCTTGACCCAATCTGTAATATTTACAAGTGGCGACTCACCGGTGCCAGTCGGCTCATACTTGTCAACTTCTGGCAAAGTCAGCGGCAATTCATTTTCCGGTACGGGAATCCAGCCAGTGGTCTTGCAAGCCAAAACCTTTTTCAAAATTTCCGGCGCTTCAAAAACCGTGAAGTGCTTATGTCCATGCCATAATTCAAAATTCCAACCTTCCGGCAAATCCTTGTGCGTATCCGTATGAATGTACGGATCATCATCAGAGAGAATAATATTTTTATTAATCGCTAATTGCGTCACTTTTTCCCAATCAATCGGTCTTCCTTCCCAGAATTCACGCAAAGATTTTACATCCGAACTGGGCGCGCCTTGTTCAAATAATTTCCATAGTTCATCGGACAGCTTGCCGATAGCCGAACCCACCAAAAATAAATGTCCAATTTTCTTTCCTGTTTTTTCAATTAGTCTCAGCGCCGCATTACTGCCCAGACTGTGGCCGATAATTATGTCATTTTCCCCCATTTTCTCCATATATGGTGTAAGCTCTTCCATCCACTTCTCAATTTTCGGACTGGCACTAGTAGTCATGGTCGGAGTAAACACTTCAAACCCGTTTTGTTCCAATTCTCTTTTCATCCAAGGAAACCAATTGCCATCTCCGGATCCTTCCCAGCCATGAATTATCAAAACTTTTTGTTTCTGTTTCTTGCAATTCTCGCAATAGACCAATGGAATCGGTTCACCCCAATATCTTTGGCGAGAAAAAACCCAATCACGCAATTTATAATTCACCGCTTTATGACCGCATTTATTTTCTTCCAGCCAGGACGTCATTTTACCAATCGCCTCACTTGGTCTCAAATCGTTGAGAAACTCCGAGTTGATCATTACTCCCGAATCAATATCTACAAAAGCTTTTTCACCATTTTGGAATATATCCCAGTACCACTTATGGTTTGGCAAATTTATAAAAGATTTCACTTCCGAAGAAGAAATCCAGTCGCCTTGATGATGTTCTGTATCTATTTTATCTGATCGCTTTTCATTTTTTAATTCCACCAAAAAACACAGAGAGTCTGCATATCTATTTACGCCCTTATGCTCTGCATAATGATTATTATGAATTTCGCCACCTATCTGTTTGATGGATTTTACATTTTGATATCCCGTTTCCTCCGTCATCTCCCTGACTGCTGCCTGCTCAGGAGTTTCATTAGCTTCTACCCCTCCCATTACGAATGATTTCCAATCATGTTTCCCCCAATCAAGGCAATAGTATGAGTCATCAGCCCAGTGCTTGACCAAAACACACACCATTTTTCTCCTTATGGTTTCTTTGTCTAATTTAATTTTGTCTTTTTCCGTAACCGCAGTAAACAAAGGAGCCACCACTTGGATTATTGGCAAATCAAATTTATTAGCGAATTCCCAGTCTCTCTCATCGTGGTATGGCACGGCCATGATTGCTCCAGTGCCATAAGAAGCCAGCACGTAATCAGAAATCCAAACCGGAATTTCTGTGCCGTTAACCGGATTAATGGCACTAATTCCTTTCAATTCCACACCAGTCTTATCCTTGGCCAAATCAGTCCTTTCCAAATCAGTTTTATTTTTGGCTTGAGCAATATATTTTTCAACTTCCTTGATATTTTTAATTTTACCTTTCAACTCCTCAATCAGTTTATGCTCAGGAGAAATGACCATGTAAGTCGCTCCGAACAAAGTATCCGGGCGAGTTGTATAAACACGAATTGTCATCCCGAGGAAGTCAGACCCAACTGACAACCGTGAGGATCCCGCGGGATTGCCACGCTTCGCCCTTGAAGGCTCGCTCGCAATGACAGCAAAATCCACCTCCGCTCCTTCGCTCCGACCAATCCAATTCCTTTGTAAAGCTTTGATGGATTCCGTCCAATCCAAATTATCCAAACCACTAAGCAACCTATCCGCATAAGCCGTGATGCGAAGCATCCATTGTCGCATATCCTTTTTAATCACTTCCGTACCGCAACGATCGCACTTGCCATCTTTGACCTCTTCATTGGCTAATCCCGTTTTGCACGATGGACAAAAATTTATCGGCACTGTGGCTTCATAGGCCAAGCCTTTTTTGAATAATTGCAAAAAAATCCATTGCGTCCATTTGTAATAATTAGGATCAGTAGTATTTATTTCCCTATTCCAATCATAGGAAAATCCCAAAGACATAATCTGTCTTTTGAAAGTTTTAATATTCTGTTCAGTTATAACTTTCGGTTGTGTTCCGGTTTTAATCGCATAATTTTCTGCCGGAAGTCCAAAGGCGTCCCAGCCCATGGGATGCAAAACATTAAATCCTTTCAAGCGAAAATACCTGGAATAAATATCCGTGGCCGTATATCCTTCGGGATGCCCGACATGAAGACCAGCCGCTGACGGATAAGGAAACATATCCAAAACATACTTTTTGGGCTTACTGCCAAAGTCTTCAGCGCGGTTAATCTGACTCTTTTCCCATTGATCCTGCCATTTACCCTCACCATTATCTTTTAAAAAATCTTTATATGTCATATTTATTAATCTTATTTATTTCTCGTCTCGCCCGCATCGCTACGCGAAGCGTTGCGGGCAGGCCACTTCTTTTCTCCTCCATTTTGGAGAAATTCTTTATAGGTTGCCATATAGAATAGTTCTTTTTTAATGTTGTTAATTTACCATATATCCCTTATTTATTCAACTTAGCCGACAAAACTTATCATTTTTTAATTATATCAATCTCCCATTTCTCCGCTGTTTTAATTAGCTTATTTTATTTATAATTTCATAAACCAGAAAACGGCCAAAGGTTGACAAATAACCTAAAAAGGCTACAATATCTCTCAGTACAAACCGTGGCTCAACCAGAAGGAGAAACACCATGAGACTCTTGAATCGCATGCCCATAATGTTGGCGGTAATTGTGATAGCTGGCATAGTGCTGATCGTCGTGCCACCACCTTTACTGATTTTTGCTTTGGTGTGGGTGGCGATTTCCGGCTTGGCAATCCTGTTCAAGGAAATCAAGTTGGCCATCGCTGAATTACTGCTTGATCAAGAGAAGCGTCTACTCTTGATGGCTCTCTACGAATTGGCCTATTACAGCCGACCAAGTAAAGGCGGGGAAGGCGAACACGACGAACACTACAAGTACTATCCCGATGATCTGTATTGGAAAAAAGCCTCTTCTCACTCCGATTGCTACTCAGCAATCAACGAATCAATGATGGGTACTCCCAACGACATCTACCAGGGAGTCATAACCGCCTTAACGGTAGAAGGCCTGCATCCCTATGATGCAAACAAGTTAGTCAAGCGGCTTATTGATAAATGCTTGGCTGAAAAAGTCCCACGGTGGCGCATCAATCTGGTGGCTAAACCTGTTGAATAAAAACGCCACCACGATGTGTTGATCCAGCGAACCCAAAACAATAAGCGCGACCCTGGAGGAATCGCGCTTTTCAATTTGCATTTTTAATTTAATAATTTCTTCAAATACTGACCTGTATAACTCTCTTTGACTTTGACAATATCCAAAGGCGTTCCCTCAGCCACCAAATATCCACCCTTGGTTCCACCTTCCGGACCCAAATCAATCACCCAATCAGCTGATTTTACCACGTCCAAATTATGCTCAATAATTAAAACTGAATTTTCCTTGTCCACGAGACGATTAAGCACCTGAAGCAACCTACTGACGTCATCAAAGTGCAATCCGGTGGTAGGTTCGTCAAGAATATACAGAGTCTTTCCGGTCGGCCTGCGGGATAATTCAGTGGCCAGCTTCACTCTCTGCGCCTCGCCGCCGGAGAGCGTAGTCGCGCTCTGGCCGAGCCGAAGATACCCGAGCCCGACTTCTTCCAAAATATTTAATTTATCTATAATCTGATTTTTATCTTCAAAAAATCTCTTGGCTTCAGACACGGTCATATTCAAAACATCAGCAATATTTTTATTTTTGTAAAATATTTCCAAAGCTTCACGATTATATCTCTGTCCGTGGCATTCTTCACATTCCACATAAACATCCGGCAAAAATTGCATCTCAATCTTTACCATGCCATCTCCCCCGCAGGTCTCGCATCTGCCTCCGCCCTTAACATTAAAACTGAAATGACCCTGCTTGAAACCGCGCATCTTGCTTTCCGGCAACGAGGCATACAAATCTCTGATATAAGTAAAGACGCCAGTATAGGTTGCGGGATTGGATCTGGGAGTTCGTCCAATGGGAGACTGATCTATGTCAATAACCTTATCCAAATTATCCAATCCTCTAATTTCTTTGTGTTTGCCCGGAAGATCTTTGGTGCGATAAAACTTGGCAGACAAAGCCTTGGCCAAAATCTCCGTCATGAGTGTTGATTTTCCAGAACCGGAAACTCCGGTGATGACTACCAGCTTGCCCAAAGGAATTTTGACATCAATATTTTTTAAATTGAATTCACTGGCGCCGATTATTTCAATAAATTTGCCATTGCCTTTGCGAAACTGCGACGGCGTATAAATCTTTTTCCTGCCGGAAAGATATTGTCCGGTTATAGATTTTTTATCTTTCAAAATTTGATTATAAGTTCCTTCAAAAATAATTTCACCGCCTAGCACTCCTGCGCCCGGACCGATATCAATTAGATAATCAGAATCCTTCATCATCTGTTCATCATGTTCTACCACGATTACGCTATTTCCCTTGTCGCGAAGTTTTTTTAGAGTTTCAATCAGCCTGGAAGTATCCCGACCATGAAGTCCGATTGAGGGTTCGTCCAAAACGTAAGTGACTGACTCTAGTCCTGATCCGATTTGTACGGCCAGTCTGATTCTTTGCGCTTCCCCTCCCGCCAAAGTGTTGGCACTTCTAGAAAGAGTAAGATAATTAAGTCCCACATTCTGTAAAAAAGTCATCTTCTTAATAATTTCCTTGATTACCGCTTTGGCAATTTTGGCTTCTCTGGAATTAACCGGCCATTTCTTGCTTAGATTATCAAAAAATTTATAAGCTTCATCAATATCCAAATTAGAAAGCTCGGCAATATTTAATCCGTCTATGGTCACAGCCAAGGATTCCGGCCTGAGTCTTGTGCCTTTGCAAACCGGACAAGTGGAAATCCTCATATAATCTTCCAAAGTCTTCTGAAGATATTCCGATTTGGATTCAATATATTTATCATCAAGAAATTTAACTAATCCCTCAAATATTATTTTCCTGCTTGCCTCGCCGAAGCCTTTTGGCGAAGGCTGGCCATCAATTTCATATTCTTTCCCTCCCGTCCCATGGAAAATAATATCCAATGCGGTTTGAGGCAATTCATTGACGGGCACGCTCAAGGAAAAATTATTTGCTTCAGCAACTTGCTCCAATAATTTGAAATTAGAACTCTGTGAAGCAAAATTCCTGGCCCAAGGCTTTATAGCTCCCTCAGCCAAAGTCAATCTTCTGTTGGGAATAATCAATCCCGGATCAGGCACCAGCTTGATACCCAAACCCCGGCATGAAGGGCAAGCGCCGAACGGAGAATTAAAAGAAAAACTGCGAGGCTCTATTTCCTGGAGGCTTATCCCGCAATTGTGACAAACATAATACAGATTAAAATTAATATTTTTATCTTCATTGGGAAGAAATACATTAGCGAAGCCATTACCCAAATCCAATGCCGTGTTTACAGCCTTGGCCAATCTCTGCCAATTCAAATCCAACTTGCTTTGCGACTTTACCTCAGCGCTTATTGCTACCGAGTCAATGAGTATTTCAATGGTGTGAGTAGCATCCTTATTCAAATTAATTTTTTTTACTTCTTCAGTAGAATAAAAATTTCCATCAATACGCAAAATCTCATAACTGCTCTTGATAACTCCCTCCAGCTGTTTATTGTGGCTTCCTTTTTTATTCAAAACAATAGGGGCCAAGATTTGCGCTCTTGATCCCTGTGGAAGCTTAGATAATTGATCCAAAACCTGATTCGGAGTTTGCTTGGATATTTCTCGTCCGCATTTCGGGCAATGCACCACGCCCACTCTGGCATACATCAAACGCAAATAATCGTATATTTCCGTGATAGTTCCAACAGTTGATCTGGGATTGACGGAAGATGATTTCTGATCAATGGCAATAGTCGGAGTGAGTCCTTCTATACTATCTACATCTGGTTTATCCATCAAATCCAAAAATTGTTTGGCATAAGAAGAAAGACTCTCCGCATAGCGCCTCTGCCCTTCAGCGTAAATAGTATCAAACGCTAGCGATGACTTGCCAGAACCGGAAAGTCCGGTGATGACAACGAGTTTTTCTTTGGGAATATCAAGATCAATTCCCTTGAGATTGTTGACTCGCGCGCCTTTGATGGAAATTTTATCCAGCATGTAATATGGATGATTATTAAACCATATGGAAGAATCGGTAAATTAACGTCCATTATAAACTAAAATTACTTCCTTGTCAAAAGGTTTCCCGCTTTCTGGCATCAAAACTCCCAGAAAAATAAAAAACACCCCATTAATTGGGGCGTTTTTGCATAAAATTAAACTAAACGGTTGTTCCAGCAACTCCCTTAGGATTGGGTCCATATTTGTTATCACCTGACTGGCTATCGGTCACCATAAATACAAGAAGAACAATAGCGCCGATTATAGGAATAAGAGAAATAAAAAGCCACCAACCAGTACGGCCAGTGTCATGAAGTCTTCTTATAGCGACTGCCAAAGATGGCAAAAGAACTGCCAAAGAATAAAGTCCGCTTAGTATTCCCATATTAAAATTTGAGGTACTGCTATAAGTACCAATAAACATATCAATGATAGATAATACAATCATAATAATCATATTGAACAAAACAAAATACCAATACTCACTACGAGTAGCACGTCCACTAAATACCACGTACTTCTTCAGTACTTCAACATAATAATTCATAATTTTATTTTTAAATTATTTTTATTTGAGAAAACTATTTTTCGACCTACAAAGAATTAAATTCTTCGTTAAATAGTTATTTACATTAAACCGTATTTAGCAATATTATCATCAGCTATTTTCTGAATCTTGGCAATTTCCGTTTTGCCACCATCATCCTTAAATAAATGTTTGAATCTTTTTTGCGGTTTCAAAAATTCTTCAACTGGAATCTTCTTGGTTATCTTCTGAGTCTTTTCTAATTTGCCGTTGATGTATTCCACGATTGGATAAAATCCAGATTGGACTGCGGACTTCGCTACATCCATAGTATCTTTCGGCTCTATTCCCCAGCCTGGCACGCATGGACAATAAATTTGTAAATATTTTGAACCCTTGATTGATAACGCCTTTTTTACTTTCGCAACCACATCCAAAGTATTGCCCACGCTAGCAGTAGCGACATAAGGCAAATGATGAGCCAAAGCAATGCCAATCATATCTTTTTTGAGTTGCTGGCTGCCCAAAGATTTTTTTCCGGGAGGCGTGGTGGTTGTATTGGCATCAAGAGGCGTGGAACCGCTGGATTGGTATCCCGTATTCTGATAAGCTTCATTGTCATAGCAGACATAGAGGGTGTTTTCTCCTCTCTCCCACATACCTGAGATAAGACCGATACCTATATCAAAAGTCGCTCCATCTCCGCCCACAACCAAAATATTGATTTTGTCTTCCAATCCCTTGGACTTGAGCGCGGCCAAAATTCCCGAAGCAATTGAAGCCGGATTTTCAAACAAAGAATGAATCCAAGGCATTTTGAAAGCCGTCATGGGGTATTGAGTCGTCGTTACTTCACTGCATCCTGTGGCGTTGGCAACAATCGTATTGGGTCCTGCCGTATCCATCACCAATCTGGAAGCAATAATCATGCCACAACCAGCACAAGCGCTATGACCTGGATTTATCTGATGTGATGTCGGAGCTTTGTATTTTTTATTTTCCATATATTTATTTACCTACAAAAATTACTTTTTCTTTTGTTTTCTTTACGCTTTCATAGACCTTTTTGATCATCTCCTTGGTAATATCCCTTCCTCCCAAGCCCAAGATGTAACTGACAATATTTTTTTTCTCTCCGTTTAAGGCTCTCTTTATTTCTGTGGCGATAGTTCCTTCAGTGCCAAGGGAAATAGACTTGTCTATCACCGCAATATTTTTTGCTTTAGTGAGAGCTTTGGCTATTTCTTCATCCGGAAACGGTCTGAAAGAAACGATTTTCAAAACTCCAATTTTTTCTTCTACTAATTCATCCACTGCCTCTTTTATAGTGCCCAGCACTGAACCAATAGCCACAATGACGGTTTCCGCGTTTTCATCGCCATAATATTCAATCAAATTTAAATTCCGGCCAAAAATTTTCTGGAATTCTTTCATTTCTTTGGCAATAACTTTTTTGCTGGCGACAATATCATCATGTAATTCCTGCCTTATTTCCATATAATGCGCTGGCGTGGCAAAAGCGCCGAAAGTCAACGGATTATCTACATCCAAAAATTCTGTCGGATTATACTCCGGCAAATATTTTTTTACCATGTCTAATTCCGGAACATCAACCGGCTCTACCACATGGGTAAGCACGAACCCGTCCAGATTTACCATCACAGGAATAAGTAATTGTTCTGCCACTTTATAAGCCAAGACGTGTAGATCACAAACCTCTTGGACAGTCTCGCCAAAAAGCATAATCCAACCGGCATCGCGAGTCACCATTACGTCTTGCTGATCATTCCAAATGTTAATCGGAGCGGATATAGCGCGATTGGCGTCAGTCATGACCACGGGCAATCTCATGCCGGCAATATTAAATAGCACTTCAAACATCAACAAAAGTCCTTGCGATGAAGTGGCCGTATAAGTACGAACTCCGGTGGCTGAAGCGCCTTCCACAATGGAAGCGGCGGCAAATTCGCTCTCAGCTCGAACATATTCAAAATCCGCGTCACCGTTGGCCTTCAACTTTGCCAATTCTTCCACAATATGAGTTTGCGGAGTAATGGGATAAGCAGAGACCACCTTGGGACCAATGGCTTGAATTGTCTCGGCAATCGCTCTACTGCCTTCTAATATTTTTTTCATATTTTGATTTTATTTTTTCTCTTCTTTCATTTCAATCGCCTTAACCGGACATTCTTTGGCGCACAGTCCGCAACCCTTGCACCAATCCAAGTCACAAGCATAAAAATTCTTGCCGACTGAATTCTTCTCACCAGTCGGAAAACAAATTCCTTCGGGACAGACTCTTTCGCAATTTCCACACCCAATGCATTTCTCATAATTAATAACTGAATAGACCAGCTCACGCCAATTACCGGTTTTCACCTGCGAAGAACTTCCCGGTTTGGCTGTTAGAGATATTTTCATATTGAATTTCTAAATTATTTAATCATCTCATATCCGCGTCTTGCCGCTTCCACATTTTTCTCACCGATTTCTCCGCTAAATCTTTCTCTAATGGCTTTCTCTACCGATTCAATGCTGATTAATCCTGACAGGCCGGCAAACGCCCCCAGAAGAATTGTATTAATAATCGGCCTGCCAATTATTTCCATGGCCAAATCGGTTCCGGAAATTACTTTTAGCGTTACGCCACTGGGCAAATTGATATTTTCCGGCATCTTAGAAGCATTGACTAGGACAGTGGAGCCTTTTTCCAATCCGGCAAAAACATCTACGCCACCAATCAAACTGGCGTCTTGAATTATCACAAAATTAGGATTATAAACCTGGCTACGAAGCCTGATATATTTATCATCAATTCTCACATAAGCGGCCACCGGCGCTCCCCTTCTCTCCACACCAAAATTAGGGAAAGCCTGGGAAAACTTGCCATCATAAAAAACCGCCTCAGCAATGAGTTCGGCCATAGTAACTGACCCTTGACCGCCTCGGCCGTGTATTCTTATTTCAATCATAAATTAAATTTAATTTTGAATTTGATTCTAATTATTTTGTCCTGTAATTTGCTTGTACTTGCTCAAAATGGCTTCCCAATCAGCGGAAGTAATGGCTCCTTCCAATTTCTTGCCGTTGACGAAAAAGGTTGGCGTGCCCACTATTCCTAAATTCTGACCGTCAATTGAATCCTGCGACACCTGGCTGACATATTTGCCTGACTGGATGCATGCTCCCATTTTATTCCAGTCCAGACCCAAAGACTGCACCAAATTTTGAAGATCCGCCGTTGAATTAATGCTTCCAAAATTAGTATACAATTTATCATGGAAAATCCAAAATTTTCCTTGATCGCCGGCACACAAAGAAGCCTGAGCCAAAAGATTTGAATTCTCATCTATAACCACATAATTCCTGAATATATATAATACCTCATCCTGGTGCTTGGTGACAAATCCTCTGATCGCCGAAAATTCCGCTTCACAGACAGAACATTGAAAATCAGCGAATTCCACAATCACCAACGTTGATGACGGATTGCCCCACATGGGCCTGTCCATTTTTTCCGCCAAAAGCCTGGTAGAATCCTTAACCGTTGCAATAACCCCCGTCGCCACCGTAGATGAAGAAGATGAAACAACCGCGGAAGTAGACGAGGTAGTAAATAAATTATCAATATTATTCAATTGCCCTGAACCGGATTTATCCACGCCAAAATTAGAAATAATTAGATAAACTACCAAGGCAAGAAGCAAAATTATCACTATCATGCCTGCGATAATGGCCTTGCCCCAACCTTTTTTATACCATTTAACTGCCACAGCGAGGTATTGCTCAGAAATCTGCTGGTCACCAGCATCAGACAAACCGAAAGTATTATCACCAACGGAGTTATCTATAGAGCTATTTGATGTAGCATCCTGGTTCTCGTAATTATTATCCATATTTTATGGGGTTATCAAAAGCTAATTATCACTGACATTTGAATTATATCATAATTCTCATTACCCTCCAACATTGACTTAGTTAAAAAACTATGCTAATATAAACATATCAAATTAATTTTTTTATTATGTGGATTAACATAATTCAACTTATTTCTGCTATAGCTTTAATTATAGCAATTTTATTACAAAATCGTGGTTCCGGACTTGGCTCTGCTTTCGGCGGAGAGGGCAATGCCTACAGATCCAAGAGAGGAATAGAAAAAGTTTTGGTCCAAGTATCAGTCGTCTTGGCTATCATCTTTTTTGTTACTGCCTTTATCAATCTCCTATATTAATCTAGCCAGCGGAATATTTCCTATGGCCTAAAACATTTTTAATCGGTAAATTCCGTGAATTTATTATCTTCGTGGAGAAAAAAAATTTCTAGTTTTTTTTCTGCCCAAAACAAGCAACTTAGAGAATTTCAGAAGCAACACAGGCTGGATATGCATCTGGTCAGTTCTTTGAATAAATCCAAATTCCCAACCCTCAAGCAATTAAAACATCTACCAAAAATGTTGAACAAAAAAGAGAAAAGAACTATGGGAGTACTAACCGCCATAGTGCTTTTGGGAGTAATTCTGCTAATTACAAATTTATATTTTCTCGTTACTACCCCCATACCGCAAAGAGGTGGCCAATACACGGAAGGATTAATCGGCGCTCCACGCTTTATCAATCCCCTATTGTCGCAAACCAATGACGTTGATCAAGATATTTCCAAGCTGATTTTCTCCGGCCTGCTGAAATTTGACAAGGACAGAATATTAACTCCCGATCTGGCTGAAAGCTATGAAATTTCCGACAATCAATTAGTCTATACCTTCCACCTGAGACAAAACATTAAATGGCATGATGGCGAACCATTCAAAGCCGATGATGTGATTTTTACCATGGCTTCAATCCAGGATCCGGAATTCAAAAGTCCTTTATCCATAAGTTTCCAAGGCATCATGGCGGAAAAAATTGATGACAATACCATAAAATTTACGCTCAAGGAACCATTTGCCCCTTTCCTGGGACTGATGACTTTTGGAATTTTGCCGGAACATCTATGGTATAATGTGCCCGCCACCAATGCCGATCTGACAGAACTCAACAAAAAACCCATAGGCACAGGCTCATGGCAATTTGATTCATTCAAAAAAGACAAGAATGGAATTATTTTTTCTTACACGTTAATCCCTAATCCATATTATTATGGCGATAGGCCAAACTTGGAAAAAATTGTTTTTAAATTTTATGGGGATTTTGCTTCTGCCATAGATGCTCTCAAAAACAAAAGCGTGCAAGCCATCGCTTATTTGCCACAGGAGTTCCAAACAGAGCTAAAAAAATATAAAAATATAAATTATCAAAAATTAGATCAGCCTCAATATACGGCCATGTTTTTCAATCAGAAAAATAATGGCTTCCTCCAAGCTGATTATATTAGGCAGGCTTTAGCTCTATCCATAGACAAGCAAAAAATCATAGATACAGTACTTCCCGGCAACGCCAATATTATTGATACCCCCACCCTGCCAGGAGTTGATACCAATCCGGACATAAAAAAATATAATTATGATCCGCAGTCTGCCGTAACTCTCCTGGAGAAAAACGGCTGGCAACTTAACTCCACTACGACGAACGGAATTACCCAGCAAGTAAGGCAAAAGAAAAATCAAACTTTGGAAATTACCATAACTACGGTTGATCAGCCTCAAAATAGCAAAATTGCCGATCTCATCAAACAAGACTGGGAACAAATAGGTATCAAGACAAACATCCAGCTCGTAGATAAATCCAAAATTCTTCAAGATGTCATAAATACCAGAAAGTATGAAGTGTTGCTCTTTGGAG
The DNA here is from genome assembly GCA_041671305.1 of Patescibacteria group bacterium. Lineage (GTDB taxonomy): Bacteria > Patescibacteriota > Patescibacteriia > 2-01-FULL-39-33 > 2-01-FULL-39-33 > CAIPBY01. The sequence continues at coordinate 54,229 of JBAZBX010000002.1, forward strand.
AAAACTTAGGTTCGGATCCTGATCCGTTCCCCTTTTGGCATTCTTCGCAAAATGAATATCCCGGTTTGAACTTGGCTATCTTTTCCAACAAAACAGTAGATCAACTGTTGGAAAATGCCAGAAAAACCAATGATTGGGAAGCCAGAAAAAAGAATTATCTTGAATTCCAAAAAATAGTCGCTCAGGAACTTCCTGCTATTTTCTTATACAATCAAATATATATTTATCCTCAAGATAACAGCATCAAGGGCTTTGATGTCAAAAACATCTCGGCGCCGTCTGATCGTTTTGCCAACTTATACCAATGGTATGAGAAAACCAAGCGAATCTGGAAATAGAATAAAATAACCAAGAAACGATAATCGAGTTAGGTATTTAATTGTCTTGGTTATTGCCGTAATCGGCCGATGTGGTGAAATGGTATACACGCACGGTTCAGAACCGTGTGGGAGCAATCCCGTGAGAGTTCAAATCTCTCCATCGGCATAAATAGTGAATTTGTTAATAATATAAATTCTGCCCTCTTGCTGTGACTAACCTCTCCACAGCTAAGAATTTATATATTTGAGTTAATTGCAAACCCGACTTGCAATCAGCTCACAGTGATAAAACTCTATTAATTTTATAAATAACTTTAATTCTCAATGGAATTAAATAATTCCATTTTTGAAAAAAATGTATGAACAATTCAAATTTAAATGAACGAAGGCCAAACCAGACCTTCAAACCAAATCTCGGTAACACACAAAAACAAAAAACGATTAATCTGGATGCGGATAAATATTTTCCCGTCCCAGTTAAATCTCCTACCACTAGTCAGACGAGTCCCAAGGTAGTAGCAAAACCACACTACCCACAACCGAATAGACTACACCAAAATAAACCTGTGACAAAAAACATTACTCCAGAAAAAAGATCTGGCGACGTGTTAAGGGTTATTCCCATCGGTGGCTGCGAAGAAGTGGGACGCAATATGACCGTATTTGAATACGGCCAAGATATTGTAATTCTGGATATGGGAATCCAATTTCCCGAAGAAGACATGCCGGGAATAGATTATATCATTCCTAATGCAGACTATCTGAAAGGAAAGGAAAAAAATATCCGTGGCGTAATATTTTCACACGGACATCTGGATCATATCGGAGCAGCGCCTATTCTTTTGGAAAAACTAGGTAATCCTACAATTATCGGCGCAGATCTAACTCTGGCTATGGTAAAACATAGACAAGAAGATTACAAAAAGGGCAGTGCCGATAAACTCAAGACTGTAGTTGTCAAAAATCTCAATGAAAAAATTAAATTAGGTATTTTTGAAATAAGCTTCTTCCAGATTGAGCACTCCATTATGGATGCCATGGGAATAATTTTCAAAACTCCAACTGCTACCGTCATTCATCCCGGAGACTGGACTCTAGAAAGAGACATCGCAGGCAAACCGATATTGGATTATACTTTCTTGAGTAAACTTCCCAGGCCAACAGTGCTAATGATGGAAAGTTTAGGCGCCATTGATGTCCGAAAAAGCGCCACCACTGCGGAGATGAAAAAAAATATTACCCAACTGCTTTCCGATGCTCCAGGCAGAATTATCCTGGGGACATTCTCTTCTCAAATAGAGAGGATAGACTGGCTTTTTGAAATTGGCCAAAAACTTGGCAAAAAAATCGCGCTTGACGGCTATAGCATGAAGGTCAATGTAGAAATAGCCAAAAAATTAGGATATATCAAAATAGCCAAAGGCCAACTGATCAAAATTGAACAAATTGATGATTTTCCCGACAACAAAGTCATGGTGCTTTGCACCGGAGCTCAAGGCGAAGGCAATGCCGTACTATCCAGAATTATTGAAGGCACAAACCGCCATATCAAAATTAGAAAAAACGACACCGTAATACTTTCATCCTCAATCATCCCAGGAAACGAAAGAACTATCCAAAGACTCAAAGACAACCTGTATCGCCAATGCGATAATGTCATTCATGGCAGTATCATGGATATCCATGTTTCCGGACACGGCAACAGAAATGATATTATTTATATGCTGGAACAGATAATGCCGGATTATTTCATCCCTGTTTACGCCAATCATTATTTTCTCAAGGAAGCCGCCAAGCTGGCTCGTGAGATTGGATTTAATCCCGAGAGAATATTCGTGCCGGATAATGGACAGGTTATGGAATTTGATAAAAATGGCGGAAGAATCACGGAACAGAAAGTTCCCTCCAGTTACGTTTTCGTGGACGGCCTCGGCATTACAGATAGCAACAATGTTGTACTTCGCGATAGAAAAATGATGGCCGAAGACGGCATGCTAGTCGTCATTGCCACAGTTGATGGAAAGAATGGCCAGCTTATCCATAATCCCGATCTTATCTCGCGCGGTTTTGTCTATATGAAAGAAAATAAACGGCTGATTGAAATGGTCAGACAAAAAGTCAAAAAATTAATCAAAGAAAACAATCCCAAAGTCGCGCCCGATGATCAATACCTGAAAGAATTGATTAGAAACGAAATCGGTAAATTCCTTTATCAGAAAACTGAAAAGAGACCCATGATTTTGCCGGTGATTATAGAAGTATAATTCCACTTTGTCGCTTTTCCTTTTTTAGTAACAGGAATGCAGGTACAAAATACAAAATTTGCATTATAAATTTAAAAAATGCTACAATTAATGCAAATAAATCAATAATTTTATGTCCAAACCAGTCATCGTCTCAGGAACACAGCCATCAGGATTTTTGCATATCGGTAATTATCTTGGCGCCATAAAAAATTGGGTTGATTTGCAAAACAGCGGAAAGTATGATTGCTTCTTTTTTATCGCTGATTTTCATTCCATAACCGAAAATTATTCGCCAGCAGAAAAAAGAGTGCAAGTTCTCAATCTGGCTTGCGATTATCTGGCTGCCGGACTTGATCCCAAAAAATCAACTATTTTTATCCAATCACAAGTCCCCCAATGCACGGAATTGGCTTGGATTTTTAATACCTTGACTCCAATTGGCGAGCTGGAGAGAATGATACAATTCAAAGACAAGTCTCAAAAGCAAAATAAAAATGTAAATGCCGGACTCCTCACCTACCCCATCCTACAAGCCGCGGACATTTTGATTTATCATGGTGAATTTGTGCCTGTCGGTCAAGATCAAATCCAGCATTTGGAATTGACCCACGATACGGTTAAGTGGTTCAACAACAAATATGCCACAAAGTATTTCCAAGACGTTAAGCCGCTTCTGACAGAAACTCCCAAAATCATGAGCCTAGTAGAGCCGACGAGCAAGATGTCCAAATCCGCCGGAGCCAAACATTACATTGGGATTGATGAGTCGCCGGAAATTATCTCTCAAAAACTATCCAAAGCAGTTTCTACTCCCGAAGGCATAGAGAATTTAAGAGCTATTTACAAAGCATTTGAGAAATCCATGTCCGGTGAATTTAAGGAAAATAAAATGTCCGAGACTAAAAAAATTATTGCTCAAGGCATTGCCAATTACTTTGCCGACTTCCGCAAGAAAAAAGCCGAGTTAATGAAAGATCCGAAAAAAGTCATGAAAATTTTGGAGCAAGGAAAGAAAAAAGCCCAACCCATAGCACAGAAAACACTTCAAGAAGTGAAAAAGATTATCGGATTAATATAGTTATATTACAAAAAATCCCGCTTAAGCGGGATTTTTTTATTTTGTTTTTAATCTTCCTTTCCCCAAAATTCATCTGCTTCCTCTTCCATTTTTTTGAGTCTTATATAATAATCAGGAAACTCATTAAGATGTGCTAGGGCAATTTTCCCCGTTGTAAATGCACCGTCATTAGTCACATTAGTTTGAGGATCGCGAATGCCGTGTTCAAGTTCTACATCCATACCCATCCTAAATTGTTCCACATCAAATTTAGCCCAATCAAGTCCTAGACGTTCACCAATTTCCTTAGCTTCCTCAGCTGTAAAAGATTGCTTACTCATAATATTATCTGATAATTTTTAATAATTTAACCTTTTCTTTTTCCATGACCTTTATACTTTGACTTTCTACATTCAATCGTACAAGAGGCTCCGTATTGGACGACCGGACATTAAAAAACCAACCCTGACCATAAACAGAAAGTCCGTCAATATTTTTCTGTTCATAATTCTTGTACATCGTGGATAATTTATTTTTCACTTTTTCAAAATTTCCAATTTTCAAATTTATTTCTCCGGAAATAACAAACTTATCCCTATAAATTTTTATTGCCTCAGAAAGCTTGAGTCCGCTCATAGCCAGATATTCCATCACGAGCAAGGCCGGTATAATGCCATCGCCGAAAACATAATTCTTTTTCAGTTCTTTGGAAAATAAAAAATTCAAAAAATAATGACCGGAATTTTCACTGCCAAATAAATACTTTTTATTTTGCATCTTCTTGAGAATATTGGTATATCCGGAACGATTCACTACAGGTTTACCACCCATTTTTACTATCATCTCAGAAATATTTACAGGCAAACGAGCATCCAAAACCAAGGGCAATCCCGGCTTCAAACTGCCGTATTTGAGAAGCATGATTTGATAAAGCAAACAATTGATGTGGTAGGAATTAACTGAAACTCCCTGGTCATCTACAAAAATACATCTATCAGCATCACCATCCCAAATTATTCCCAAATCCGCTTTCTGTTTTTTCACTTCAGAGCAAAGCAAGTCCCTGCTTTCCTGAAGCATCGGATTCAAGCCGTGAGTTGGATATTTATCTCCTTTAACAAAATTAATTTTTGTTTTCTTAATCTTTAATTTGGAAAATATGTGGGAAGCCATAATTGATCCCGCGCCATCGCTGGCATCCAATATAACATTTAAATCCTGAATATGAGAAAAATCCACGATGCTCCGGCAATATTTTTCATACTCGCCGGCAATGCTTATTTTTTTAACAATCGCTTTTTTGCGCAATGGTTTTATCACCATGGCATTAGCAATTTTTTGCAATTCCTTTAATCCTGTCTTAAGTCCAATCGGTACGCCATCAACCGTGCAAAATTTCAATCCAGTATATCCATTGGGATTATGCGAAGGTGTAATCATGACTCCGCCATCAAATTTTTTGACCCCTACGGCAAAAAACAATGCCGGCGTGCAATTAACTCCCAAATCAAAAATTTTTGCTCCGGCATCATAAGCGCCCTGAATAAAAGGCTTGGATAGCTTAGCCGATTCAATCCTTTTATCTTTGCATACGGCAATGGTTTTTAACTTTTTAAACTTCACAAAAGCATAGCCAAGACGATAACCGTCTTCATTGTTAATTTCTGCCGGATAAATTCCTCGGATATCATATTCTTTGAAAATTTTTGGATTGATCATATTGATATATAATTAAAATATTACTTAAATTTTATCATTTTTTCCTAGCGATAGCCATCAAATTATATCCATTCCAAAAACTGGTTTTTGTTCCCTTGTTCTCATAATATATTTCTTGAATTTCAAAACCGGCTTTTTGCAAAAGATTTTTCATCTCGCCCTTAGCAAACGAATGGACGTATCTTCGGCTTTCAGCCCCTATCGGCTTCCAGGGTATGAAAACATCCTTAAACGACCAAACGCCCTGAGATAATTTATATTTATAATCTACAATCATGGGACGATATTTTTTGATGCCAAAAATATTCCAATTAGACATGACCAAAGTTCCTCCGGGTTTGAGTAATTTATAAATATCCGCCAAAATCTTCAATCGCAATTCTTTAGTCGGAATATGATGCAAAACCGCCAGCATAAAAACGAGATTAAAGGACTGGCTCGCCGTAACATCCAATTTTATTATATCCCCTACTTCAAATTTAATATTTTTTTTATTCGCAAATTTTTCTCTGGCAATTTTTATTAATTCTTCTGAACTATCCACTCCTAAATAGCTTACATTTTTATCCAAGAATAATTCAGCCAGACGGCCATTGCCACAACCCAAATCCAAAACCCTATCTCCATCTTGGACAAAGCCCCTAAGCTCATCCAGAATATGCCACCATTTGGCTCTGGTCACAGAAAAATCTCCGGCGATAGTATTGTAAATATCGTGCGTTTCCCGTAATATTTTATTGACTTTATCTTGTTTTATGGGCATAATGTATTGATAATTAACAACTGTTATGACAGATTATGAAGGATTTTAATCAAAAAATACTTACCAATATTCTAAAACAAAAGCCTTCTACCGAAAAGGATCTTTTTAATATCTCCAGAAAGGAATTCGGCAAATACAAACTTCCCTCGCCGGAAAAATCGTTACTGCTTTCAGCTTATCATAAATTAGTCAAAAATAAAAAGCTCAAAGCGGACAAAAAGATTGAGCAACTCCTCACCAAGCGAGCCGTGAGAACTCTTTCCGGAGTAGCCGTAATTTCCGTCCTGACCAAAGCCTATCCCTGCCCAGGAAAATGCTTGTATTGTCCCACCGAAAAAAACATGCCCAAAAGCTATCTCTCCAACGAGCCGGCAGTGATGAGAGCGATTCTAGCCAAGTTTGATCCTTTCAAACAAGTTCAGATAAGACTAGACGCACTCAAGGCCAACGGACATTCAACTGAAAAAGTAGAATTAATCGTCATGGGCGGTACTTGGTCATATCTGGATACCAAATATCAAAATTGGTTTATTAAACGCTGTCTTGAGGCGCTAAATGGCAAAACCGCCAAAAATCTGGAACAAGCGCAGAAACAAAATGAGTCAGCCAAACATCGCTGTATTGGATTAACATTGGAAACTAGACCTGATTATATTGATGAAAAAGAAATAATAAAAATGAGAAAATTAGGCGCGACCAGAGTAGAGCTGGGCATCCAGCACATTGATGATAATATTTTGAAATTAAATCGTCGCGGACACAAAAATGCCAAGTCCATTGAAGCCATTGCATTACTAAAAAAAGCGGGATTCAAGATAAACTATCACCTCATGCTCAATCTTCCTGGATCAACTCCAATCAAAGATTTGGCCATGTTCAAAAAATTGTATAGTTCTCCAAATTACATGCCGGATATGATCAAAATTTATCCTTGCGTAGTAAATAAATATGCTCCTTTATATAAATTATGGAAAACTGGCCAGTACCAACCATACTCCGACAGGCAACTGAGAGATTTAATTGTCAAAATAAAAAAAATCACTCCTCCCTTTGTCCGAATCACTAGGCTGATTCGTGATATTCCCGAGGAAAGCATTATGGCCGGAAATAAAATTACCAACCTGCGTCAGCTCATCAATAATTCCGCAAGCCAAGACGGCTGGTCATGCAAGTGCATAAGATGCCGGGAAGCGGGACACCAACAAAACAATTTTCAAAAGCCAAAGTTAAATGTAATTAAATATCAAGCTTCAAAAGGCACGGAATATTTTTTGTCATTTGAGTCAAAAGACGAAAAAATCTTATACGCCTTTTTGCGGCTGAGAATAAATAACCATCCTGAAAATAATTTTATTCCTGCCTTGCGAAATTCGGCTATAATCCGCGAATTACATACTTATGGACAACTTACTTCCCTGGGCGACGCAGGAGAAGTACAGCATACTGGCATGGGCAAAAAATTATTGGAGCAAGCTGAAACAATCACCCGCCAACATCGTCTAAATAAAATAGCGGTAATATCCGGCATTGGCGTCAGAAAATATTATCAAAAATTGGGATACGAGTTGCAAGATGAGTACATGGTTAAAAATATTTAAGAGTGTCATTACAAAAATTAATTCATAATTAATAATCCTTAATTATAATAAGTAAGTAAGTATGTCTGATATCAACAAAACAACTCTCGGTGAAATAGGAGTGTTTACCAATATGATCGCGTCCGGCCCGGTTATTATTCAAGCGCACGACGGGGTTGAAAAAACTCTGTTGGTTAAACACGGCGACAGACCTATTGAAGAATTAAAATGGAAATTCTGCGGCGGAAAAATTTTGAAGGGAATGGATTTGGAAGAAAACGCCATCCGTGAAGCTCAAGAAGAAATCGGCGCCACAGTCAAGCTCATAAAGCCTCTTAAACCGCTAGTCATTTGGAATGAGGTTCCTGAAACTGGGTCAGAACAGCCGGAAGCAATTATCCTTATTCATTATTTAGCCACAATTGATCAAGAACCGAAAAAAGGTAAACAAATTTTGGCCATGGAATGGTTTGATATAAATAATTTGCCAGACGATTGTGCGCCCAATATAAAACCGATCATCCAAAATTATTTGGATTTGAAATAATCCTTTTTGAAAATAAAAAAGTCCCGCCTTCAAGCGGGATTTTTATTCTCACAAAATAAAATCAACCTCTATAAACGATGGCCAAGATAGACAAAATTAAAGCCAAGACTGCCAAAATAATCGCCAAAGCAATTCCCAATTTTTCCTTCATAAATTTGATGAAATTAATATTGAAATTATTTTATTTACCACTCATAGCCAAAACGGAAGCGACAAATATCGTAGCTGTTTCCGCTCTTAGTATTCTTTTGCCCAGGCCGACGGTTTTCAGTCCCAAAGCCTTGGCTCCCTCTATTTCTTCATCCTCATAACCGCCTTCCGGACCGACAAAAATATGAATTATTTTATTATTAATTTCTGATTTGAAATTATTATCAATTTCTTTCTCCCAAGAAATAAGTTTATCTCCTTCCTGCTGACTGCACCAATTAATAGCTTCATGAAAATTTACCAGATTGCCAAATTCCATAAGTCTGGTTCCTCCGCATTGTTCAATGGCTTCTTTTATTATTTCTCCATATCTTTTTCTCTTCGCCGGACTTACCTCCCTCACCACGCATCTATCAGATACCACCGGCACTACCGCATAAACTCCTATCTCCGCCAACTTCTGCAAAATCAAATCCAATTTATCCGACTTGAGCAATGATTGATAAATTATAATTTTGGTTTTTAATTCTTTGTCGTCATCTCTCTTGTCAAGGAGCAAAAATTCTGCGCAATTGCTATCCAGCTTGATAAGTTGAGCCAAATATTCCCCGCCCAAATTATTAAAAATAAAAAACCTATCCCCTTCTTTGGCACGCAACACTTTGGCTATTTGTGAGACTAATTTTTTGTCCTGACACGACGCATAATCGCCGGAAAAATCAGAAGGAGGAAGATAAAATCTCTGCATAATAAAACAATTGAAAAATTATTCTCTTAATGCTAATATTATATCATTAATTTAGATATAAATCACTAATTTTAAACCTATGTCTATAGCACCCGCCATTTTTGAACTCATCAGAAAAGAAATTAAACGTCAACAGGAAGGCCTGATTATGATTGCCTCGGAAAATTATGCTTCTGTTGACTCCCTCAAAGCCATAGGAACGCCCTTATCCAATAAATATTCCGAAGGTTATCCCGGCAAAAGATTCTATACTGGCAACCAGTACATTGATGAGATAGAAAACTTGGCCAAAGCTGAAGCTCTGAAAATGTTCGGCTTGTCAGATCAAGAATGGGCTTCTAACGTCCAACCTCATTCCGGCTCTTCAGCCAACATGGCGGTTTACATGGGGTTACTTAGTGTCGGCGACAAGATAATGGGCATGGACTTAAGCCAAGGCGGACATTTGACTCATGGCAGTCCGGTAAATTTTTCTGGCAAGCTTTTTAATTTTGTGCACTATGGCGTAAACAAGGAAACACATCTTTTGGATTACGACGAAATTGAAAGAATTGCGCTTGAAGAAAAACCCAAGATGATTGTCTGTGGGTATACTGCCTATCCCAGAACGGTTGATTTCCAAAGATTCAGACAAATTGCTGATAAAGTCGGAGCCCTAGTCATGGCTGACGTTTCGCACATCATAGGATTAATTATTGCCGGTGTTCATCCAACTCCTTTTCCTTATGCTGATGTGGTAACGTCAACCACTCACAAAACTCTCTCTGGTCCCAGAAGCGCTTTTATTGTCAGTAAAATCCAATATGCTTCACAAATTGATAAGGCCGTGTTTCCCGGAATGCAAGGCGGGCCATTAGACAATATTGTCGCCGCCAAAGCTATTGCCTTTTCTGAAGCTCAAAGCGAAGAATTCAAAGCCAAGCAATGGCAAATCGTCAAAAACAGCCAAGCCTTAGCTCAAACCTTATCCGATGCAGGCATCACCGTCATCACTGGCGGAACAGATACTCATTTGATGCTTTTGGATTGCAGGTCAGTCAACTTGCCTGGCAAGGAGGCGGTTAATCTTTTGGCGGAAGCAAATATTTATACCAACTTCAATATGATTCCTTATGATCCGGCTACGCCTTTCAATCCCTCAGGCATGAGGATCGGCACTCCCGCCCTGACCACCAGAGGTATGAAAGAAGATGAGATGAAAATCATCGGGGAATGGATTGCGCAAATATTTAAAAATCCAAACGATGAACAATTAAGAATAAAAATAAAAGAACAAGTCAAAGAATTAACCCTGGGATTCCCGATTTATGAAAACTTCCAAATCTAAAACAAAAAAGTTAGCCAAAATACTTGATGGCGAAAAGTTAGCCAAAGAAATAAAATTAGATTTGGCGCAAAAAATATTTTTATCCAAACAAAAACCCGGCTTGGCCACTATTTTAATTGGCGACGATCCGGCATCGCTTTTATACGTTAATTTGAAAGAAAAAGAAGCTGGAAAAGTTGGGATAAATTTTCATAAATATTTATGCAATCAGGATTGCTACCAAGATATTTCTGAGAAAGAACTTTTGACTATGATAAAATTCCTCAATGAAGACCCAGGTACAAATGGAATTATCGTCCAACTTCCTCTGCCAGAGAAATATCACACTCAGAAAATAATCAATGCCGTTGATCCAGGAAAAGATGTAGACGGATTCCATCCCAAAAACAAGGAAGTTATTCCTCCCACCATTTTTGCCATTATTGAACTACTGAGATCAACAAAAGAAAAATTAGAAAACAAAAAAACTCTCATCATCGGCAAGAGTTCTATATTTATAAACGGGCTAGAAAGCTACATCCAAAAAGAACTAAAAATAAAAAATCTCAAACAAAGCAATATTATTCCAAATAATTCCAAAGATTACGACATTATTATCATTGCCATTGGCCAAGCCAAAGCGTTGAAGAAAACCATGATCAAGGATGGTGCGATTATCATAGATGTAGGAATAAATAAACTGCACGAAAAAACCATCGGCGACGCTGACCCCAAAGTGACTGAAGTCGCTTCCTATTTCTCCCCGGTTCCTGGAGGTGTCGGACCTCTGACTGTAGCCTGCCTACTGAAAAATACCTACCTGCTTTCAAAGAAAAAATAAATAATGCAAAACGCCGTCTTGATGAAAGATCAAGACGGCGTTTAGTTTATAATTAATTCTTATTGAGTAACCTTTCCATCAATTCAATAAAAATCTTGGCATTGAATTCCACATCCGGCATAGCTCTATGCGCGTTGATATGTTCATAACCAAAATGCTTGGCAACATTGCCCAAAGTGTAGCTGGGCAAAGTCAATATTTTGCGCGATAATTCCAAAGTATCAATCATCTTGTTCTCAGGCATGGGCAAAGATCTTTTACGGCAATAATCAAGAATAAACAGCCAGTCAAATTCTCTAATGTTGTGTCCCACCACGATTGAATCTCCGATAAAATGGAAAAATTCTTTCATCACGTCATCAATTTTGCGTCCGTTGGCAATCAGATATATCTCGTTGAGACCATGAACTTTCTCCGCTTCAGTCGGAACTGACTTGGTCGGCCTCACCAGCTCCTCAAAACGATCTACGATTTCCTTGCCACGCAATTTCAAAGCGGCGATTTCCAAAATCTCATCCTTGTCAGGATAAAGACCGGAGGTTTCCAAATCAAAAACCGAAAATTCGGTTTCCAAAAAATTCTGATACTTTTGTTTTTGTTCTTCTGGTGTCATAACATATACCATGTTAAAGCAAAATCACGGTTTTAGCAAGGCTTGAAAAATAAGGATTTTTGTGGTATAATGGCTACAATAATTTTCAATGATCAATTATCAATTTTCAAACAATTTTTAATGATCTAATTTAAAAATTGGAAATTAAAAATTATAAATTTATCCCCTATGTCTTTTTCCATCGGTATCGTTGGTTTGCCCAATGTCGGAAAATCTACACTATTTAAAGCCCTAACCAAAAAACAGGTTGATGCTTCTAATTATCCATTTTGTACCATAGACCCCAATGTTGGCGTAGTGCCCGTGCCAGATATCAGGCTAGAGCAACTCGGCCAAGTTTCCCATTCCGCCAAAATAGTCCCTACCACCATTGAGTTTGTAGATATTGCGGGACTCGTCAAAGGCGCTTCCAAAGGCGAAGGATTGGGCAATAAATTTCTAGCCAACATCCGCGAAGTAGATGCCATTGTTCAAGTCGTCAGGCAATTTTCTGACAGCAATGTCATTCATGTGGAAGGCAGAGTCAATCCCGAGTCTGACAAAGAAACCATAAACATGGAATTAATCCTGGCTGACCTCCAATCAGTTGACAAAAAAATTGATGCCAATGCCAAAGAAGTCAGAGCAGGCAAAAAAGAAGCCAAGGAAATTGAGCCGGTTTTAGTTAAACTCAAAGCCGGATTGGACGCTGGCAAATTAGCCTTTGAAATTATTACCGATCCAGAAGAAATAGAATTAATCAAAGAACTGCACTTGCTTACCATCAAACCCATGATTTATGTGCTTAACGTTGACGAAGACAAAATTTTCCCTGCCCGAAATGCTTCGCATAACGATGCAGGCGGGCAAGAGACTGATTATCTGACGGTATCAGCCAAAATAGAAGCTGAACTTTCCGAATTGCCTGAAGCCGAAGCCAAGGAATACCTCAAGGATTTATCCCTTGATTCCTCCGGCCTAGATAGGCTGATCGTCAAAGCTTATGAAGCTCTTAATTTGATTACTTATATTACCTCTGGCGAGATGGAGACAAAGGCTTGGACCATCAAACGTGGCTGGAAAGCTCCGCAAGCCGCCGGAGTCATTCATACCGATTTTGAAAAAGGATTCATCCGAGCGGAAATAATCAATTGGAAAGATCTAGTTGATGCCGAGGGAGAAGCCAAAGCCAAAGAAAAAGGATTAGTGAGATTGGAAGGCAAAGACTATGTGATGGCCGATGGCGACGTAGCTCACTTTCGGTTCAGTAATTAAATAATAACTAATAACCAAGATACAATAACCAAAAAGATTTTTACATTTTTTGATTATTGATTATTGTTTCTTGTATCTTAATTTTATGGAAGATGACACAAAGCTAAAAGTGATTCTCTACTTATTGGTCGTTCTCAGCGCTGTTGCCTTGATCGGCCTATGGGAGTTATTTATCAAGCCAGGTTCAATCTTTATCTGGCAACTTATCGGCCCCTATGTATCTCAAATCTGGCATATGGTTTTCTAATCTAACGCCAACAAAAAATCCGGCGATAAGCCGGTTTTTTATTTTTTAATTTTATAATTTTATCTCTCCACTGCTTAATCCCATTCTTTTGAGTATTTTGCTCTTCTGTGAGCCGATCGCCAAATCAGGCTGTCCGTAATCGTTTATTACAATCGGCAAAATTTCTATCTTTTCTAATTCTTTATCCTGGAAATAAACCTTGGCAATTGCGCCTTCCCTGGTTTCCTGCGACCACATCTGATCAAAAATTAAATTACCCAGAGAATAAATAATATATTTGCCCTTATAATTTTCTATATTCTGCACCCAATGCGGATGATGACCGATAACCAAATCTGCTCCGGCATCAATTACTCCATGATCAAAAGCGATCTGCTGAGAATTAGCTTTGGCTACATATTCCGTTCCTGCATGGACAAGCACGATAATTACATCTGCTTGTTTTTTTAAACTATCAATATCTGATTTGGCTTTTCCCAAATTCATATTGGCCATGCCCGCTTTTACTGAAGTGGCAAGATACAAATCTTCAGGATAGGCGTAAGACAAAAAGCCGAACTTCACGCCATTAATTTCTTTAATATATGGCGCATGCGCTTCCCTGTCGTTTTTGCCGGCTCCCACATAACCAATGCCATTATCATTCAAAGTCTTGAAAGTATCCAGCATACCCTTTTGCCCCTGATTGCCAAAATGATTATTGGCGAGAGAAATCAAATCAATTCCCGCTTCTTCTAATCCAGCCATAGACTTGGGATCGGCATTGAAACTAAACGATCCGGTCTGAACCAGATGACTACCACTGGAAATAGTAAACGGCGATTCCAAATTAACAATTGCCAAATCAACTTTTTTGAATTCATTTCCAATCTTCTCAAACGGCCAGGCAAAATCATTTTTCTTAACCATCTTCTGTCCCACCACTCTTGAAAGCATGACATCACCGCCAAAAGCCATGATGGTTTCTTTCGGCTCTACTGCAATTGGCTCCTCCACCACAGCAAAAGTCGCCGGAAGGGATTGCGCCATCACCTCCTTAATTTGTCCTGTCTGGTAAGTGGAAGTCTTGGCCGACCTTATGGCCACAAAAAGCAACCCAATCACGACCACTAGGATCAAAATTAAAATCGCCAGAATTATTTCTATTTTAAACTTTTTCATAAATAATTATATTACGCCAAATTTTTTGATCTTCCCTTTTGTAAATAAGATTGCCTTCATCCACTCTGGAAAATTTCATTTTTTCAATCTTATCAGCAATATTAATGCCGTATGCCTCATCTCCCAAATGCCATTCAGGCATCACTATTACTACCCGGCCACCGCTTAAAAGCGCTTTTTCAAATTGAGCAAACGAAGCCAGATACAATTGCTCCAAGTCTTTGATAATTTTAATAATTTTTGCCTCGCCCTCATTGCCTTTGATGGGAGGACCCAGATAAGGCTCGGTCACAATCGCCGTCACGGACTTAGATTTTATTTTTTCAGATAATTTTGTGACATCTAATTTTGAAATATCAAATTTGCAATCATTAATTTTTTCTTTATCCACAAGCCAGTTTAAATTATCCTTGCTGTCGCTAACTGCCCGATCAGAAATATCACTGCCAATTAGATTTTTGAATCCCATAGCCATCGCCTCAGAAAGAATTGTACCGGAACCGCAGGAAGGATCCACAATCGTGTCTTCAAAATTTGCACCTGACAAATTAATCATCATCTTGGCCAGCTTGGGCGGAAGCATGCCGGAAATAGCATCACTCTTCGGTCTGCCGAAATCACGAGAAGAATAATCCTTGAAATCCTGCACCGCACAAGTAAGCGCCAAAAATTTCGGCGTAACAATAAAATCCAAGCACTTTTCTTTGGTAATGATCACGGAAGAAAGCGATTTTTCTTTGCTCTCCACTAAACGGCTGGAAATTCCTTGAGCCCTAAGTTCCTTTTTTATCTCCATGCCAAAACGCCTATCCTGCTGGACGTTGTGCCAACTAAACCCGAAGTTGCTTCTACCCCCTTCAGAAGTGCCTCTGGAGGCCAAAATTTGGTCCAAAACCACTGTTTTGTCCAATTTACCACCAATGACCGTACCTATCTTAATAGTGCCTCCCAAACGATCCTGAGCCTCCTGGCAATCCATGCTGATGCCCTCAAAAACGGCAAAATCTGACCCTACAGCGATCAATTTCAAATCCGGCCACAATGTCCCTATTTCAGCCAAAGACAGCTCCCTATTCTTTCCCAGTATAAATATGTATTTTTCCATTTAATTTATTCAATAAAAATTTGAGGATAAACTGCCTCAAAACTATTAATAAAACTTAATATAAGTATAACATAATTTATCTAATATTAAAGATTAAATAAAAACGGCCAGATTTGACACTTTCCCTATCTTATGCTAATATAATTTTACAACTTAATTAATAACCCCCAGTTAAATAATTTTAACGGGGTAAACCTTTCCCACCCGCCTATGCGGGACTATCCTGACGGATCCCATCCAGTTAGGAAAAGGCAAGAACTACCCAAGGTTTTGCCTTGG
Organism: Patescibacteria group bacterium; assembly: GCA_041671305.1. Classification (GTDB taxonomy): domain Bacteria; phylum Patescibacteriota; class Patescibacteriia; order 2-01-FULL-39-33; family 2-01-FULL-39-33; genus CAIPBY01. The sequence goes on from JBAZBX010000002.1 coordinate 70,162, forward strand.
GATATTTTTTTAAAGGAATAAAAAACAAAATGAAAAACTACGAACTGTTTTACATCGTCCCCAACCAGTACACCGAGGACGAAGCCAAAAAGATCCAAGAGAAAGTAGACTCTCTTCTCAAAAAATTCGGAGCCGTAATCGGTTTCCAAGAATTTTTGGGCAAAAGAAAACTAGCCTATCCCATCAATAAAGTCGCTCACGGCTACTACATCGTGACTGAATTTGAGTTGGAAGAAGGCGCCAACATGATCAAAATTGATAATGAGCTCAGATTAGACAAAGAAATTCTTCGTGCTCAGATTATTCAAAAGCACAAAATTACCGAAAAAGAAATCGCCAGACAGAAGAAACAGAGGAGCGAGGCTTCCAGGCTTGAAGGCGCAAATCCGGAAGAAAGAACTCATGCTCACGCTCATGTTCCTACTCACGTCAAACCGGTTACCGTAGAAAAAATTGAGAAAAAAGAAAAAGAAAAAGTAAGCATTGAGAAGCTGGATGAAAAATTGGACGAAATGCTTCAAGATGACACTATCGTATAAGCGATAATCCGCTTAGAACGAACTGAGCCGAAAAGTTTACATTATAATTAATAATAAAACTTAATTCATAACTCTAATTTTATGAATCTCAACAAAGCCATTATCATCGGCAATCTCACCGCCAACCCGGAAGTGCGAAAAACTGCCAACGGTCAAAGCGTCGCTTCATTTACTATCGCGACCAACAGGGTTTGGAAAGACCAACAAGGTCAGAAACAAGAGCAGGCTGAATTCCACAACATCGTGGCCTGGGGCAAGCTAGCCGACATTGTCGGACAATACTTGGCCAAAGGCAGAGTATGCATGGTAGAAGGCAGAATTCAAACCAGAAATTGGACTGACCAAGCCGGAGCCAAACATTGGAAAACAGAAATCATTGCAGAAAATGTTCAGCTAGGTCCAAGGGGTGCTGGAGATGCCAGTCCATCACAAAATTATGACCAGCCGACATATGAGTCCACGGACAATTCATCCAGTTCTCACAACCAATCCCCCATTGAGGAAGAAATAAAAGTAGAAGATATACCATTTTAAAAATATGAACAATTATAAAAAACAAACTAGCCCAATCCAAAAAGAAAAATATTGCTATTTCTGTGTCAACAATATTGACTACATTGATTACAAAAATAATAATATTTTGAGACGCTTCATTTCTTCTTATTCCAAAATTGTACCCAGAAAAAGAAGTAACGTCTGCGCCAAGCATCAGAGAAAATTAGCTGAGGCTATTAAGCGCGCTCGCATAATGGCAATTCTGCCTTTTGTAACGAAATAAATCAAAAAAAATAACCAATAATCAAGATACAATAATCAAAAAATTAACATTTTTTATTTTGATTATTGAATTATTTATTTGTTTCTTGTTTTCTTGGTTATTGATTATTAAATTTATAGCAATAAATTTCTATGATTTCAACACTTAACGATATCAAAAAAGGATTAAGCGTACTAGTTGAAGGCGAGCCTTATGTGGTAGTAGAAGCTAATTTTGTCAGAATGCAACAGAGAAAACCAGTCATGCAGACAAAATTAAAAAATTTAATCAACGGCAAAGTAGCAGAAATAAATTACCATCCTGGCGATAAAGTTGAAGAAGCTAATCTGCAAAGAAAAAAAGTTGACTATCTATATAACGACGGCGATAGTTACTATTTCATGAGCCAAGATGATTTTGAACAATTCACCATTGAAAAAGACACCATCATCAACCAAATCGGTTTTATGAAAGATGGCGACAAAGTAGATGCGCTGTATTTCAACAACAATCCGGTTTCTATTTCTCTCCCTCCAAAGGTTGAATTGAAAATTGTCTCCGCTCCTGATGGAGTCAAAGGCAACAGCGCTCAAGGCCGAGTAACCAAAACTGCTGAGCTGGAAACCGGCATGAGCATCCAAGTTCCGCTGTTTGTCAAAGAAGGCGATACGATCAGAATAAATACCGATACAAGTGAGTATGTAGAAAGAGTCAGTTAATTTTCTCACATAAAAAATAGTCAGCCTCTAGGCTGACTATTTTTATTTTATAGAATTTATTCTTCTGGTTCTGGTTCTTCTTCTGGAGCAATTGGCTCTCCGCCCCTAGCTACTCTTTCCTTTTCCTGATCGTCATCTCTGCCCTTTTTAATTTCATCCCAAATCTTTTTCTTAATTATATCAATTAATTTTGGATTTAATCTTAAGTAAGCTTTAGCCACTTCTCTGCCTGTACCCAGCTTTTCCTCGCCATAAGTATAGGTGTTGCCTGATTTTTTAATTACGCCTCGCTCTATTCCCATATCCAGCAAATCACCGGCAATAGAAATTCCCTCATTGTACATGATATCAAATTCGCAAGTCTGGAATGGAGCCGCCACTTTGTTTTTTACAATTTTTACCTTAACCCTATTACCAATATTCTTTTCACCCTGCTTGATTTGCGCACTACGTCTGACTTCAATTCTCACGGATGAATAAAACTTGAGAGCCATACCACCAGTCGTCGTCTCTGGATTACCGAAAAACACTCCAATCTTCTGTCTGAGCTGATTGATAAAAATCAGAACTGTTCCGCTCTTGGAAATACAGGCAGTCAACTTTCGGAGCGCTTGGCTCATTAATCTGGCCTGAAGACCCATATGAGAATCTCCCATATCTCCTTCAATTTCCGCTTTTGGCACCAAGGCGGCGACAGAATCTACTACTACCACATCAATAGCATTGGAACGAACGAGGGTTTCCACGATTTCCAAAGCCTGCTCTCCGGTATCCGGCTGGGAAATAAACAAATCGCTTACTCTCACTCCGATTTTTTTGGCATAATCAGGATCCAAAGCATGCTCAGCATCCACAAAAGCAGCCACACCACCCATTTTTTGCACTTCGGCGACAATATGTTGAGCCAAAGTCGTTTTTCCTGAGGCTTCTGGTCCGAAAATTTCAATTATTCTGCCTCTAGGAACTCCGCCTACTCCTAGTGCCACATCCAAAGACAGACATCCGGTCGGAACCGCATCTACTTCCATGGCCTTGGCCTCTCCAAACTTCATGATGGAGCCATCGCCGAATCTTTCTTTTATCTGATTTATAGCCGTATTTACAGCTTCTCTTTTGACGCTATTTTCGCCATTTTCCTGGTTCTTTTTTGCCATAGTAATTTATTTAATGATTTATTTTCTTCCCTCAGCTTAACAGAATAATTCCAATTTATCAATTATTTTTCTTTCGTGTCTACAAGCAAAATTCTGAGATCCGTCTCTCTGGACTGGCTATATCTTTTTTTTGCGCTAATTTTTATTAAATTTAGACCTTTTTGCAGATCAATCGGAGTTTGGAAAAATCCATTATCATCTACAAATACCGCCTTATTATTAATTAATATTTCCGCCTCTTTCTGTGATGATCCGGCCACCTTTATTTGAGTATTATAAGTCTTCAATCCATCAATCGGTTCCAAAATACTAAGCGGTGGCGGAGTAAAAATCTGCCCCACTTTATACGCCAAAAAAATTAAAACTGTGGCAATTAACAAAAATATAAAGGCCTTACGGATAAAAGTAGGCCAGGATCTGAAATAACTCTTTTGGATTATACCGTTTTTTCTATCTATTTCCATTTGCAATCTCTGTGAAGCCTTGACACAAACGCCAAAATCAAGATTCAAATATTTGCAATATGATTTGAGATATTTTCTGACATATTTCTTGCCAGGCAAACCGGATAAATTGTTATGCTCCAAGGATTCTAAATATTTAAAAGCAATGCCCAAATCCTTGGACGCCCCATCTATGCTTATGCCCTTTCGCGTTCTAGCGCCAATAAGCATCACTCCCAAATTTTCGGGCTGATATCTTTTATACGATCTGGTCATTTACCCTATTAAATAAAATTTATAAAGCCAGTACTCTTATGTCCATTCATCCTCGCCAAAAAGTTTTTTCCTCGCCTCGCCATAACCTTTAGGAGAAGGCGGGTTTTTATCTTTTTTATCTGACTCATTTTTTTCTTCCTCTTCTTCCCCTTCCTTCTCTTCTGGTTCTAATTCTTCAATCTCCTCTTGTTCCTCCGCCTCATCAAAAGGTTCTGGCTCTTCCGATTCTAATTCTGAGTTTTCTTCTACCACTTCCTCTATCATTTCTACTTCAGCAATAACATTATTTTGATTGGGATCCTCCGATGCATCATTGCTTTCAATTTCCTCCGCACCAATATCATTTATTTCATCTGTTAAAAATTCAGGTATATTTTCTAATTCTTCAGGAGCTTCTTTATTGTCCATCAAAGGATTTTCACTATCAGAATCTTCCGACTTAACTTCTTCAAAACTATTGAAAGCAGTAAAACTCGGTTCTTCCTCCTCCTCTTCTTCTATTGGCCGCAGTTCTCCGGTCAAATCGTGTTCCCTGGAAGCGAACTCAACAGCTCCGACTCCACCCAATTTATCCAAGAAAACTTCCCTTGGCTTAGCGCCATCGGAAGGACCAATTATTCCTCGCTCTTCCAGCAAATCAAGAATCCTGGCCGCTCTGGCGTAACCCAACTTCAGCCTTCTTTGCAAAAGCGAAGCCGAAGCCTTGCCGGATTGCCTGATTATTTCCATAACCTCGCCCAAAAGCGGATCATCATCATCGCTGAATCCAGTTGTAGAGCCTCCCATGGAAACGCTGGAATTGCCATTAAATTCAATTTCATAATCCGCCTCACCAAATGATTTAATAAATCTTATAACATCCGTAATTTCTTTGTCAGACAAGAAAACGCCTTGCACACGCCTTGGCTTGCTGACTTCGGGACTGAGATAAAGCATATCTCCTCGGCCGACAAGCTTCTCTGCTCCGGAGCCGTCCAAGACAGTACGAGAATCTATAGATGAAGCCACGGCAAAGGCGATACGAGCGGGAATATTCGCCTTGATCAGCCCAGTAATTACTTCGGTGGAAGGACGTTGCGTGGCCAAAATCAGATGAATGCCCACGGCGCGAGCCATCTGAGCCAACCTCACAATTCCCGCCTCCATATCATTTTGAGCCAGAGACATCAATTCCGCGAGTTCATCAATGACAAAAACAATATAGGGCATTTTTTCTTCGTGGGTCTGATTGTAACCGGCAATATTCCTGTTTCCTGTTTTGGACAAAAGTTCAAAACGTTTTTCCATTTCTACAATGCACCATTTCAGAGCGCCAATAGTTTTTTTGACATCAGTGATAACTGGAGTCAGCAAATAAGGTATGCCGTTATAATGCGGCAATTCTACTCTCTTAGGATCCACCAAAATAAACTTGAGTTCATCCGGACTATTTTGATAGAGCAAGCTGACGATAATGGAATTGACACAAACGGATTTTCCGGAACCGGTAGCACCGGCAATAAGTAAATGAGGCATCTTGTCCAGTTGGACAAAAATCGGCTTGCCGCTGACATC
>JBAZBX010000003.1:0-34321 GCA_041671305.1 Patescibacteria group bacterium
CCTTATTTATGTTTTTCAAAAGAAAAAATATTCCTTTGAAAATTTGGTATGGATTTTTAGTTCTCTTGGAGATGTTTATCGCTTTGGAGACTCAAACTAGGGGAGCCATGATTGCGCTTGGAATCGGCGGAATGATTTTTGTGCTTTACCTTTTGTTTTTTTATTATAATAAAAAAGTTCTTAAGATTATAGGAGTTTTAATTATTTTGGCGTCTGTCTGTGGTATATCTTCCATCTATATATTTAAAAATTCTGATTTTATTAGAAATCAGCCGGTTCTTTCCAGAATCGCCTCCATTTCCCTCAAGGATGGCTCAACCAATAACCGTTTGGTAACTTGGGGAATCGCTTGGCAAGGATTCAAGAAGCGGCCGATATTGGGTTATGGCCAGGAAAACTTTTATGAAGTGTTTGATAAATATTATACCACTAAAAATACAGAATCCTGGTTTGACCGGTCTCATAACATGATAGGTGACAGGGCGATTACTGGCGGAATAATCGGCTTAATCAGCTATCTCGCCGTATTGCTGGTGCCATTTTATTTTCTCTGGAAATTCCACAAAAATTCTGATAAAAAAGATGATAACTGTTCAATAGAAAAGACCCCTGAGGTCAAAGAATGGGCCAGAAAATATTTTGTTCCTATAATTTTTTCTATTTTGATTCTTGCTTACATTATCCAAAACATGTTTATTTTTGAAGCCTTGGTGACTTATGTGCCACTCATGATGGTTTTGTGTTTTGTGGGCATGTATGGACCTAATTTTGATTGGAAATTTTTACGTGATGAAAAATTCAAAGCGGTATGTTTTTGGGTGGGGATAGTACTGCTGGTACCCATGATTTACTTTTTTAATCTTTATCCTGTTTCTGCTAACGCTGATTTTATCAAGGCGCTTGCCCTGCCTGATTTGAGCTTCCAGCAGAGAATTAATGCTTTTGAAAATGTAATCGCTCGCGGTACTTATGGCAATCAAGAATACCGCAGGCATTATTTTGATTTTTTTCAGAGCAGTCTTTCTGGCTGGATTTCCAATGCTGAGTCTAGAAAACAAATTCCGCAATCAGATATGATTAAATTCGCCAATACTATGGAAGGACAGCTTCAAGATCAAATTACTGAAAATAACCACAATACATCCAACTATCTGATGTTGATGCGTTTTTATGACATGGCTTATGTTTTTGATCCATCTAGGCTAAATAAGGCGATAGAGGCCTTTAATTCGGCCAAGGAGCTTAGTCCTGGCAGGCCACAGATTTATTATGAATTAGCCCAGACTTATTTTTATCTGGGTAATTACTATATAATGCAGAAGCAAGATGATCTGGCCGAAGACGCATTCCGTAAATCGCTAGATGTATTTTATTTTGGAGCTCAATTGAATTATTACCAGGCTACGGAGTTGACCGATATGACAGGATATTTAAGTTGGGCCAAAAATAACGAGGCATACGCCAAAGTCATATCCAAAGATGGCATAAGTGACAAGAAAATTGAGGAGATAACCGCAGATATGATTTCTTGGTTGCCTTTGGCTCCCGCCGAGCAGAAAGACTCCCTTACTTCAAGTTTGAAAGATATTGTTAAATATTTTTCTGAAGCGGATAAGGGGAATAAAGTTTTGAAAGCTCAGTTAGATAGCTTGAATAAATAGTTAAATATTAATAAATCTATCATGTCGTTATTAAAACGTGCAGCTAAGAAAATTTTATCACCGGTTGTATTTGTATTCTTGTCATCCATTAAAAATAAGTTTATTAATTCATTAAAGGGTAAAACTACTCACTCGGCTTTTGACGAGGAAATTATTATTAAAAAATACCTAGATAACCTACCCTTAGAAAATAATTATTGCGTAGATATAGCAGCTTCAGACGGTATAACCATGTCAAATACTTATTCGTTTTTTAAAAATACTTGGCAAGGAATGGCGGTAGAATATAATCCTATTAAATTTGCTGAGTTAGCTAATTCATATAGGAAGTTTTCTAATGTGAGTCTTTTGAAGGTAAAAGTCATACCTGAAAATATTCTGTCGGTTCTAGGCGCGTGTTTGTGTCCCAAAGATTTTGCTTTTTTGAGTTTTGATATTGATAGTTATGATTATTTTGTTTTGGAGAAATTATTATCCGAATTTAGGCCGCGATTGATTTGCACTGAAATAAATGAAAACATACCACCCCCCTATAAGTTTTAGTGTGAAATATAATGAAGATCATGTGTGGTCTGAGGATCATTTCTATGGTCAAAGTGTATCAATGGTAGGTAGGCTTTGTAAAAAATTTAATTATGACATTGTTGAATCTCATTATAATAATTTATTTTTGATCCCAAGAGAAATAAATAAATTTAAATCCTTGACTCCGGAAGAGGCTTATGACATGGGCTATAGAAATAAAATAGATAGGAAGATGAAATTTCCTTGGAATGATGACATGGAGGAGTTATTAAATATGGGTAGAGAGGATGGAATAGTATTTTTAGAAAATAAATTTGAAAAATATTCTGGGAAATATATTCTTGAATAACATCTAACAAATACAAAGGATTATAGGTTTGGGTTAATAAAATTAATGATAAAGGTTATTTCACAATTTGTCGGCAGATATTCTGGTCATCATGGATTTAGGCGGTATTTGAAGAATACTGGCTGGATGTTTTTGGGACAGGCCGTGTCCATGGCCTCGTCTTTTGTGGTGGTTATCTTTCTAGCTCGCTATCTTGGACCGGATAATTATGGTCTATTAAACTATGTCATGAGCTTCTGTATCATTTTTGCATTTTTAGCTGGTTTTGGTATTGATAGCGTACTAAATAGGGAATTGGTGAAGAATCCTCAAAGATATAACGAATATTTAGGAACTGGATTTATAATAAAGTTTTTGGGAGCGTTTTTATGTATTGGGGTTATAGCATTATCCGCTTATATCATGCGTTTGGATTTTTTTTCTAAAACCCTTATTTTTATATATTCCTTATCTTTCATTTTTCAGTCATTTTATGTTATATCGGTTTTCTTCCAGTCCAGAGTAGAAGCTAAATACAACAGAATAGCGGAGATAATTTATAATGTAATTTCCCTGATTATTAAGCTCCTGCTCATTTATTTTGGGCTTGGGGTATTTTGGTTGGTATTGGCTTATGCCTTTGATACGGCTATACTTTCATTCTGCTATTTGGTTATTTATAAGAAGAATAAATTAAAAGTGAATAATTGGAGGTTTAATTCCGGCTTGGCCAAAACTTTGCTAAGGGATTCTTGGCCATTAATGTTCTCATCTTTGGCTATTACGATTTATATGAAAATTGATGCTGTTATGATAAGAAGCATGCTTAATGATAATGCGGTAGGCATATATGCCGCCGCCGCCAAACTCTCTGAAGCCTGGTATTTCATTCCTGGAATAATTTGCGGGTCAGTTTTTCCAGCCATAGTCAATGCTCACAGAACCGATTCAATCCAATTTACCAAACGTCTGAAAAAGGTATATTCGCTTATGTTTTGGCTTTCTTTTTTGATAGCATTGGTGATTACTTTTTCATCCGAATTCATTATTAGATTGATGTATGGCTCAGCTTATGCTTCTGCCGCGCCAATACTAAGCGTGCATGTCTGGTCTGGTGTAGGAGTATTTTTAGGAGTCGCTGTTACTCAGTATTTGATAGTTGAGAATTACAATAGGATATTTTTTTATTCAACTTCTGCCAGCGCCATTCTGAACGTAGTCTTAAATTTTATTTTAATACCCAGGATCGGAATAATGGGCGCCGCGATAGCCACATTGATTTCCTATTTTTCAGCCACTCTTTTTATTCTATTTTTTAAGAAGAGTAGAAAGCAGGCTCTTAATATTTTTGAAGGTATAATATTTAAATTTTAGATTAATAACATGAAACTAAGATGAAATTTTTTTATCAGAAAATATGGTGGAGAATTGCGATTTTTTTTAACAGGAATTTCTACAGGGGAGGTTTGTTTTCTATTATTTTTTTAATGCCATTGTCAATCAGAAAAAAACATCCTCGATGGCTTTCATTGAGCGGATATTTATCTAGAAAATGCAAAATAGTTTCCATTGAACGGAAAAATGAAAATTTTCTTATAAAAAGTAAAAAATATATTTTTGAAGTACCTTTTGTGTCGGATGATTTCTTTGATATTTTATATCCATTCCTTGAAATTAGTAATTATAAAGTAGAAAATTTATTAAATAATCCGTTTTTTTCAGAGGGATGTTATTTAACTGATAATTGTTGCCTAAGGTGCGGGGATACAGTAGTAGATGCCGGAACTAATGTCGGGTTTTTTACTATATTAGCCTCCAAATTAGTAGGCGATTCCGGCAAGATATATTCTTTTGAGCCAGTAAAAGAAGCCGCGACAATCTTGAAAAATAATATCAATATAAACAATTGTAAAAATATCGAAATAGTTGAGAAAGCACTTGGAGATCAGGAAGGAGACATAGAATTCTATATAGATTCTGAAAACTTATTTGAGGGCTCTTCATCGGTCATTAAGCCAGAATCGGAGAAATCGAGAAGAAAAATTCAGCAAACAACGATTGATGATTTTGTTATTGCTAATAAAATTGAACAAATTGATTTTATTAAAGTTGATATAGAGGGTGCGGAAAGATACATGCTTAAAGGTGCTGAGCAGACTATTAAGAGGTTTAAGCCCATGATTTCTATTAGGACTTATCATTTGCCTGATGATCCTGAAGTTATTGAAAAAATACTTAAGTCATATGTTCCAGAATATAAAATAGAAAAATTTTTTGACAAAACTTTACGGGCTTTTATTTAATTTAGATGAATTATTCATACACAAATTCAATTGTAAGAACCGCGGCTTATGTCGTAGATGCTTTTGGTAATTTATTTTTTTGGTTTTCAGATAATAAGATAGATAATACCAAAATAAAGAAAATAATTTTTGTTAAGTTGGATAATATTGGCGACTGTTTTTTGTCAACTCCTATTTTTTATGAGTTAAAAAAAATAAATGAAAATGTGGTTATAGATGTGTTGTGTCTTGAGGCATCAAAAGAGATTTTTGTAAGCAATAATTCGGTTAGCTCTGTAATCACCATAAAGAATAAGGATATCGGTGAAATTTTTGGAGTTTTAAAAATGATTAAGGAAGGAGGATATGATGTGTTTATAGATGCCAGGGGATATGCGAAAGTTTCCCTGTTGGGATTATTATCTGGCGTTAAAATTAGGATGGGATTTATGGAAGAGGTTTTTAATTGTTTTTATACCCATAAGATGTCGCATAATAAAACTGAGCATGAGAGTAAAAAATATTTAGAGATATTAAATAGATTCGGGTTAGGCGGGGTTTCTTCTTGGGTTCCTTTCATTGATGCTAATTCACCAGAAGAAATCCTTAAAACATTCAGTAAAAAAATAATTGCCATTCATCCCGGAGCGAGCCTGGATTACAAGAGGTGGCCAGTTGAAAAATGGATAAAGTTAATAAGATTGATTTTGGAATTAAATAATGATTTTGAGATTGCTGTTTTGGGAAGTAAGGATGAAATGAAGATAGGAGAGAAAATTACAAGTGAAATAAAAAATAACAGGATAAAAGATTTGGTTGGAAAAATGTCTATTGCCGATACGTATGTTTTTCTTTCGAGATGTTTTTTATTTTTAGGCAGTGATTCGGCCTTGGGTCATTTGGCTGGTTCCCAGGAAATACCAACTATTGTATTGATGAACGCGGTAATTGACAAAAATAGATGGAGTCCTCTCGGATCAAAGGTTAGAGTAATAATTGGTCATGATAAGGATCATAACTGCTTGTATGACAAATGTACTTATCCATGTGCTAACATGGATTCAATAACCGTAGATGAAATATTTAATGAAGTAAGTGAAATAATTAAAGCAAATGATTGATGAATTAATTTCAATTGTTATTCCAACCCATAACCGCTCTGAAATATTAGCTAATGTTTCCGTGCCCAGTGTTATCAATCAAATTTATAAAAATTGGGAATTGATTATTGTTGATGATGGATCAACTGACAATACCAGAGAAGTTTGTGTCAAGGTGATGGAGAATGATTCAAAAATAAAATATTATTATAAGGAAAATGGTGGCCAAGGATCTGCGAGGAATTTTGGTATTAGAATGGCGAAAGGAGATTTTGTGCTTCTTCTGGACTCAGATGATGCGCTTTTGCCGGAAATGATAAATATAATGCTGCTAACATTAATTTACCAAAAGGGCGATATGATAAAATGTCGGAAATGGGATTTTAATTATGGGAAAGGAATTTTTAATGTCAGCGGAGATAATCCTAGTTGTCATATTTATCGTAAGGAACTTTTTGAAAAAATGGGATTTTATGGCGAAGATAGAAATTTAATAGGGATTGAAGATGCTGACCTGACTTTAACTTGGAATAAATATTCGGCAGAAAATGGTTCAATGATCAAGGAGATAATGATAGATATGCCATTGGTTGTTTATCTAAGCCATGTAGACCAGGCTACCAGCAATGCCAATCTGCCGAAAAAGAAACAGATGATTGAGTCCATTTTAAATAAATATCATGAGGATTTATTTGCGGATAAAAGAGAGATGTTTGTAAAATATCGCGAGTTAGGAAATATAAAAATATTGCTTGGTGACAGTAGTGGCAGAAAAGATATTTTGAAGTCATTATCTGTAAAATTCAATATTGAATCCGTTATATTATTGGCAATAAGTTATTTGGGGAAAAATTTCTATCGTTATCAGATAGGTGTCATTAAAAAAATAAGGGAAAGGGTATTCTGGAAAATAGCAATAAAGAGTGAGATCAAGAAGTTTCCCTTGTCTTATAAAAATGCAATGAGTATAACTAAGAATTATAAAGATTGGAGATAATAAAATGAAAATAGGAATTAATCTTTTGCAATATACAGATGTCCAAGGCATAGAAATCTACGCCCATAATTTATTATCGTCCGTTTTTGCCAATGACAACCGAAACACCTATATCCTTTTTGTTAATCAGAAATCAGCTTCAATTTTTGACTTTCAATTTCCCAATGTTATAAAGAAGGAGTTAAAGCTCAAGAGCTTGTCCAAAAATTATCTGATTTTTTTTCAACAGTTGATCTTTCCATTTATTCTCAAAAGAGAAAAGATAGATCTTTTGTTTTGTCCCTCTTTGGCCATGCCTCTGTTTTATGGTTCAAAAGTGGTGACTATTTTAGATTGTGCTTTTGCGAGATTTAGGGATGAGGCGGCGGGAATATCCAGAATTTATATTAAGCTGGCCTGTCTGTCCGCAAAGTTTTTTTCCAAAGGGGTCGTTACTATTTCGAAGTTTTCAAAAAAAGAAATAACGAAGATAATCGGCATTAAGGAAGACAAAATTTTAGCAATTTATGGCGGAGTTCCTCGGCTTTTAGTTCCCAATGCAAACGAAACAAATCAGACGCTTAAAAAATTTAACTTAATCGGACAAGATAATTCAATTAAAAAGTATTTTTTTTGTATTGGCAATTTTAGGCCAAGGAAAAACATAGCCCGATTGATAAAATCATTTAGTCTCCTGGCGCAAAAGAAGGAAGATTGTTATTTGGTTTTGGCAGGTAAAGTTGAAAAAAGATTTTTTGACGTTTATGCTGAGATAGATAATTATAATTTAAGAGATAGGATTTTATATTTGGGAGTAGTTGGCGATATGGAAAAATCGGTGTTGTATCAAAACTGTGTCGCTGTGACATTTTGTTCTTTGTACGAAGGAATGGGACTGCCGATTTTGGAGGGTCAATATTTTTCTGCGCCGATTATAACTTCCAACGTATCCTCTTTGCCGGAAGTTTCCGGCCAGGGCGCTTTATTGGTTGATCCTTATGATGTCTTAGAAATTAGTCAAGCCATGGAAAGATTGCTTATAGATGATAATTTAAGAACGGAGCTTATTGAGCGGGGAAGCGCAAACATGACAAGATTCTCTTGGGATCAATCAGCAAAAGAATTAATTACTTTATTTGAAAAGAACAAATAATTATGAAAATACTTCAAGTCAATAAATTCTATTATCCTTGGATCGGGGGCATAGAAAACGTGGCCAAAGATTTAGCAGAAGGCCTAAATGGCAAAGATAATATTGAAATGGAAATTCTGGCTTGCCAGAGCGGGGGAAAGGGCGGTGTGGAAACTATCAATGGTATTAAAGTTTATAGGGCATCAAGTCTGGGCATGTTGTTTCGTATGCCGATTTCTTTTGAATTTTTTGGGATGTATCGTAAATTAGTAAAGGAAACTGATTTAGTAATTTTGCATCATCCGTTTCCATTGAGTTTTTTGGCCTATTCTATATTTGCCAAGAAGAAACTGGTGGTTTGGTATCATAGTGATATTGTAAAACAAAAATTAGCTGGATTTTTGATAGAGCCCTTGATAAATTATATTTTAAAAAAAGCTAATTTTATTTTTGTTTCCAACAAAACTATAATTTCAGAGTCAAAATTTTTGAATCCGTTAGCTTCAAAATGCAAAATAATTCCTTATGGAATTAATCTCGCGGAATATGGATTGACTCCTCAAGTAGAAGAAAAGTCTAAGCAGATAAAAAATAATTATGGCGTACCGTTAATTCTCTCTGTTGGCAGATTAGTCTATTATAAAGGTTTCAAATATCTCATAGAGGCTATGGCCGAAGTAGAGGGAAGACTTTTGATAATCGGCGACGGTCCGCTCAAAGAAGAATTGAATGAGCAAATCAAAGATAGTGGATTGGAAAATAAAGTTTGCATTATTGACCCTGTCAAGGATTTGATCCCGTATTATTATGCCTGTGATTTGTTTGTCTTGTCTTCTGTGGCAAATTCGGAAGTGTTTGGCTTAGTCCAAATGGAGGCCATGGCCTGCTCTAAGCCGGTGATAAATACTGATTTGCCCACAGGTGTCCCAGAGGTGAGTCTTGATGGCGAAACTGGATTTACCGTAGAACCAAAAAATTCCAAGGCTCTGGCTTATGCTATAAATAAAATAATCTCAGATTCTGATCTGAAATTAAAATTTTCTCAGGCGGCCAAGAGAAGAGTAGAAGAATTTTTTAAGCAAGAAAAGTTTTTGGAGGCCAATAAAAAATATTTTGAGGAAATTATAAAAGAGTAATTACTGCCCCTTACCGCCGACAACTAATCTTAGGGTTTTTAGGATGATGCTTAAATCAAGTGTAAATGATCTGTGCTTGATGTAGTACAAATCGTATTTAAGTTTTTCCAAAGACTCCTCTTTGGATCCGCCATAAGACGGCCCTTTGAGTTGAGCCCATCCGGTGAGTCCCGGCTTGACCAGGAATCTTCCTTCATAGAAAGGAATTTCTTTGGTAAGAATTTCGGTGAATTCCGGCCTTTCCGGTCTTGGTCCGACAAAGCTCATTTCTCCCTTTAGAATATTTAGGAGTTGGGGCAATTCATCAATTCTGGTTTTCCTTATAATTCTGCCGAATTTCGTTACTCTATTATCATCAACTGAAGCCCAAACAGGACCGCTTGCGCCCTCGGCGCTGCCATCAGGAGCATTGGCGATCATACTTCTGAATTTTTTGAACGGGAAGATTTCTCCATTTTTGCCCACTCTTTTTTGCCTTATAAATATCGGACCCTTGGAATTTATTTTTATTCCCAAGATTATAAACGGCCAGAATGGAAGAGAAATCGCCAAGCCAACCAAGGAAAGGACGATATCAAATATCCTAGTGGCTCCATCAGTTATGGTTTTGGAATTTTCAGATAAATTTTCCAGAAACCAAGAATAGTCTATATATTCCACCGGTATTTTATTGGTAATCTGCTCGTAGAAGCCGTTTAAATTATAAACGTCAATTCCCAAAGACAAACAATCAAATATTTTTTTGGAAAATTCAACATTGTTTCTGGCCTCTTGGGATACTATGAGAATGTTAATTTTTTTCTCTAGGCAATAGTCTTTTAGATTTATAGGAAGGCTGTCTATGATTAATAATTTGTATCCTAATTGAGGTCTGGTTTCAATTTCATATTTCAGGGATTCGGCCAGAGGCGATTGTCCGATAACCAAGGCATGATTGAGGGATTTTGATGAAATTATCCGGTTCAGAAATAATCTCCTCCAAGCATAGATCATGACAAAGGCGATAATCAATTCAATAATTAAAATTCTTTGCGGTTTTATGGTAAAAATAGGGGACAGAAAATAGAAAACTGTTATGGACACAATGCCATTTATAATGAATGATTTAAGAAGCAGATTAATCAGATTAAGATGGCCGTAGTTGGTTTTGAAGTCGTATAAATCGCTGATAAAAAATATTATCAGCCAAAGGGCAAAGATTAGAGTAAACGGCGCTAGATTGTTATTCCATTGGCTGGCGATTGACTGCGTACCGTATCGCAGTATTAAGGTCAAAAACAAAGAAAGATATAAGATTATTATATCTCCGCCCAGGAGTAGCAATTTTTTTGTTTTTATAATAAAATTGGGCATAACTTGACAAATAAGTTTATTCTAAATTTAATTATTTATAGCATACTTTTGATGAAAAAACAATCTTTGAATTATTGTCTAAATAGGGTATAATATAAAAAGACAAATATAATTATTTTACAATTATTTAAAATATGAAAAGGATAGCGACTACCTGTTTTATCATGGCCTTGTTTTTTATTTTTGCTCCTTCGGCGATGGCTGCTTCGTATCATGACATATTTTCTAGTCAGAGCATGTATCAGGCTATAAACGCCGGCGCGGGTATGAATTCTAATCAGGGTAATGGGGTTATTGTGGCTGTTTTGGATTCGGGAGTGGACATTGATCATCCTGATTTAAAAAATAATATTTGGCACAATCTTCGTGAAACCCAGGATCATCTGGATAATGACAAAAATGGCTATGTTGACGATTTAACGGGCTGGGATTTTGTTTCTAACTCATCTGACCCCAGACCCAAGTTTGATAACGGATATGTAGATGAAGGCATGGATCACGGCACCGCCGTTTCCGGCATAATTGTGGGACTGGCTCCCAAGGCTCAAATAATGCCAATCCGTGTTTTGGCCGGCGATGGCACTGGCGATTCCAGCAATCTAGTTAAGGCCATCAAGTACGCTGTAAATAATGGAGCCAGTATTATTAATTTAAGTCTGGTAGGCTATGATTATTCTGATGAATTGGCCAAGACTACAAAATGGGCCAATGATCGCGGCGTGATTATCGTGGCGGCATCAGGCAATTCAACTAGCGGTTACAGTATGGATTTGAATGTAAATCCGATTTTTCCGGCTTGTTATGGCGACAAGAACGGAAAATGGGTTTTGGCAGTGTCGTCACTTAGCAATTCAGGAAGCAAATCAATATTTTCTAATTACGGATCAAAATGCGTAAACATCTCAGCTCCCGGAGAGAGTTTGACAAGTTTGGCTTTTTATTCGCCCAAGAAAAAATTTGACAATCTTTATCTTTATAATTACAGTGGAACGTCGTTTGCTTCCGCGGTGGTTACTGGTGGAGCGGCTTTGATTAAGGCGCAAAATCCATTTTGGTTTCCGGATCAGACGATTGCGGCGCTTACTAAATCTGCCAAAAACATTGATGCGGAAAATCCTAATTATTTAGGAAAATTAGGAAGCGGTATGGTTGACATCAAGGCGGCATTAAATTTTGTACCGTCATCCACTATCGGCTATCTTATCAAGACCGCTAATTTTCCAGCAGTTTATTTTTTGGATAATTCCAATCGCAGGCATTTATTTTCCAATGAGGATACTTTCCGGACTTGGTATAGTGGGCCATGGTCAGAACAGAATGTTAAGACCGTTTCCCAGAGTTTTTTTGACGGTTTGCAGGTTGGCAGTAATGTGACGGTTAGGCCAGGGTCGCGTTTCAAATTTGATAACAGCTCCAATATGTACGTAGCCAAAACCAATGGCCAAGTTTGCTTGCTGGATAAAACCGGGGAAGCGGATTTGTACAGCGCCTCTCATTTCAGTGGTAAAATTTCTTTGATTCAAACTTCTTTTGAAAGTGATTATATCAAGGATTCCAGTTGCCAGATTTTAGCCGGCTCCAAGTATCCGGATGGTTCAATTATCCAGTATCAGAATTCATCTGACTATTGGTATATTGATAATGGAACGCAAAGAAAGTTGACCACGGAAGGATTTATGGCTAATGGATTTATTGAGAGTAATGTTATCAAGAATGTAGGTGATAATT
This sequence comes from Patescibacteria group bacterium, assembly GCA_041671305.1. Lineage (GTDB taxonomy): Bacteria > Patescibacteriota > Patescibacteriia > 2-01-FULL-39-33 > 2-01-FULL-39-33 > CAIPBY01. Next base: position 12,222 of record JBAZBX010000003.1, read on the forward strand.
TTATTTATTTCTCCGGCCAAAACATAACGGATTGGGAAAAAGGAATTTTCCCGTATAAAAAGACTTAAATGATGTTATTTTCTAATTTATTGCAGAAAGCAAATAAGCTATATCTTTTCCAGAAATTTCCGTTTATTAAACAATTGATAAAATTCTTTTTGGTGGGAACTTCCAATACGGCTTTGGATTTTATCGTCTATATTGTTCTGACTAGAATTTTCCATGTTTATTATCTTATCGCGACAACAATTTCTTTCATTGTGGCCGTAACTTGGAGCTTTTATTTGAATAGAAGGTGGACGTTCAGAGTCAAGAGAGGATTGATTCCTCAGTATGGTGCTTTTTTTCTGGTTAATACGGCGGTGATGTTGCTTAATGTCGGTTTGCTTTATGTTTTTGTGGATTATCTAAAGGTAGATGACTTACTGGCTAAATTAGGAATAACTCTAATTTTGGGTATTTTGAATTTTACCGTTAATAAATTTTGGACTTTTCGGCCAAAAATAGAGAAAACTGCTTAGTCAGCCGGACTTGTTTTTTGGCACATCTGTTGCTATAATTAGATAAATATAACTGATAATTTAAGGAATAACACAAAAAATTATTATGCCTATAAAAAAAGCGATATTTAATAAGAAAAATATCTTGGTGGTTGGAGGAGCTGGATTTGTTGGTTCGCACCTATGTGATTTTCTACTACAAGAAAATAAGATAATCTGTGTGGATAATTTTATTACCGGCAGTGAAGGTAATATTGAGCATTTATTGCAGCACCCGGATTTTGAATTTATCAAGCATGATATTATAAATGAAATAAATTTGGAAGCATTGCCAGAGCTCAAGGAATTTCAGATTGAATTTCAGGGGTTGCAGGAAATATATTTTTTGGCTTCCCCGACATCTCCGCGAGATTACCAAAAATATCCTATTGAGACGCTACTGGCTAATTCCGTAGGACTTAGAAATTGTCTTGATTTGGCAGTCAGGCACAAGGCTCAATTTTTTTATGCCTCCAGCGCTTCTGTTTATGGTGATGGCAATAAAGGAAAATTACTCAAAGAAGATTATGTCGGATTGGTAAATCAATTGGGGCCGAGAGCTTGCTTTGCGGAAGCCAAGAGATTTGGAGAAACATTGGTGGAAAATTATCGCTTGAAATATGGTTTGGACACCAAAACGGTGAGAATTTTCAATTGTTATGGCCCTAGAATGAGATTATCTGATGGCAGAATGATGCCGGAAGTGATCAAATCAGCCATGAATAACAAAGATATTGTGGTTTATGGCGAGGAGAAAAGTGTTGGTTCATATTTCTATATCTCTGATTTAATTAAAGGAATCAAGAAAGTAATGGAGAGTACGGAAAGTGGTCCGATTAATATGGCTTCGGAATGGAAAAATAAATTCAGTGAGATTGTCCAAACCACGATTAAATTGACTAATTCAAAATCAAAAGTAATATATCAGAAGGGCGATTCCATGATGGGTGAGCAGAATTTAGCGGATATAACCCTGGCCAAGGAAAAATTGGGTTGGTTTCCTATTGTGCTTCTGGATGAAGGGATCAGACAGACAGTTGATTATTTGAAAGCGCAACAGGGAATTAGAAATCCTGGCGATTTACTTTAATTTTTCCAGTCATGAAGATATTAGTCATTATTCCAGCCAAGGATGAGGCAGTCAAAATTGGAGAGGTAGTCAGAGAAGTAAAGGCGCAGAATTTTGATGTGGCTGTTATTGATGACGGCTCTCAAGATGATACGGCTCTTATTGCCAGAAATTCCGGCGCTCAAGTTTTGAAACATATTATTAATAGAGGCCAGGGCGCTTCTGTAAAAACCGGTATAAAATTCGGATTAGAAAATGGATACGAAGTGATGGTTTTTTTTGATGCTGATGGGCAAATGAAAGCTTCAGAAATAAATAATGTCCTGGAACCGGTATTGTCAGGAAGTTGTGAGGTGGCTCTTGGTTCAAGAAATTTAGGGGTAGCTATTGATATGCCGGTGCCTACTAGGATAATGAAAAAATTGGCCTTAATTTTTACTCTTGTCACTTCAGGATTAAAGTTGACTGATACTCACAATGGTTTTCAGGCTTGGAACGCTGGGGCACTTAGACAATTGAACTTAGTCCAGGACAGATATGCTTACGCCTCGGAACTGCTTCATGAAATTTCCCGTCTCAAACTGAAGTACAGGGAAGTTCCGGTGACGATAGTCTATACGGAATATTCCAAGAAAAAAGGCCAGAGCATTTTCAATGCTTTCAATATAATTTGGGATTTGATTTTTAAGAAATAATAAATTATGATTGTTCAAATTGTTCTCATTGTCATTATCGCGGTGATGCTAATAAGGCTGATTTTGAAAATGAAATCACGCGAGATAACTGCCGGATATTTTGTTATTTGGCTGATAATCTGGCTTTTGGCCATTCTTCTTATTGCTTTCCCCAGTATTGCCAGCTACCTGGCTGATACTGTCGGCGTGGGCAGGGGAGTTGATTTGATAATTTATGTTTCTGTAATTGTGATATTTTATCTCCAATTCAAGTTGCTTATGCGAATTGAGAAGATAGAAAAAGATATTACTAGTATTACTCGGCATTTGGCCATAAAGGAGACGGAACCGATCCATAAAAATAATGACCAGCCATAGGAAGGTGACAATTGCCATTATAAGTTATAACTCCAGACATAAGTTGCCGGATTGTTTGGAGAGTGTTTTTAATTCTAATTATCCGAAAAATTTATATAAGGTGTTGCTAATTGATAATAATTCCAGGGATAGCAGTGTGGGATATGTGCGGGAGAGATATTCTCAAGTCAAATTGATTACCAATGGGAAAAACATCGGCTTTGACGGCGCCAACAACCAGGCTTATTTTTTGGCGCAGAAGCAGAAATCGGATTATTTGGTGCTCCTCAATGATGACACGATTGTAGAGAGTAATTGGCTCAGGCGCATGGTTGATCTTGCTGAAAGCAACAAAAAAATAGGTGTGGTACAAGCCAAGCTTTTGCTTCATCCGGAGAAAAATCTTATCAACAGCTTTGGCAATAGTATTCATTTTTTGGGATTCGGCTATTGTGATAAATATCAAGAAGAAAACAATAATCGCATTACCGAGCCGGTAGAAATCGCTTACGCCTCGGGCGCGGCATGCGCCATCAAAATGTCGGCTTTGAAGAAAACCGGATTATTTGATGACAAGATGTTTATGTATCATGAGGATTTGGATTTGTGTTGGAGAATGCGACTAGCCGGATACAAAATCATGCTTGATCCGTTGGCGGTCGTTTATCATAAATACAATTACAGCAAAGCCAAGTATAAATTCTACTACATGGATCGCAATCGCTGGATGGTGCTTTTGGAAAATTATCGTCTAGCCACTTTGCTTTTGATTCTGCCACCATTACTGGTGATGGAGCTGGGCATAATATTTTTTTCCATCAAGAACAAATGGTTTAAGGAGAAGATGAGAGGTTGGGGCTGGATTTTGTGTCATTTGCCTCATATCATAATCAATAGATTTAATGTCCAGTTTAAAATTAGAAAAGTCAAAGACAGGGAACTGCTTAAATTTTTTGTCGGATCCATAAGTTATCAGGAGATTGATAGTCCGATTTTGAGGTTGGTAGTAAATCCTTTGATGGAGGTTTATTTGTGGATTTTGAAGAGAGTGGTATTTTGGTAATATTTTCGTGTGTGTCATAATATTCCAAATTTAGCTAAGATATTATATTTTAGCTATTTTTTGTTGACAGGATTTATAAATTATACTATAATAGCAAAGGCACTGGGGCTGTTCTCAGTGTGTTCGTTGAAGGTAGTCTATGCGGGTCTTTCTCGCTCCCTGGTCATTCCGGGTAGAAAATAGGCAAGAAGAGCACCTCATTGGTGCAAGTGCCTCACTGGCACTGGGAGGATTTGATCATGTTGAGTTTTAGCGTTACGTCAGCTCTGATTACTGCTGCGATCATGTTCGCCATCCTGGCGACGTTGGTTGCTTATGGTCGCCAGAAGGTGAATCGGCGGCGGGAAGCCAAGGCGCCTGAGGAGGCACGCGATCGTCGGAAATGGATGGAGGAGCGGATTCTGCATTCGTCTGTCCCATTTTTTGAGCTATTGAATAGATTGAGGGATGCGGATAGGCGTAGTCGGAACCAGAATGGTCGTCATCTATTTTTTTATGACGACGGCATGTTTAACATCCATGCCATGTCCAAGATTTTTGAGCTGGACCAGATCTGGCTATTACTGGAAATTCTCGTGCACTATGTCATTCTTCATCAGAATAGTGGCGCTCTGGAAATCTCTGGTGGTAGCTTTAAAACCGCAGAGTCTTTTATAAAAGTTGTCTCTGTGCAAATTGTGTATTATTTTGATGGGGATTATGATCAGGCCATGGCAGAAATTCAGCATGTCAGATGGAATCGTCATGATGACGTGCCAAGGTTTTTAATCATAAATATAGAAGATCTCAAGCGGAGTAACGAGCGGGCACTCGCTCAAAGGGCCAGGGATCAGGCCGATCGCAGGGCGTATTTCGCCCTGGGTATCAGGTAATCCGCGGTCCTCCTGCATGTTCCTCGCTAGCTAGTCACCGCGACTAGTTGGCAAATCGCAAACAAAACAACGGGCTCACCGAGATAATATCAAAGTGGGCTCGATTCTTTTTTACAAAAATATTTTAATTTTAGTATCCGGTAAAGATCTCGGTAAGAACATTTTCTTTCTTGATGCCCATTTCTGAGAGCGTCTTGGACACGCCTTCTACCATGGCAGGCGGACCCGCCATCATAAAAGTATTATCTGTCCAATCGGGCAGATATTTTTTAATTAATTCAGGCGTGACTTTTTCTTTTTCGCCAGGCCAAGTCTTATCATCGGTCATAATTAAAATAAGATAGAAATTTTTGATCTCTTGGCTTAATTTTTGCAATTCACTCAAGAAAGCTGTAGAGGTTTGGGTTCTATTGAAATAAAACATGGTTAAATTATAATCCAAATCGTTTTCCCGGATATATCTGAGCATGCTCATAAACGGCGTGATGCCGATTCCGCCGGTAATAAATGTCAAAGGCTTGATTTGATTTTTGGGCAAGGTGAAATTTCCGCCGATGCTTTTGATTTCTAATTCCGAACCCAAAGGCATCTCATTGAGTGATTTTTTGAAAGCGCTGTCGCTTAGTCTAGTTGCGATTGTAATTTCTTGATTATGGCTAGGTGAATTATTGATACTAAAATATCTGTCCGATCCTTTGTCGTCTTGATATGGTGGATCAATTAAGGAAACTACGGCAAATTGTCCCGCCATGAAGTCAATCTTTTCAGTAAGAGAAAAGGTGGCCATCAGGGTATTATCCGCGATAAGCTCGCGGTTTTTTAATTTAGCTAACATAATTACAAATAATATTTATTTAAGTTTTCCCGTAGTCTGGCCAAGACTTCATAATTGATCGTGCCAATTTGTTTAGCTAGGTCATCAGCAGTAATTTGTTCTTTTCCTTGGCGTCCGATAATAACTGCCTCATCTCCAATTTTTACACCATCAATGGCAGTGATGTCAACTATAGTTAGATTCATGCAGATTCTTCCGATTATTTTGGCCTTCTTTCCATCGACTAGAATCTCGCCTTTGTTACTTAATTTTCTATCTAAGCCATCATAATACCCAACTGGCAAGATTGCAACTCTCATTTGTTTCTTGGCTTTAAAAGTCCCACCATAGCCCACCAATGAATCAACAGGTATATCTTTGATTTGCGTGACTATGGTTTTGAAACTAAGAGCAGGAATTAAAGGTTTTCCTTTCCAAATCTTTTTGGTCTCAATGCTGGGATAATAGCCATAGGCAGAGATTCCTATTCGTGCCATGTCTAATCTGGCCTGTGGATAAGTCAAAGAGGCAGCACTATTGGCGCAACAGAGAATTACTGAATTATATGAAGCTTGAACTATCTCAGCCGATTTTTGGAAAGAGTTTAATTGTTTGAGAAATTCTTTGTTGTTGATTTTTCCATCAGCTGTAGCGAAGTGCGTTGATAGCCCGGTGATATTTAAATACGGAAGTTTTTTTATTTTTTTAATTAAATCCGAAATCTGATCAGCTAAAATTCCTTGTCTGGACATTCCAGTATCGATTTTCAGATAGATGCTCGCATGTTTTTTTATTTTTTTGGCTTCACTTGAGATGATTTTGAGATAATCATAATTAAAGCCGAATAGGTCAGCTTTCAATTTTATGGCTTGCTTGATTTGTCTAGGTGGCACATAACCAATAATTAAAATAGGGCATTTAATGCTCTCATTTTTTAATTTCAATAGCTCTTCAAAAGAATTAACGCATAGGCCGTCAGCTCCATTGCGCAAGAAGATACGAGAAGTCTCGACAATTCCATGTCCGTAAGCGTTAGCCTTTACGGAGACGCTTAATTTTGTTTTCGAGCCGAGTGTGCTTTTCAAAATCCTGATATTTTGACTAAGAGCTTTCTGGGAAACTTCTATCCAGGATAAATCTTTTCTAATCATATTTGATGGCGCTTAAAGGGATTCCTCCACTTGGCCTTGAGGCCTCGGTCGGAATGACAAAGGATTACATTTGATATTTTTTATCATAAATTTTGTAAAAGATTTGTTTCATAATTTCCACCATAATTAGATAAACAAAAACGAGTCCGGCAATAGATCCAATCACAGGCCATGGCAGGCAAGAGAAGCCGAAGAATTTATTGAAAAGACCGGTTGTAAGAATAAAACCAATGAGAATAACTCCCAACGTTGCCCCTACTAAATATTTGCTTGGGCGAGATTCTAGAAAAGGAATTTTACGAGTACGTATGATGTAAATAACAAGCGTTTGCGTGGCAAGGGACTCTATAAACCAACCTGTTTGAAAAGCGGTGCTCTGTAGATGAAAAACAGAGAAAAGCATAATAAAGGTCAGAATATCAAATAGGGAACTGATCGGACCGAATACGATCATAAAATTTTTAATAAATTTCATATCCCAATGCTTTGGTTTTTTCAAATATTCTGGATCTACTTTGTCTGATGGTATGGCAAGTTGGGATGTGTCATAAAGAAAATTATTGATGAGAATTTGTCCGGGCAACATGGGGAAGAAGGGAAGATATAGTGCTGCCGCGACCATGGAAAACATATTGCCGAAATTAGAACTAAGTCCCATCATGAGGTATTTCATGGTATTGCCAAAGGTTTTTCTGCCTTCAAGCACGCCCTCCATTAGTTCTTGGAGGCCTTTTTTCATCAGAATAATATCAGCGGTTTCTTTGGCTACATCAACAGCATTATCCACGGAGATTCCCACATCGGCGCTTTTGAGCGATGGCGCATCATTTATGCCGTCTCCCAAATATCCCACCACAAATCCTTTCTTGCGAAGAGCTGAGATGATTTTTTCTTTTTGGCTGGGAGATAATCTGGCCAGGATATTGGCATTTTGCGCTTTATAGGCAATAACGTCATCATTCATTTTATCTGAATCTAAATCTTCTCCCAAAAGTATTCCCTTGATTGGTATTCCTAATTCTTCACAAATCTTTTTGGTGACGAGTGGGCTATCTCCAGTGAGGATTTTTATCTCTACACCATGGCTTCTCATAAATTCAATGGTTTCTTTGGCGCTTTGTTTGGGTGGATCATAGAAAGCGACAAAACCATTGAGAGTCATTTCCGTCTCGTCGGCTTTCGTATAGGCACTGCTTTTTGCTTTTTTGGTAGCAACAGCTAGAACCCTAAGTCCTTCGCTGGATAATTTCTCATAAAGAGCGTTAATTTTTTTGAGTTGAGCGGCAGTGAGCTTGGCATTCTTTTTGTTGTTGTAGTATGTGGAACAAATTTTGAAAACTTCTTCTGGAGCGCCTTTGGTGACCATAGTAATCTCCTTTTTTTCTTTAAAAATAATTGATGACCTCTTACGCATGAAATCATAAGGGATTTCATAGGCTTTTGTGATTCCCTTGGTATCTATGTCTTTAAAATCCAAAATGGCCTTATCCAAAATGCTTTTGATGCCAGTTTCTAGAAAGCCATTGATGTAGGCAAAACGCAGAACCGTCTGACATTCGTTTCCAAAAACATCCATGTGCCTGATTAGGGTAATGTGATCTTCTGTCAGGGTGCCGGTTTTATCGGTGCACAATATATCCATACTACCGAAATCGGGAATAGCGTTGAGTCTTTTGACGATGACGCCTTTTTTGGCCATTTTAATCGCTCCTTTGGCCATATTGACGCTCATAATCATAGGAAGTAATTCCGGGGTGACTCCGACAGCCACGGCAATACAAAAAACAAAAGAAGAAAATAAATCTTTACCGAGAAATCCGTTTATAAGAAAGATTATAACAACAATAAAAATAATTACTTTGACAATCAAATACCCAAAATCTTTTATTCCTGATTCAAAAGCATTGATTTCTTCCGGAGTAGAAATATCCTTGGCTATCTTGCCATATTCGGTTTCGGCGCCAGTGGCTGTTATGAGTACTTGGCAGTATCCGGAAACCACGTTGGTCCCAGAAAAAACCAATCCAGATTTATTTTTTCCGCCAAAGATTTTTTCAACCGGAAAACTTTCTCCGGTAAGTGCTGATTCATTGACAAAAAAATCATCCGCTTCAAATATGACGCCATCGGCCGGAACAATATTTCCTGCAGATAGAAGAATGACATCTCCGGGCACGATATATTTTGTGAGTATTTCTTTCTTTTTGCCGTCCCTAAGCACCGTAGTTCGCACAGCTAATTTCTTGGCAATTTTTTCTGCGGCTTTATTGGATTTATGCTCCTGATAAAAATTTAATCCGATGCTGAGGAATACCATGCCAGTGATAATGATGGAATTCTTGAACGCTCCCGTCAATCCGGAGATAAATGCTGCTACTAGGAGAATCAAAATGAGAGGATTTTTGAAATAAGAAAGAAATTTAATAAAAGGGTGGATTTTCTTTTTTTTGCAAATCTCATTAAGCCCGTATTTTCTGGATCTTATTGTCGCCTCCTTTTCGCTTAATCCTTTGGGATTTGATTTCAAAGACAAAAAAATATTTTTGATGTCTGAAGTTTTATTGTCTGGTTTTTTTCTTCGCATATTAATTAAATTATAACATAAAAGTGGTGATATAGAGAAATATCCACCCTTTGACTAAGCGCCTTATTCAAAGTATAATCAACATAGCGATTATAATTTAAAATTTTAAAGAAATGCCAAAAAAGTCCATAGCTATTATCGTCTGCGCCTGGCCTCCTGGTGGTGGCGGAATCGGCAATACTGCCTTTTATCATGCTAAATATCTCAATCCTGATAAATATGAAGTTGGTGTGTTTACGCCAAAATATCATGACACTTTGAGCCTCACGGAGAGCGGTGCTAAGCAATTCGCCATTAAGCCATTTCCCGCTTTCGGCAAAGCTGGATTTATGTGGTCGCTTTTGTGGCGTCTGAAAGATTATGACATTCTGCATTTGTATTATCCTTTTTTTGGCACGGATTGGATCGTTTTGTTTGCCAAATTAATTTATCGCAAAAAAATGATTTTGCATCATCAGATGGATCCCATTGGCGATGGATTCAAAAAATATTTTTTCAAAATTTATATCAAATTATTCTTGGGTTTGTTTGTCTATTTCAGTGATCGGGTAGTTGGCTTATCTACGGATCAATTAGAACATTGCTATCTGACCAAGTATTATAGGAAGAATCCGGCTAAATTTTTTGTCGTGCCCAATATGGTGGATGCGGAAAAATTTTATCCGCAACCAAAAGATTCTGCATTGATGCAGAAATTAAATTTGAAGTCAGAGGACAAGGTGTTAATTTTTGTCGGTTGCTTGGACGCCCATCATTATTTTAAAGGAGTAAGCCTGATTATGAAAGCAGTGCAATTGCTTCAAGGCAAATACCCCAACTTGAAATTTTTGGTTGTCGGAGATGGCAATAGGCGGTTACAGTATGAACAAGAAGCCAAGGAATTGGGAATTGATGCGAGGGTGATTTTTGCCGGTTGGGTGGATAATGTCGATTTACCGAAGTATTATTGTCTGGCCGATATCCAAGTTCTGCCTTCCACTGACAGCACTGAAGCCTTTGGTGGCGTGATTGCCGAAGCGCAGTGTTGCGGAATCTGCTCCATTGGCAGCAATTGGCCTGGTAGCAGAATGACTTTGGCTGATAAAGAAACCGGATTGCTGGTTCAGCCAGGCAATCAGGATGATTTGACCGCCAAGATAGACTTGTTGCTTGGAGATGATTCTTTGCGCCAGCAAATGGGGGAGAAGGCCACCTTGCGCGCTAGGCATTTATTTTCTGCTAATTATGCGGTTGGTGAATTATTGCCACAGCTTTATGAAAGTTTAAAATAATATGAGAAACATTTTGAAGACAAAATGGTTTAATTGGAGTCTGGCCGTAATTTGGATGACGTTCATTTTTTGTCTTTCCTCAGTACCTCAATTTCCGGTTCAAATTCAGGATCCTTGGGCAAGTTATGTTTCTTACGGCGCGCATATATTTTTGTATTTCGTTTTGACTTTCTTTTTGGTCAGGGCTTTTAATTCCGCAGGCATGACATTAAAAAAATCTCTTGTCTGGGCTTTTCTGATCGCCGTTCTCTATGGTGCTACGGATGAATTTCATCAGTCATATGTCCCATATAGAAGCATGGACATCAAAGATTGGCTGGTGGATATTGTCAGCGCTTTGGCCGTGGTCTATTTATATAATTATATTTATAAATTGAAGATGTTCAAATGAAAATTGCCGTCATACATTCAATCTATAAACCATATTATAGAGGCGGAGCAGAAACTGTTGTAGAAAATATTGTAGCTGGCCTCAAGAAAAAGGACCCGCCTTCGCCAAAAGGCTTCGGCGAGGCAAGCGATGAGGTTTTTGTAATTAGCTTGGGATATGAAAATAAGGTGGAGGAAATTGATGGCGTGAAAGTCTACCGTATCAAGCCTTTTAATTTGTTTAATTATTTGGATATTAATTCTAAGCCGGTTTGGCTTCGCCTGCCTTGGCATATCATTGATATGATAAATGACGTGGCCACTTGGAAAATTTATAAAATATTGGATTGTGAAAAGCCTGATTTGGTGCTTACTCACAACCTCAAAGGAATAAGTTATTATATTCCTCGTTTGCTGAAAAGTTTGAAAATAAAAAATATTTATACGGTTCATGACGCTCAGTTGCTTCATCCTTCAGGATTAATTAATGCTAAATCAGAATTGGGATTTGTAGCCAAAATATATTGTTGGACTTGCAGGCAACTATTTGGTTCTCCAGAATTGGTTATTTTCCCATCCAAGTATTTTCACGGAGTTTATGAAAAATTTGGGTTTTTCAAGGAATCTCAAAAAGAAAGTCTCCCTAACCCCTTAAGTTGTCAAAATTCGCCCCTTCCTAGGCGTAGTGTCAAAGAAGCAGTCAATCTTCTATATTTGGGGCAAGTTTTGGAATATAAGGGCATTTTTGACCTTCTAGATGCCTTCCAGAAGGCCGATGTGGGGTCAAATTTGCCTGTTTTTTTGCATATTGTGGGAGATGGGCGTACTTTGGCTCAAGCCAAGGAAAAAGCCAAAAATAACCGAAAAATCATTTTTTGGGGCAGAATGGATCCTGAAGAATTAGACAAGGAGATTTGGCCCAGAATTGATTTGCTCATCAACCCCAGCAAGGTGCCCGAGAGTTTTGGTATGGTTGTAATTGAGGCTAACGTCAAAGGTATTCCAGTCTTGGCGACAAAAGTCGGCGCTTTGCCTGAATTAATTGAGGAAGGCAAAAACGGCTGGTTGATTGACTCAGGCGACGCAGTAAAGTTAAAAGAAAAAATTGAAAGTATTTTGAAAGACAGGGGAAAATTAGAAAAAATGAAAAACGATTGTATAGAGTCGTCCCAAAAATACGGCGTGGAAGATTATTTAAATAAATTATTATCTCTCAATTCCCATGAATAAAAAAGTTTTGGATTTAGGCTGTGGCAATGGTGATAATGTTTTTTATCTGTCCCAAAAGGGAGATGATGTGGTTGGTGTTGATCTGGATGTGAATGAGGCGATAAGAAAATATCCTGGTTTGAGATTTTTAACTATGCCTGCGGAAAAGTTAGAATTTGAAGATAATTCTTTTGATGAAATTTATAGTTATGATGTTTTGGAGCATGTCGGTGATTTGGATCAGACAATCGCGGAGATTAAAAGAGTGCTTAAGTCAGGAGGAATTTGGCATATCACAGTGCCTAATGCCAGGAGTGAAAAAGTTTTGTTGAAAATTAATCCCAAATACTTTGAACAGGTAGGTCACAGGAGAATGTTTGAGGCCGGAGTTTTGAAAAATATCTTGAAAAACAATGGTTTTGAGGTAATTAAATCTAGCAAAAAAGGATTTTTTAATTTTTTTATAATTTGGCTGATGTTTAAATTGGGCAGAGATATAAATAGCCAAAAGGGTGATTTTGATGAAACCAAGTTTTATTATTTTTTGAAATTAATTAATCAATTTTTTGATGTTGATTTGACTTTTCAAACCAAAGCCAAGTTTGTGCCGATTTGGATGGTGACGTTGCCGATAGCATTTGCATTTAATCAGATAGTTTCTAAGACGATTAGAGTGGTCGCCAGGAAAAAGGCGGTTTGAATTTAAAATGTCTTTCTGTTAATATCTAATTGAAAATAACCAAATTTTATGGAAATAATTTTAGTAATTTGTGTCATAGTATTAATTGTCGCTATCGCCGGCATGGCTTGGTTTTTCAATAAAAAGTTTAGTTTAATTACTGAAGGCAAAAAAGACGATCAATCATTTCTCATGTTGCAAGAGAGAATCAAGGAACTCAACCAGACCATGGATAGTAGTATTAAGGGACTTAATCAAACGGTGGATAATAAATTGGCGCAATCAACTCATCAGATGCAAACCCAGTTTTCCGAAAGTATGAATGTGATTCGTGGCGTGACCGAAAAGGTGACCCAGCTTCATGAAACCAACAAGCAGGTCATGGGGTTTTCCGAACAGCTCAAAAATTTGGAAAAGGTTCTGACTTCGCAGAAGCAACGCGGTAATTTGGGCGAGGCAAGCTTGAAATTAGTTTTGGAAAATATTTTGCCTCCAACTGCTTTCAAATTTCAATATAAATTTGATGATGGCGATATTGTGGATGCGGCGATTATGACCAAGGATGGAATAATTCCGGTTGACGCCAAGTTTTCTCTGGAAAATTATAATAGGGTGGTTAATGAAGCAGATCCCGCCAAAAGGGAACAATTTGAAAAGGATTTCAAAAACGATTTGAAAAAAAGAATTGATGAGACTTCCAAATATATCAAGCCGAGCAAAGGCACCATGGATTTTGCTTTTATGTTTATTCCGGCGGAGGCGATTTATTATGATTTGCTGGTCAATGAAGTCGGAGCAGTAAAAGTTAACACCAAGAATTTGATGGATTATGCTTTCAGAGAGAAAAAAGTAATTATTGTTTCGCCCACGACTTTCGCCGCTTACTTGCAGACCGTGCTTCAAGGACTTAGGGCTTTGAAAATTGAGGAGCAAACCAAGGAAATCATCAAGCGAGTGGAACTGCTCCAAAATCATATTGTGGCTTATGATGATTATTTCAAAAAGTTAGGCAATAATTTGAGTACCACGGTAAATTCATATAACACGGCTTATGTGGAATTGAAAAAAATTGATAAGGATGTGGTAAAGATTACCGGCGCTGAGGGTGCCATTGAACCTTTACAAATTGAAAAACCAAAAGGATAAAGTTCTTTATCTCAAACCCACCTTTTTAAAAAGGTGGGGCCAAAACGCGAGCGTAGATAAATCATGGCTAGATTTTATGCTACACTACCCAAAAATTCTCTGACGCTTTGATTACAAAGCTTGCGACAATTTTTGGTCGTTCTCGCATAAAATCAGCACAATATTTTCTAATGCTCGCAAGGGTGCTAAACACAAAATAAAAAATTAGATAAAAAGATATGAATGATAAAAAATTCGGCGTTGGTGTCGGCGTGATGGTTTTAAGAGATGGTAAAATTCTTTTGGGCAAGCGCAATGATGATCCTGAGAAAGCCAGCAGTATTCTAAATGGCCAAGGCACTTGGACGATGCCTGGCGGCAAACTTGATTTTGGAGAAAAATTAATTGATTGTGTTTATCGTGAGGCGCTTGAGGAGTGTGGAATAAAAATCAATCGTGAAAATACTAGAGTGGTAAGTATTTCTGATGATTTTAGCGAGGATGCGCATTTTACTACAGTTGGTTTCTTTTGTGATGTTTTTGAAGGAGAACCTTATGCGGCTGAGCCGGAAAAAATAGTAGAATGGCGTTGGTTTGATTTAAATGATTTGCCCTCGCCTCTGTTTCTGCCAACCGAAAGATTAATTAAAAATTATTTGGATAAAATTATTTATAAAAATTAAAAAATCAATATGACAAAAATAGCTATAATCGGCGGATCGGGCTTGGATGATCCAAAAATTCTGGAAGACGCACAGGAGGTGGAAGTCAATACTAAATTCGGTAAGCCGTCTTCTACTTTGACTGTGGGTAAAATCGCCGGCGTGGAGGTAGTAATTATTGCGCGCCATGGCAAAAATCACTCTACACCGCCGACTTTTATAAACTTTTTGGCCAATATTTGGGCGCTCAAAGATGCTGGTTGTACGCATATTCTGGCGACTACGGCCGTGGGCTCACTTCGTGAAGAAATCAAGCCGGGAAATTTGGTTTTACCAAATCAATTTATTGATTTTACCAGGCACAGGAATTTGACTTATTTCACAGACGAAGTTGTGCATACTTCTATGGCCGATCCTTATGATCAGAATTTAAGGGATTTGCTTGCTAAAACTTGCGATGATCTCGGATATGCGTATAACCGAGATAAGACCGTGATTACTATTGAAGGGCCGAGATTTTCTACCAAAGCAGAAAGCCACATGTTTCGCTCCTGGGGCGCGGATATTATCAATATGTCCACTTGTCCAGAAGTAATTTTGGCCAATGAACTAAAAATTCCATATCAAACTATCGCTATGTCCACGGATTACGACTCATGGAGAGAAGGCGATGACCACGTGACTTGGGAGATGATACTTAAAACCATGAATGATAATGCGGAAAAAGTGAAGCAGCTGCTCGTGAAAGTGATACCGCGCATATAGATGTCATCCCGAGCGTAACGAAGTGAAGCGTGGGGATCCCGTGGCAAAAAATATAAAGGAGGGAAATATGAATAATCATTATTATATTTATATTGTAACAAATCAAAGAAATACGGTTTTATATACTGGCGTAACAGGTAATTTAATTGTAAGAATTTGGGAGCACAAGAATAAAACTGGCAAGGTAAGTTATTTTACAAAGAAATATAATGTTGATAATTTAGTTTATTATGAGATAGGTTATTCTATAAATGACGCTATAATTAGAGAAAAGCAAATAAAGTCATGGTCTAAAAAAAGAAAAATAGATTTAATTAATAAATTTAATCCCGATTGGAAAGATTTATATATTGAGATGATTGCTTGATATTCCACGGGATCCCCACGGTTGGCTGGTTACAGCCTCCCTCGGGATGACATAAAAATTATATGCCAATAAAATCACGTATCAGAACAGTGTCTGACTGGCCCAAGAAGGGCATAATGTTCCGCGACATCACCACCTTGATAAAAGATCCCGTAGGGTTTAAACTTTGTATGGATGACTTTGTAGAGAGATACAAGGATAAGAATATTGATGTAATTGTGGGAATTGATTCCAGAGGATTTATCATGGGCGGAGCTCTGGCCTATCTGCTGGGTAAAGGATTTGTGCCAGTGCGTAAAAAAGGGAAATTACCGGCTGAAACCGAGAAAGAAGAATATGCCTTGGAATATGGCACTGATTGCATAGAAATTCATAAAGATGCCATAGAACCTGGTCAGAAGGTAGTGATTATTGATGATTTAATTGCTACAGGAGGCACGGCCATAGCGGCGGCCAAACTAGTCAAGAAATTGGGCGGAGAAATAGTGGAGTTTGCTTTTGTGGTAGATTTACCGGATATTGGAGGAAGTAAAAAATTGAAAGAGGCTGGATATGATTATTATGCTCAAACTGTTTTTGAAGGAGAATAGGGGGCAATTATCAATTAAGAATTAAAAATTATCAATTGGAAATTATAAAATTAAAAATTACAAAATTTTAAAACTATGGAATTCAAAAAAGTTAGAAAATTAGTCATTCCTGTGGCTGGTATTGGCACAAGGATGCTTCCAGTCACTAAAGCAATACCCAAGGAAATGTTGCCTGTATTGGATAAGCCGGTAATCCAATATATTGTGGAAAATGCGGTTGAGGCTGGCATAACTGATATCATTTTTGTCACTGGTCCGACTAAGAAGGCGCTTGAAGATCATTTTGACAGGCTAGAAGATTTGGAAGCGACTTGCCTTAAAGGTGGCAAAGAATGGGCGTATAATGCTATAAAAAATGTAGCTGAATTGGCAAATTTTATTTATATTAGACAAAAAGGGCCTTATGGCACTGGTACGCCCGTCCTTAATGCCAAAGATATAATCGGCGATGAGCCATTTATTGTTGCTTTTGGAGATGAAATTATCAATTGTCCTCCAGGAAAGCCTCATTTGAAGCAGCTGATTGATGTTTATAATAAATATGGAGATCCGGTAATTACTGCTATTCCCACAGATGATGAGGGCACCAAGAAATATGGCATAATTGACGGACCGGAAGTAGAGACTGGGATATATAAAGTTAATAGTTTAGTGGAAAAACCAGGTATAGAAGCCGCCAAAACACGCGTAGCTTCTATCGGCGGTTTTCTTCTGACTCCGGATATCTTTGAAGTTTTGGAAAATATGAAAAAACGCGAGGATAGAGAATTCTATCTAGCCGATGCTATAGATATTTTAGCTCAAAAAAGGAATCTTTATGCCAAAATAGTTGAGTGCGAGCACTTGGATACCGGAAATAAGTTGAGTTGGCTCAAGGCAAATGTAGTGTTTGGTTTAAGAGATAAAGAAATTGGCAAAGAACTAAGAGAGTTTATGGAAGAACAGTTAAAAAAATAGAAAATTTTAGGAAGGCGGATATTAAATTATCCGCTTTTTTATTTTGGTCTTTTTGTGTTATAATACAAACATGAATGACAAAAAAATCAAAACTTTTTTGACTGGTATATTTTCGGATTACGTTGTTTTTGCGCCTTCCAAAATTGATGGAAAATTAACCGTGAAAGAAGTAAAAAATCAGGAAAATATAGACTGGTCCGGGCAAGTTCCAGAAAACTCTTGGAAAAGGGTATTTTTTCCAGCGAAAGAGCAATTATTTGTCGCCTCTGGTGATAATTTAACTGAGAACAAAAATATTTATCCCAAAACTGTTGCAATGGGCATAAACGTAATTGATTTGAGGGCATTTACGCTTTATGAAAAAGTTTTTGCGGATGACCTTTATTATCAGAAAAGAAGACGCAATACCTTGGTGGTGGGATACAGTCCCGACTGGCCGATTGATTACAAAAAATACAAAATATTCAGCCATAATTTTGAGGATAATGTTTTGGAGCATCTTATATTTGATGTTTTTATTGTGAACTTAAAAGGTGACAATTTCAGTTTTTATACTGGTTCCAAGGATGGCCAGAGAGCACTGGAAAAATATGGCATAACTGATTACAAAAACATTGAATACGCCGGATCAACGCCAAAGACTTTGTCAGACAAGAAAATGCTTCAATTACAAATGAAAATAACCAAATCTGCCGATAAAAGAATTTGGCATGAATTGGGAAAAATTTGTTTGGCTTGTGGCAAGTGCTCTGTTGCTTGCCCGACTTGTTTCTGTTTTGATTTGGAGGATAGAGTTGATCCCGAAAATCCCGGTAGAATTAGAAAATGGGGAAATTGTTTTTATAATGATTTCTCGCGCGTGGCCGGAGGATATAAACCGCTAGATAGCGTAAAGGAGAAAATTTATTTTTGGTATGTACATAAATTTGTGCGTATACCTCGTGAATACAAAATGCCTGGATGTGTGAGTTGTGGCAGATGCACCAAGGTCTGTCCCGTGGGAATTAATATCAATAAAGTTATTGCCAATATTAGCAAGATAAACTAATGGAAAATATTTATCAAACACAAAAGGCCAAAATAATCAGTGTCAGCCAGGAATCGCCAGACACTATGCTTTTTCGTTTTAAATTTGTAAATAGAAAGTTGCAAAAGAGTTTTGCTTTTTTGCCTGGACAATTCATGCAAATAGGCATGCCGGGTTGGGGAGAGTGTCCGATTAGCATCTGCTCATCATCTCATGACGCCAAGGATTTTTTTGAATTAGCCATTAGAGATGTTGGCACCTTAACCCACAAATTAAACAGTCTTGAGGTTGCCGATTTGGTGGATGTCAGAGGCCCATATGGTAATGGTTTTGATGTTGATAAATTCATAGATAAGCCGCTTGTTATAATCGGTGGCGGTTGCGGGTTTGTGCCGCTTCGGCCACTTATTGTTGATTATGTAAACGGTCGGATAAAAACAAACAAGTTGCAGATATTTTACGGTTGCCAGAATGAACAGACATTACTTTTCAAAAAAGAGCATCCTCTGTGGAATAGGAATTCGGAGTTTGTCATCGCCTTGGAAAAGCCGTCGGATAAATGGAAAGGTGAGAAGGGATTAATTACTGCTTCAATTATCAAGCGTGATATTGATCTCAAGTCTGTGGTTGTGATCGTCGGTCCGCCGATTATGTATAAATTTGTTATCGCAGAATTAGTCAAGAAAAAAATAAAGCCTGCCAATATCTATATTTCACTGGAGCGGAAAATGTATTGTGGTAAGGGCGTATGCCAGCATTGCGCTATTGGACCGTATTATGTTTGCAAAGACGGGCCGGTGTTTTGCTGGGCAGATATAAAAGATATTCCCGGTGCTATATGATGACAGTATTTTATGTAGTAGTATTAATAATTTTGATTACGGCTACAATCGGCGGTTTATCAGCTGCGCCGTGGGTTCCCACCAAGGGCAAGGATGTTGGCAGAATGATTGATTTGGCGGAGATTAAAAATGGCGATAAAGTTTATGATTTGGGTTGCGGTGATGGAAGATTGGTCTTTGCCTCCGCCACGAAGGGCGCCAAGTCTGTAGGAGTGGAAATATTTATTTTGCCTTACTTATACGCCAAAATTAAAAGTTTTTTTATTCCGGGAAGCGAGATAAAATATGGTAATTTTTTTAGACAAGATATTTCGGATGCGGATGTGATCTTCATATTTTTAATGGAGAAAAGTTACCATAAGATTTTGGATAAGTTTAATCGTGAGCTTAAGCCAGGTACGAGAGTGGTGATCTACTGCTGGCCGATCAATGAATGGGCAGATAAATTAATCATCAAAAGTAAGCCGAGAGAAATTGATTTGCCGATTTATAGTTATAAAATTTAATTAATAATATAAATAACATTATGTTATTTGGAGCAGGACTAATCATTGTAGGGGCTATTTTCCTACTAAAGAATCTGGGCATTATCTCGGGCGTAGCTTGGGGCGTTGTTTGGCCAGTAGTTCTTATTGTCGCTGGACTAGCGATTTTTTTCAGAAAAAAGATTTAATTTATGTGCCTAACTCTTCCAGCCAAAGTTTTGTCAGTGAGTCCTTTCCAAGCGGAAATTATCGCCAGTGGAAAGAACCAAGTTGTAAAACTTGGAACTTCTGACAAAATCTTTGCTGGAGATTGGGTGCTTTTTACGGGAGATTATTTGATCAAAAAAATTGATGAAGTTGAGGCCAAGGAAATTTTTGAACTCCTTGGATCATACAAAGAAATTAATGTAGATAATTTAGATCTAGAATTCAAAGAGATAATTTCTAATTCCAAAAAACGAGAATTAATTAAAAATGAAATAGAAAAATTATTGAGTTTAGAAAGCTCTGATGAGATTGAAGCGATGTGCGCTGAGGCTAATATAGTAAGGAAAGAAAGTATCAAAGATCATATTTGCATTCATGGTATCATAGAATTTTCTAATCACTGCTCAGGTCATTGCCATTATTGCGGATTACGTCAGGATAATTTATCCGTACATAGATATCGCATGGAGCCGAGAGAAATTATTGACGTGGCGGTAGAGGCTGCCAATGAAAAGGGATACAAAATTTTGGTTTTACAATCAGGAGAAGATAATTGGTATGATGAGAAAAAGTTAATTGAGATTGTGCGTGGTATAAAAGAAAAAGCTAGAGTATTTATATATTTAAGTATCGGCGATAGATCGGTGGAAATTTATAGGAAATTAAAAGAGGCTGGAGCCAATGGAGTATTGTATAGATTTGAAACGACTAATGCGAAATTATTTACCAAGTTCCGTCCGGGCAAGAAGTTAGAGGACAGAATTAATCTTTTGAGAGAACTTAAGAAGATGAATTATGTTATTTCAACCGGATCAATAATTGGATTGCCAGGGCAGAGTATTTCTGATTTGGCCAATGATATATTGCTAATGAAAGAGTTAGATACTTTCATGCCATCCATGGGACCGCTTATTCCGTCATCTGGTACGCCCCTGGAATATGAGAAAAAAGTTGATTTTGATCTGGTGCTCAAGATGATTGCAGTTAGTAGATTGGTAATGCCGAAGTCTAGAATTTCAGTGACCACAGCCATGGAAACGGTTGGAGGCGAGGAGACGAGAAAAGCGTGCTTTATGGTTGGAGCGAATTCCGTCATGTTCAATCTGACACCAGAGCAATATAGGAAAGATTATTACATTTATGAGAATAAATTTTTTGACAAGGAGAAGAAATATGAAAAATGGGCGCTGTTCAAAGGAGAATTAAGTTATCAGATGATGGAGGAAGAATTACAAATAAGCATTTAAAAAAGTGAAGATACTAGACGAGCAAGAGGTTGGGAAAATTTTGGAGGATAAGAAAATTATCAGTGAGCAAGAATTTTCGGATATATTAAATAAGGCTAAATTAAAAAATGGTTTAGATGTTGAGGAAGTCGGCGCACTCTTAAACATTGAAGATGAGAATTTATTACAAAGATTGTTTGAAGTTGCTAAGACAATAAAGCGGGAAATTTATGGCAATCGTTTGGTCTTATTTGCTCCATTATATGTTTCAGATTTCTGCGTGAATAATTGCAAGTATTGCGGTTTCCATATGGATAATAAAACTCAGAGAAAAAAGTTGACTCTTGATGAGGTGGCACAGCAGGTAAAAATTTTGGAAGATATGGGACATAAGAGATTACTACTTGAGTTTGGTGAGGATGATGTAAATAACCCAATTGATTATGTGGTTGAGGTAATTAAAACTATTTATGGTCATAAATCTGGTAATGGTGAAATTAGAAGAGTGAATGTAAATATTGCAGCTACGAGCGTGGAGAATTATAAAAAGTTAAAGGAAGCAGGAATTGGTACTTATCAATTATTTCAAGAAACATATCATCGGCCGACTTATGAGAAATTGCATCAGGGGCCAAAGGCTGACTACGAGCGTCAGATAACGGCGCATGAGCGGGCGTTTGAGGCGGGGATTGATGATTACGGCATGGGAGTGTTATTTGGATTATATAATTATAAATTTGAAGTTTTATCCTTAATTAGTCATGTTAAGTATTTGGAAGAAAAGTTAGGAGTTGGACCGCACACTATTTCTGTGCCTAGATATAATCCAGCGAGCACGGTTGATTTTGAAAGTAATTATAAATTATCAGATAAGGACTTTTTGAAATTAATTGCTATAATAAGATTAGCGGTGCCATATACAGGAATGATTATTTCTACTCGTGAAACGCCGGAGATTAGGAAACAGGCATTTCAAATTGGTATATCGCAGACTTCGGCTGGATCCAGAACTTCGCCCGGTGGATATGGCCAAGATGAATGCAATGAGCAATTTGATGTCCATGATCATAGGACATTAGACGAGGTCATTGCTGATATATGCGAGATTGGGTATTTGCCAAGTTTCTGTACGGCTTGTTATCGCACTGGCCGGACGGGGGAGAATTTTATGGATTTGGCCAAAGATGGAC
Source organism: Patescibacteria group bacterium (assembly GCA_041671305.1). GTDB lineage: Bacteria > Patescibacteriota > Patescibacteriia > 2-01-FULL-39-33 > 2-01-FULL-39-33 > CAIPBY01. The sequence goes on from JBAZBX010000003.1 coordinate 34,316, forward strand.
AGATTC
>JBAZBX010000003.1:34331-57346 GCA_041671305.1 Patescibacteria group bacterium
TTGCAAGAATATTTACTTGATTACGCCTCGGAGGAAACTAGGAAAGCGGGTGAGAATTTGATTGCGGGTGAAATTAAAAAGATAAAAAATTTAGAAATTAAAAATAGATTGATAAAAAGCTTGGAAGAAATAAGAAAGGGGAGAAGAGATATTTATATTTAAATATGTCAAAAAAAATATACAAACCAAAAATTGCTATTATTGGACTAACTTCCTGTGAAGGTTGCCAGTTTGTGATGCTTGACCAGGGGAATAAATTTTTGAATTGGTTGAAAAAAGTTGATTTAGAAGAATTCAGGTTGATTGAAGATGGCGATGTTAAAGATAAAGAGCAAAAGTATGATATTTGCTTCATTGAGGGAAATCCCATTACCAAAGAAAATATCAAGATGTTGAGGGAGATGCGGGAGAGGTCTAAACTTTTGGTGGTGTTGGGAAATTGTGCGGCTTTGGGCGGTGTTTGGGAACTCAAAAATTATCACACCAAGACTAAAGCGATTAGAGCCGTGTATAAAAAAGCGAAGGTGGCTAATCCTGATATCAAGGAAGTGGATAATTTTGTTAAAGTTGATTTGACTATTCCAGGTTGTCCAATTACGGGAAGTGAATTTATGGAAATTGCCAATCAATTGTTACTCAATAAAATTCCAAGATTAACTCAGAGTCCGGTTTGTAATGAATGTCAATCTAATGGCTACGAGTGTCTGCTTCAAAAGGGCGATGTTTGTCTGGGCCCCATAACTCTTGGCGGTTGCAATGCGGTGTGTCTGAAATCCAAACAAGCTTGCTGGGGTTGCAGGGGATTGTTTGAAGGAGCAAAAGTGGAGAATCTGATGAAGCACTTAAATAAAAAATTTACTAAGGATGAAATCTATAGAATAATGGAAGTTTTTGGTGCGAGGGATAGTATTATGGAGGAATTGGAAAAGGAAGAGAAACCTAAGAAAAAGAAATAATTATATGAAAATACAAATAAATCATATTGGCAAGATGGAGGGACATACCGACTTTGTGGCGGAAATTCTCAAAGGTGACGTGAAATCTGCCAAGATGATGACAACCGAAGGGGCTAGGCTGATTGAAGGAATTTTGATTGGCCGGCATTTTAGCGAAGCGCCGATTATTACATCGCGAATATGTGGAATTTGTCCGGTGGTGCATAAATTGTCTTCAATTAAAGCCATTGAGAATGCTTTGAAAATTAAGCCGACAGAGCAGACAATTAAGCTTCGCAAAACTTTGGAATTAGCCCAGATAATTCACAGTCACGCTTTGCATCTTTTCTTTTTGTCTTTGCCGGATTTTTTTGACATCAATAATGATTTGAATTTTATTAAAGCTTATCCCAGGGAAGCCCAGGCGGCTATCAAGGTTCGTGAATGGGCACTTAAGGTGATTGAAGTAATTGGCGGACGAGCAGTCCATCCGATTAATTGCGAAGTCGGCGGTTTTAAGGTGACGCCAAACAAAGAAGAATTAAGGGCTTTGGCTGATCAATATGAAATTATTTTCAAGCAGGCTCTACTTTTGGTTCATTTTGTAATTAAAGTTAAATATCCGAAGTTGGAAAGACCAACTAAATACGTCAGCTTGACTGGTGACAGTGATTATGCAATTTATGCTGGCGATATTAAAATTCTTAATGAAAATGGCACTAAGAAAATAATTAAAGCGCAGAAATTTACCAAAAATATCAAAGAAATTGAAGATCCTTATCGCGCAGCTAAGTCGGCGGAATTAAATCATCAGCCGTTTATGGTCGGTGCCATTGCCAGAATTAACAACAATCACGAGAAGCTAAATCCATTGGCCAAGGGTTTGCTCAAAGGCTTGCATTGGAAATTACCGAATTATAATCCTTTTGCTAATATTTCTGCTCAGGCCATTGAAATCGTACATTGCTTAGAGGAAATTAAAAAATATCTAAATGATCTGGATAAAAATATCAAAGAGGAAAAGAGCGTTTCGGAGAAAATGAAGATAATTGCCGGAGCTAATCCGCTAGGCAAAGAAGTAATTGGCGCTGATGCGGTTGAAGCTCCCAGGGGCACGCTTTATCATCATTACGTGATAGATAAGGACGGTTACATCAAATCTTGCCAGATAATTACGCCGACTGTTTCTTATTTAAAGAATTTAGAAGAAGATATTATGGCTTATCTGCCCAAGGTCATGGATATGCCCGCAGATAAACGCGCGAGAAAAATCAGAGCGCTTATCAGGGCTTATGATCCTTGCATAAGTTGCGCTACACATTAATTATAAAAATATGCATGATTTTCATCTCGCCGATATAATCTATAAGACGATTATGGATTATGGCGAAAAGAATAATTTGAAAAAAATTACCAAAGCCGTGATTGAGCTTGGGCGCATAGTTGAGCATGGCGAAGAGATTTTGGCGGAAAATTTGGAGTTCAATATCAAGATGATGGCAGAGGGCGGTCTGGCAGAAAATATTAATTTGGAAATAATAAAGGTTCATGGTCCAGAGTGGATTTTGAAAGAAATAGAAGGCGAATAATATGCTTGGAGTTTTTCTGATTTTTATGTCTATAGTAATTGCGTTCATTTCGTTGTTTATGGCTTGTATTTTGATAAGCTTGACATCCTTGTTGTTTACACGCGTGCCATACGTGAATACCCCCAGGGGGTATTGCGAAAAAATACTTGATAATATTGATGTTTCAGGACTTGCGGTATATGATTTGGGATGCGGAGATGGGTATTTTCTAAGTCAATGCGCCAAAAAAGGAGCCAAAAAATGCGTGGGTTACGAATTGTCACCCATGGCATATTTAAGCGCTTCCAAAAAGATTTTGACCAGGCCGATTTCTATAAAATTTGGTGATTTTTTTAAAGCGAATATTTCGGAGGCCGATATGATTTATATTTATCTGGTAAAAACGGTTTTGGCTAAGCTATCTCCAAAATTGAAGTCCGAAGTTAAACCGGGGGCTAGAATTATTACGGTTGGTTCCCCGTTAATTGATTGGGAGCCGGAGAAAGTGATTTCCTTGCATGGTGATTACAGCGCCTATATTTATAAAAGCAATTAATAGCAGGTGAGTAGAAGTTAAGAAGTCTAAATATTGGCATGATTGGCTTAAAAGTGTTAAAATAATAATGAATTTAATATATTAAATATTAAACATTTTGGTTTATGCGCATAAAATCGGTTAAAAAATTAAAAAATCTGAAAGGCGTGAGGGTGCTTCTGCGTGTTGATTTCAATGTACCTTTGACTAAGGATTCAAGGGTTGGAACGAGCGAAGATTATCGTATTGTAAAAACAATTCCTACTATTAAATATTTAATTAAAAAAGGAGCCAAAATCATAATTATGGCTCATTTGGGTCGTCCAGAGGGCAAGGTGGTAGAGAATTTACGTTTGGATCCGGTGGCCATAAGATTGTCACAGTTGCTCAAAAAGCAGGTGTATAAAAGTGACAAAATATATGGCACGGACGTAGATAGTCATATAGATGAAATGAAAAATGGAGATATTTTGATGTTAGAAAATATCCGATTTGACAAGAGGGAGGAAAAGGGAGACAAAAAATTTGCCGGCATCCTAGCGAAGATGGGTGATATCTATGTCAATGACGCTTTTGCTGTAGATCATCGTGAGCAGGCTTCAGTTTCTACAATTCAAATGTATTTGCCAAGTTTTGCCGGGTTACTTCTGGAGGACGAAGTTTTGAATTTGAGCAAGATTATGACAAATCCCAAGAGGCCGATGGTGACAATTATCGGAGGGGCCAAGATTTCTACCAAAATTAAAATAATTAAGAATTTTTTGCCAGTATCTAGAAATATCTTGCTCGGTGGCGCTTTGGCTAATACTGTTTTGAAAGTAATGGGGGTTGCTGTGGGAAAATCTTTGATTGAACCGAAAATGTTTAGCGAGGTTAAGAAATTAAAACTGACTGACAATAAAATCGTGGTGCCCGTTGACGGCTATATGGCCAAAAGTTTCAAGGGCGAGAAAGGCAGACTAGACGCTTTGGCTGATGTGCGCAAAGATGAATTAATTCTGGATATCGGGCCGGATACTATAAGGCTTTATGCTCAGATTATCAAGTCAGCCAAAACTATTGTCTGGAATGGCCCCATGGGATTAATTGAAACGCCGTATTTTGCCAGAGGTACCTCGGCTCTGATTAAAATATTGGCCAAGAGCAGGGCGGAGAAAATTGTCGGAGGCGGAGAAACAGTCCAGATGATCCGACGTATGGGATTGGAAAATAAATTTAATTTTATTTCCACCGGCGGTGGAGCGATGTTGGAATTTTTGGAAGGTAAAAAGTTGCCGGGACTCGTAAAATTAATTAAGAATTAACAATTGTTAATTAAGAAAATAAAATTTACAATTATTAAAAATTAAAATAAAAAATTAATAAAAAATTTATGGACACAATGAAAAATTCTGGTGGGGCTTGCTGTGGCGGCCATCACCATGTTGCAAAGATAATTTTGGGAATTTTGTTGGCTGTAGTTTTGATTATCTTGGCTTTTTATCTGGCGAGCTTGGCTAGGAATTCCGTGAGAAATTATGATTATATTGGTAAATCTCCAGATTATAAAAATATTGTGACAGTTGACGGTGTTGGCAAGGTGACCGCCAAGCCGGATGTAGCCATGGTAAATATAGGAATTATTACAGAGGGAAATTCTGTGACTCAAATTCAAAAAGATAATACGAGCAAAATGAATGCTATTACCAAAGCGATCAAGGATCAATTTAAGATAGAAGATAAGGATATTCAGACCACTAATTATTCCATTAATCCTAAATATGATTGGACTAGTGGAACTCAAAAAATAGTGGGCTATAGCATAAGTCAAAGCTTGAATGTAAAAGTGAGGAATTTTGACAATGTGGGCAATATTCTGGCCAAGGCCAGCGAACTTGGAGCCAATAGCGTAAACGGTCCTACTTTTACCATTGATGATCCGGAAGTCTACAAGTCTCAGGCTAGGGAAAAAGCAGTAGCTCAAGCCAAGGACAAGGCTAAAGTTTTGGCTGATCAAGTGGGAATAAGTTTGGGCAGAATTATGAATTTTTCTGAGGGGGTTAGTGGTAATTACTCGGTGCCTATGATGGATTCGGCGACTTATGGCATGGGCGGTGGTGTTGCGACAAAAGCGGTCTCCCCGGATATTCAGGCTGGAAGCGAGGATATTCAAGTTAATGTCAGCATCAGTTATGAAATAAAATAATAAAATGAAAAAATATCTTTTTGTATTTTTTGTCTGTGTTGGTTTTATCTTTTTGGCTAACCATCCAGTTTCAGCTACTGTTAGTCTTCAACCTGGTGTCAGTCTTCAGCCGGGTGATTTAATAAAAACAGCCAATAATCCAGCAATTTATTATTATGGAGCAGATCTTAAAAGGCATTTATATCCCAATGAAGCAACTTTTTGGACTTGGAATGTTGGTAGCTGGAAAGATCAGAAAATAAAAACTCTTGCTCAGACGGATTTTAGTACCTTGGATTCAGGTATAAATATTACTGCCAGGCCAGGAGAGAATTTTATTAAATTTGATAATGGCACAAATATTTATGCGGTTGAGCCAGGAGGGGTTTTGTGTCCAGTTACGGCTGACTTTGCAGGCAGGCAAAAAATTAAGAAAATTATTATTCAATCTAGTTTTGAAGCTGACTATAAAAAATCATCAGGTTGTTCTTTGAGTGAATACACTATTGCCGATAATGTGCCAGAGGGCTCTATTTTCAAATATGATTATGGCTCCCAGGTATTTTATATGTCGTCTGATGGCATGAGGATAATTGTTGGAGCTGATGGATGGAACAATAACAGGTTTAATACTAATTCTATTTTGGTGTTAAAAACTTTTACCCCCGGATCAACTGTAAAATTGGGGACATCAATCATTGCTCGAGAAGATATGTTCGGAATAGATTCTGAGTTTGAATCGGATAATTCTGGAACTGTATCTATTCGAGGATGTAATGTCGCCAATGGTCAAGGTCAACAAAGTTCTAGCGACAATATAAATTGGAGTGTTTGTAGGGCTACGGTTTGTAATACTAGCTATAAAGTGTCTAATGGAGCTTGTGTCCTTGTGGATGGTTATTTGGCTCCAACGCAAAATGGTCTAATTAGTAAGATATATGCAGATGATCAATGGATAAGTAATGGAATTTTTTCTACTAATTTATATTGGCTGAGCAATGTTTCTGGTAAGGCTTATTATCGTTTTTTGAATAGTGATTATAGTCCCAGGAGTGATTGGTATTTGGTAGGAGATGCCCGAAAAGTAGACAATGGCTATTTGTCCATGACCTCTTTAAATTATTTGTCAAATAACGATGCTCAACAGGTAGAGGTTAAGGTTGTTGATAGTAGTAAAAATGCTGAAACATCTTATTTAAAATATCGTTTTTTTACTCCAGAAAAGCATACTATTGTTCAATTCGGAATGATTAATTCATTGAGTTATTCTGTATTAATGGGAGGTCAGATTGGTCAATTAGTTGACGTGAAAATTTCCGCATTCGGAAATATAAACGGGGAATTGTATTATAGGGAGCTGTATTCTGATGGCACACCAATGGAAGAATGGTCAAGTGCTGGAGAAATGTCAAGAGCCGACAATGATTACCAGGGTACTTTTCATAAAAATTTAGCTTATGGCAGTACTCATACTTTTGAATTCAAGATAATTACTGCAACTCAAGAGACTATATCGCTCAGGGACACATATATAGTTAAATAAAATAATAAATAACTGTGAATATTATGGCGAAAATTAAGTCAATTCAAGCGAGGGAAATTTTGGATTCGCGTGGAAATCCAACAGTGGAAGTGGAAGTAATGCTAGATAATGGCCGAAAGGCTTGGGCAGGAGTGCCATCTGGCGCCTCAACCGGTTCTAGAGAAGCTTTGGAGCTTCGTGATGGCGATAAGAAAAGATATGGAGGAAAAGGAGTTTTGAAGGCAGTTAATAATGTTAATAAGATTATCGCTCCTAAGCTTAAGGGCATGAATCCTTGTGATCAGAAAAAAATTGATGATTTAATGATTAAATTGGACGGCACGGAAAATAAATCCAAGCTAGGCGCTAATGCTACTTTGGGTGTTTCTATGGCCGTGGCTAGAGCTGGTGCTTTCAGTCAGAAAAAACCATTATATAAATATTTAAATCAGAAGTTTTTTAAGGATAAGAAATTTTCTTTTCCTGTTCCTATGATGAATATCATGAATGGCGGAGCGCATGCCGGCTGGTCTATTGATATTCAGGAATTCATGATTACACCTCAGCAGAAAAATATCAAAGAAGCGGTCAGATGCGGAGCAGAAATATTTCATGCTTTGAGGAAATTGCTGGCTAAGGCTGGTTATCCTGTAACTGTAGGTGACGAGGGTGGTTATGCTCCGAAATTAGCTGGCAACGAGCAGGCCATGGGCTTGATTATCCAGGCGATTACTGAAGCCGGATACAAGGCGGGCAAAGAGGTAAAAATTGCTATTGATTCCGCTGCCTCAGAATTTTTTGAGAAGGGAATCTATGATATGAAAGCGGACAAGAAAAAGAGGAGTTCCAAAGAAATGATTGAGATGTACGGAAAATGGGCTCAGGCTTATCCTATTGAATCACTGGAAGATGGTTTGGCTGAAGGGGATTGGGATGGCTGGGCTGATTTGACAAAGTCTTTGGGCAAGAAGATTTCTTTGGTCGGCGACGATCTCTTTGTCACTAATCCAAAAATTTTAAAAGAAGGAATTGAGAAAAAGGTGGCTAATGCTATTTTAATCAAGCTTAATCAAATTGGTACTGTTTCTGAAACTGTTGAGGCCATGAGATTGGCGCAGAAGAATAAATATAAATTGGCCGTCTCACATAGAAGCGGAGAAACTTGTGATGATTTTATTGCTGATTTGGCCGTGGCTTCTGGTGCTGAATATATCAAGACCGGGTCATTGTCAAGAATGGATAGAGTCGCTAAGTACAATAGGCTGATGGAAATTTGGGATGAACTAGGAAAGAAATAATTTTGATTTTTGAGATAAGCCGTCAAGTACGGCTTATCAATTAATCTCAAAATAAATGCCAAAAGTTAAAATTTTTAAAAAAGTCATACTTCTTATTCTTGACGGTTGGGGTTTGGGTAAAGACGATGCGAGTAATCCTATCTATTTGGCGAAAACGCCTTTTATTGATTCACTTTACAAAAAATATCCTTGGACCAAACTTTGCGCTTCCGGAAAATGCGTGGGTTTGCCGTCAAGCCAAGTTGGCAATTCTGAAGCCGGTCATATCAATCTTGGAGCAGGAAGAGTGGTGGATCAGGATGTGGTAAAAATTTCCAAGCAGATTGATACAGGAGAGTTTGCTAAAAATTCGGCGTTTCTCTCAGCCATAAATCAGGTCAAAAAGAATAAGAGCGCCATGCATATCATGGGCTTGCTTAGTAATGACCAAAGTCCTCATAGCGATCCGGATCATCTTCTGGCACTGCTAACTATGCTCAGAGAACATCAAGAAATTAAAAAAGTTTATTTGCATTTATTTACGGACGGCCGTGATTCCCCGCCTAGATCCGCTTTGAAATCCGTAGAGGCGTTGGAGAGATTTCTCAAACCCCATGAAATAATTTGCACTGTTATCGGACGTTTTTATGCCATGGACAGGAAAAAAGCTTGGGAGAGAACCATGCTTTCATATTATGCCATGGTTGATGGCAAGCATGCTCATAAAGCCAATAGTCCCCAAGAGGGAATTACTAGAGCATACAATGGCAATATTACGGATGAATTCATTGAGCCAGTAATTATATATCGTAAAGGCAAGATGACTCGGAGAATAGCCGATAATGATTCTGTGATATTTTTGAATTTACGATCTGATCGCGCCAGGCAAATGAGCAAGCCGTTTGTGCAGGATAATTTTGAAAAAATAAATCCTGGATCGCCTAAGCGTAAAAAAGTTTTGAAGAATTTATGCTTCGTGGCTATGACGGATTTCGGCCCCGATCTGGATAGCATTTTGACCGCTTATCCTTCTGAAGATGTGAAAAAAACTTTACCTATGATCCTTGAAGGCAAGAAGCAGGTTTATATCGCTGAAAGCGAGAAATATGCGCATGTCACTTTTTTCTTTAATGGCGGTTATGCTAATTTAGTTGATGGAGAGGAGAGAGTAAATATTCCATCTCCGAGCGTAAAATCTTATGATGAAACTCCGGCCATGTCTACGGCCAAAATTATCCAAAAAATTGCTCTCAGCTTGAAGGATTATGATTTTATTTGCGCCAATATCGCCTGTCCGGATATGGTGGGTCATACTGGCAATATGAAGGCTTGCATCAAGACTGCCGGGGCAGTTGACAAATATGTGCAAAAAGTTGTGAATTTAGCGCTTAAATCTGATTGTGCCTTGATAATTACGGCAGATCATGGTAATCTTGAATATAAGCTGAATCTGGAGACTGAGGAAATAATGACCGAACATACCACAAATCCGGTTCCATGTATTTTTGTTGGGAAAGGATTAAATAAAGATTTAAAGTTAGCCAAAAATGGCGTATTGGGAAATGTTGCTCCAACGATTTTGAAACTTCTTGGAGTCAAAAAAGATCATTTAATGGATAAGGAAAGTTTAATATAAAATTGAAATTATTCTATTATGTCCAATTTAGATATTAATAATGATTCTTCCCGCCCTAAACCGGTTATTCTTATGATTCTTGACGGCTGGGGAATCGCTCCGCCCTCAAGAAGCAACGCCATTACTTTGGCCAAAACTCCCACCATTAGCAATCTCATAAAAACTTATCCAGCCATGACTCTCCAGGCTTCTGGTGAGGCTGTCGGTTTGTCTTGGGGAGAAATCGGTAATTCAGAGGTTGGTCATCTGAATTTAGGTTCAGGAAAATTAGTCTATCAAAATTTGCCAAAAATTGACAAGTCCATCACTGATGGCGCTTTTTTTGAAAATGAAAAGTTTCTGGCGGCCATTGAGCATGCGCGAAAGAATAAAACATCCATTCATCTTATGGGATTAATTTCTTCCGGCAGCGTGCATAGTTCTATTGAACATCTTTATGCCTTGTTGGAATTATGCGCCAAGGAAAAAATGAAAAAGGTATTTATCCATGGGTTTTTGGATGGCAGGGATATGCCGTTTAATTCAGGCATTGATTTTGTACAGAAAATACAGCAGAAAATTAATGAATACAAAACAGGAAAAATTGCCACTCTCTCTGGCAGGTTTTATGCTATGGACAGGGATAATCATTATGAAAGAGTGGAATTGGCTTACAATGCCATGGTCACAGGCGAATCAGTGGATAAATTTGATGATCCGGTTGCGGCAGTGAAAGCTTCTTATGATAAGAAAGTTTATGATGAAGAATTCGTTCCGGTTGTAATAACGGAAAATGGCCAGAGAGTCGCTCAAATTTCTGATGGCGATAGTGTAATCTTTTTTAATTATCGCAGTGATCGGGCTAGAGAAATAACCAAGGCTTTCATTCTTCCCGGATTTGATAAATTTGAAAGAAAATATCTTAATGATTTGTATTATGTGGCTATGACCGAGTATGAAAAGGATCTTCCTATGGAAGTGGCTTTCCCTCAGGAAAATATCAAGGAGCCGATTGCCAAGGTAATTTCTGATGCCGGCCTCAAGCAGTTACATATTGCTGAGACGGAAAAATATGCGCATGTCACTTTCTTTTTTAATGGCGGAAGAGAAGATCAATTCGCGGGAGAAGACAGGATTTTGGTGCCTTCACCTAGAGTTTCTTCGTATGCGGAAAAGCCGGAAATGTCTGCCAAGGAAGTAACCAAGAAAATTACTGAGGCCATGTTGCTGGATAAGTATGATTTTATTATTGTTAATTTTGCCAATGGGGATATGGTGGCGCACACCGGCGATCTCAAGGCCACCATAAAAGCTTGTCAGGTTGTGGATGATTGCGTTAAGCAGGTTGTGGAAATGGTTTTGGGCAAGGGCGGTGTGGCATTAATTACGGCAGATCATGGCAATGCGGAAGAGCTGGTCAATTTACAATCGGGAAAAATAGACAAAGAACATAGCACTTATCCGGTTCCTTTGATTCTGGTCGGCAAAGATTGGGAAGGCAAGAATGCGGGATTAAGCGAGGTGCCTAATTCTGATTTGAGCCTTGTTCAGCCATCGGGACTTCTTTCAGATGTCTCGCCGACAATACTTAAGATTATGAGCTTGCCGCAACCGGCAGAGATGACTGGTAAGAGTTTAATTTAAAAATTATGAAAGAATCAACGGAGAAAAAATTATTGGATATTTTTCCTGCTATGACCATCTGGGTCACTTTTGCAGTAGTGATAGCTATTTCGTTTATCAGGCCGTTGTGGGCTATTTATTTTATTATTGTGTTTTCTGTTTATTGGATTGTCCGTCTTTTTTATATGATGTATTGGCTTTTTCAATCTTGGATTAGGTACAGACGCGAGGATAAAATAGATTGGATGGAAAGAGTTAAGTCGCTTCCCAAAAATTATTTGGATTATTATCATGTTATAACTTACCCTACTCATTTGGAGCCTTATGAAGTCGTGGAGAGATCGCTGGAAAAATTATTGGAAGTAGACTATCCCAAAGATCATATCATCGTGGCTTTGGGCGGAGAAGAGAGGGACGGCGAGTTCTTTCAGGATGTGGCCAGAAGGATTCAGGAAAAGTTCGGCGATAAGTTTTTTAAATTATTTATTACTACCCACACCTTGATGCCCGATGAGCTGGGAGGGAAAGGCGCAAATGTGCATTGCATGGAACTGAATTTGAAGAAAGAGATAGATGCCATGCAAATACCTTATGAGAAAATAATTGTTTCTTGTTTTGATATAGAAACTTTGCCTCACAAGCATTATTTTTCTTATCTGACTTATAAATATTTAACTCATCCCAATCCCACTCATGCCAGTTATCAGCCATTGGTGCTTTATAACAATAATATTTGGGAATCAAATCCGGTTATCCGCGTTGTGGCTTGTGCGACTACATTTTGGCTTTTAACTGATCTCTCTAGGCCGGAAAGGCTTCTTACTTTTTCCTCCCATAGCATGAGTTTCAAGATGCTGGTAGACGTGGGATTTCATGACAAGACTATTGTGACTGAGGACTCCAGAATATGTTTGCAGGCCATGGTAGCTTATAATGGCGACTACGAGGTAGTTCCTATGTTCACTACGGTATCCATGGATACGGTATATGTGGGGAAATTTTGGAAGAGCGCCAAAAATCAGTACAAACAAATGAGGCGTTGGGCTTGGGGTGTAGAGCATTTTCCCTGGATGTGGGAGAATTTTTTTGGTAAAAACAAAAATACTAAAATTCCCCTGAAAAAAAGATTGGCTTATCTTTGGAACCAGGTAGAAGGAATGTATTCTTGGGCTACGGCGCCACTGTTAATTCTCATCGTCGGCCGTTTGCCGCTACTAATGGCTTCGCCTACTGATAAGACCTCGGCTTTTTTTCAGAATGCTCCAAAGTCTTTGGAAAATTTGATGATGGTCGGCATGGTTGGCCTCATCTTTAATTCCATTATGTATACACTCATGCTTCCCAAGAAGCCTAGGGAATATAGTTTTGTAAATTATCTAGTTATGATTGCGCAGTGGGTGATTTTTCCATTTACCATGATAATCTTTGGATCAATACCAGCTGTTGATGCCCAGACTAGATTGATGTTGGGTGGCAAATGGAAGTTGGGATTTTGGGTGACTGAGAAAAAACTTTCTAAGCCGGTATCTGGATCTCAAGTTGAAGCCTAAAAAATGAATAATCACAAAGTTACAATTCAGATAGTCACATGGAATAGTATGAGGTATTTGCCGGAATGCCTTAATTCTATTTTTGCTCAGACGTTTCGGGATTTTCATGTTTTGATTATTGACAATAACTCGGAGGATGGCACAGTCCAATTTTTGAGAAATAATTATCCTGATATTTCCATTATACAAAATAATAAAAATTTAGGATTTCCCAAGGGCAATAACCAGGGGATCAGGTTGATTAATTCTCCCTATGTCGTTTTGTGCAATCCAGATATTTTGATGGAATTAAATTGGTTGGAAATGATGGTTGATTTAGCCGATCGCGCTGAAAATTCTAAGTATGGTTCCTTCGGCGGTAAACTTTTGAAGCTCAAAGTAATCGGCGGCGATTTAAATGAGGTGGAGAAAACCGAGGTCATAGATTCATGCGGATTGAAGTTGCTCCGTGATCATCGGGTGGTGGAAATTGGCGGAGGAGAGGATACCAGGGCAGTTTTGCAAAAGCAGGAAGTCTTTGGTCATTCAGGGGCGTTGGTTATGTATCGCAAAGAGGCCTTGGCTGATTGTATTATGAAATATCCTGGAGCACCTGACGGAGAATGTTTTGATGAGGATTTTTTTCTTTATAAGGAGGATGTGGATCTGGCTTGGCGTTTGCAATTGATGGGCTGGAAATCACTGATGGATCCGAGCATTATTGCTTATCACGTAAGGTCAGTAAACGGATCAGAAAACAGGACAGTAAAAACTATCTTGAGTAATAGAAAAACACAATCAAGGCTGGCAAGGTTTTATTCTTATCGCAATCATTTTTTGACATTAATTAAGAACGAAACTTTTTCTAATTTGATGAAATATTTTCCTTTTATCTTTTTTTATGAATTTAAAAAATTTATTTATATTGTTTTTTTTGAGACTGAAAGTTTGAAGTCACTGGGACAGATTATTTCGCTTTGGCCAAAAATGCAGAAAAAGAGAAAATTTATTTTTTCTGTCGCCAGGGTGGAGGCTAATTATATTAGAAAATGGATTAATTAATATATGGAAATATCAATTATTATAAATAATTTTAAGACCAGGGGACTTCTGAAACAATGTCTGAAAGGCGTTTATGCCTATCCGCCGTCTGTTCCATTTGAGGTGGTGGTGGTGGATAATAATTCCGGCGATGGTTCGGTTCAAATGATACAGAAAGATTTTCCTCAAGTTAAATTAATTGACGCCCAAGAAAATCTCGGGCATCACAAGGGAAATAATTTGGGAATCAAAAATTCCACCGGCAAATATGTTTTGATTTTAAATACGGATATTGCCGTTTTGGATAATGTTTTTGATAAGATGTACAGGTATATGGAAGCTAATCCGGATGTGGCGCTCGTAGGTCCCAAACTGAAGAATCCTGACGGATCAGTTCAATTGTCGTGCATGAGATATCCCACAGCTCTCATGCCAATATATAGAAGAACTTTTTTGGGACGAATGCCTTGGATTAAGAAAGCGGTAGATAATTATTTGATGATGGATTTTAATCACAATGAAGTGAGGCAAGTGGATTGGATTCTGGGGGCATGCGAGATGGTTCGGCGCAGCGCTATGGATAAAGTGGGATATATGGATGAATATTTGTTTCTTTATTTTGGGGATGTGGCCTGGTGCAAAAAATTTCATGATGCCGGATATAAAATAGCGTATTTTCCTGAAGGAAATATTATTCATTATCATAAAAGAGAGTCGGCTCAGAGCGGTATATTTTCCAAAATTTTTTGGATCCATATCAGTGATTGGATTAAATATTTAAAAAAATATTCTCACAAACATGTTTCTTAAAAAGAAAGAAAATATCATTGCAGACGGCTATCAAACGATGGAAAATTTTTTGAATCATCATTTGCCTAAGCGCAAAAAGAAAAAACCATTACTAAAGCGGGCTTTCGTAGTATCGTTGATTATATTATTGGTTTTAATTATCATTTTGGCTCCAGTCGGCGTACAAGGATTTTTAATTCTCCAGAAGGCGAAAGTTATTGAGGCTAGGGCGGGAAATGTGATGCAACTGGTTAAGGCAAGCAATTGGACTGAAGTCAAATCAGAATTAGCTCAAACCAAGGAAGACCTTAATTATATCAAAGCGCGCTTGCATCGTTTGGGTTTGATTTCTTATGTTCCTCAGGTTTCTCAAAAAATAAATGTGGCAGACCATTTGATTACCGCCTCCGTTGATTTGTTATCCGGCTATGGTGAGGCTTTGAGCGTGATGGATAGCATTAAGTCCGTTTCTGATATCAATACGGTGGCACAAGGACTCAGTGGTTCAGGGTCAAAAAAGGACATCCTCATGGCAATCAGTCAAAATAAAGATGCTTTCCAGAGGATGGGTGTTTATTTAGCCAAGGCCAAAGCGGATTTAGCTGAAATCAGCGCTGACGACTTATCAGGTAAATGGGCTTCAAAACTTGCCACTTTAAATTTTATGTTGAATGAGGCTATAAGCGGTACCCAGGAAGCCATGCCTATTCTCATACATTCTCCGGAGCTTCTCGGTGCAGATTCCGAAAAAACATATTTGTTGGTTTTTCAAAACAATATGGAAATGAGAGCGACTGGAGGCTTTATCGGAAGCTATGGTTTGATCACGGTCAAAGAGGGAGAGATTACCAATTTATTTACTGATGACGTTTATAATTTGGATAAGTATTCCAAAGATAAATTAAATGCTCCGGCTCCCGAGCCTATCGCAAAATATCTGAAGCAGAAATATTGGTTTATGAGGGACGCTAATTGGTCTCCGGATTGGCCAACTTCGGCTAGACAGATTTTGTGGTTTTTTAATGCGGAAAGATCCATGGCTGGATTGCCACCACAGAAAGTTGATGGTGTCATTGCCATCTCTCCGGATCTTATCGCCAATACGCTCGCCCTAGTGGGTTCCATAGACGTTGATGGAAATAAATTTGACAGTAATAATTTTGCTCTCAGCTTGGAGAAGTTTGTTGAGTCTGATTATGCAGATCAAGGCATTGCCGTTCACGAAAGAAAGTCTATTATGGGGCCAATGGCCAAGATTATTTTTGAGAGAATACAGCAAATGCCTCCTTCTCAGCTGCTTAATCTGTGGAATGTATTTAAAAAGGATATTGATCAGAAGCAAGTTCTTGTATATTTATTAAATAATGATTTGCAGAGTTATTTTGCGGATCATAATTGGTCTGGAGCAGTAAAACAAACAGACGGAGATTTTTTGATGGTGATTGATTCTAATTTGGCGGCTCTAAAAACCGATGTGGTGATGAAGAAGTCAATTAATTATAATGTCGGAGTAGATGATAATGGTAATTTGATAAGCACGGCTTCTATCTCGCTTCAGCACAATGGCAAATATACCAAAGACCTCATTTCTATGTATCGTGACTATATCAGAGTTTATGTGCCTCAGGGGGTAAAAATAAAAAAGATATCCGTTGTAGAAGATAAAAGTATAAAAAATTTACAGATGATCAAAGATGTAGATGTTGGAGAAGAGTTGGGCAAAGAATATGTAGGAACATTTTTGACTGTGGAGCAGGGCAAGACCAAGACTCTAGTCATAGAATATCAGTTGCCGGAAAATCTCCAAAATCAGTATCAAAACGGGGTGTACAAATTATTTGTTCAGAAACAACCTGGAACCAGTGGACATTCTCTGTCAGTTGGCTTAAACTTCAATAAGAATATTACTGCCTATCAATTTGACTCCTTGCCGTCTAAATTGAGAGGAGGAAGCATCAATTGGCAGACGGATTTGACTTTGGATAGAAGTTTTTCCCTTAAACTATAATAAATTACGATGTTAATAAGGAAAATAGGTATTGATTTGGGTACTACTAATGTCTTGGTGCATTTGCCGAAAAAAGGCATTGTCATAAATGAGCCGTCTGTAGTCGCTATCTCTACTTTTGATAAAAAAATAATTGCTGTCGGCGCGGAAGCCAAAGAAATGTTGGGAAGAACTCCCGATACTATTATTGCGCATAAACCACTCAAGGATGGCGTAATTGCTGATTACAAAACAACTGAGGCGATGCTTAGGTATTTTATCAATAAAGCCCTGGGCGGTGTCCGGCTTTTCCGTCCCGAGGTTATGGTGGCGGTACCAGCCGGAATTACTTCTACGGAGCGAAGAGCCGTGGTTGATGCGACAATTGCTGCCGGAGCCAAGGCCGCTTATATTATCAAAGAACCGATTGTCGCCGCTATCGGCGCCAACATTCCCATCGGTTCAGCTTCCGGCCATATGATTATTGATATCGGCGGAGGCACTTCGGAGATTGCGGTTATTTCTTTGGGTGGAATCGTCAGTTCCACTTCGGTACGTATCGGTGGAAATAAGTTTGATCTGGCTATAGCTGAACATATTAGAAAAAAATATAATTTAGCTATTGGCGAAAGAACGGCTGAAGAAATTAAAATTAATATCGGCTCAGCCATGTATCTAAATGACAGATTGTATATGGATGTCAGGGGCAGGGATATGATTGCCGGACTCCCTCGCATTATTACAGTTTCTTCTGATGATGTGACAGACGCTATTCAGGCTGAGTTGGAAGGAATTGTTTCGGCCACTAAGACGGTTTTGCATAATACTCCGCCTGAATTATCAGCAGATGTAATTGATAAGGGAATCGTCATGTCTGGCGGATCAAGCTTGTTGCGTAATATTGATAAATTGATCACTCAGACTACTGGTATCTCCGCTTATGTCGCTGAAGATGCGCTGTACTGCGTAGCTAAGGGGACTGGTATTGCGCTGGAAAATCTGGAAAGTTATAAGAGAAGCATTTTGGCGACTAAATAAAATTTATTTATGATCATAGGCATAGACGCCTCTCGCGCCAATAAGGATTTTAAAACTGGCACTGAGTGGTATTCACATTATGTAATTGAAGAACTCAAAAAAATAACTCCTGAAAATTTTCAGGTTATTTTGTATACCAATGAAAAATTAAAAGGTGGATTGGAAAAAATGCCTAGTAGCAATTGGCAGGAAAAAGATTTGAAATGGCCGCCAAAATATCTCTGGACGCAGATAAGATTGTGGTGGGAATTATTTATTTTTCCGCCCGATTATTTTTTTGTTCCGGCGCACACTATTCCATTTCTTCCGCTTCGCAAGAAAACAAAAATTATTGCCACGGTTCATGATGTCGGTTTCAAAAGATTCCCAGGGCTATATAAAAAAATACAAGTCTATTATCATGATTGGACTATGAGGAGAATCAAGCAGAGAGCAAATATTATCAACACTATTTCTGAATTTTCCAAAAGAGAGATTGTTGAACTGTATGGTGTGAACCCGGATAAGATAAAAGTTATTTACTTGGGTTATGATAAGGAAAAATTCAAAAAAATAGAAAAGGAAAATTTAGATATTTTAAATAAATACAAAATCACAAAACCATATCTTCTTTATTTGGGAAGAATAGAAAAAAAGAAAAACGTGGCTAATATGATACATGCTTTCGCTTTGTCCAAGGACAAGCATCAGAATTTAAAATTAGTTTTGGCTGGCGGAAGCGGATTTGACTTTGAAGCGATCAAGCAGATAATTACCGATTTGAAATTAGAAAATGAAATAATCATTCCAGGCTACATAGATGAAGTTGACTTGCCACAGGTTATCGCTTCGGCGGAAGTATTTTTATTTCCGACTCTATATGAAGGATTTGGATTGCCTATCCTGCAAGCCATGGCCTGTCAGACACCGGTAGTGACTTCCGATATGGATCCTCATAAAGAAGTTGCTGACGGAGCAGCTCTGTTGGTAGATCCTAGAAATGCCCAGGCAATCTCTGATCAAATTAATTCTATTTTGGAAAATGACGATTTAAGACGCGATTTAATTCAGAAAGGAGTTATGCGGGCAGAGGAGTTTTCTTGGACCAAAACCGCACAAGGGATTTTGGCTCTGATGAAATAATTAATTGATTTAAGTCCTCATTTCGTGTTAAAATATATTTTATGAAGGTTAATTCTTATAATTTACATTGGGATATTTGCGGTCAGGAGAAAGCAACTAGTTTTTTACAATCTGCCATTAAGAATGAAATGCTCAGCCATGCTTATTTGTTCTATGGTCCGCAAGGAGTGGGAAAATATAAGCTGGCACAAGAATTCGCCAAATCGATTATGTGCGCCGGAATTGACCATGATAGACCTTGTGGCAAATGTTTTTCTTGTAAACAAATGGTTCGTGGCAGTCATCTGGACTTTTTTTTGGTGGAGAGATTGGCTGATGAGAAAAAAGGCAAATTAAAAAAAGATATTGTAATTGATCAAATTAGGGATCTGAAATCAAGATTGCAGCAAGGAACCCTGCTCAATAGTTATAAGGTGGCGATTATTCCCGAAGCCCAGCATCTAAACGGTCCGTCGTTTAGCGGACTACTGAAAATTTTGGAAGAGCCGGCGCAGAAAAATATTATTATTTTGATAACAGATGATATTAGCAAGATGCCTAGAACCATCATTTCTCGTTCTCAGACAATCAAGTTCGGATCGGTGGCTCACCATAAAATAGAGGAGTATCTTGTTGGAAAAAATATTAATTTTGATGAATCAAAATTGCTTTCCAAGATAGCTTGTGGCCGTCCAGGCAAGGCGCTCAGTTTGGCGCATAATTCTGTTGCACGAGAGAAATATTTTACTAGTGTTAATTTATTCTTTGATCTTTGGAGGGCGAATTTAAGTTCCAGATTCAACTTGATCGGGGATTTTGTGGATTTTGAATCTGATTATGAAAGCAATAAGCCGAGTTTTGATAATCTGTTGGAAAATTGGCAATCCGTGATTAGGGATATTCTGCTATGCCAGAATAATGCCACTCAACTAGTATCAAATTTTCAAAGCCTTGAGCAGATAGAAAAATTAGGAGCCATTGTTGCTTCGTCTAAATTAGAAAATATCCTAAGTTATATCGGGCAGGCTAGAAAATATTTAGGTCAAAATATCAATAATAAATTAATCATAGAAAATTTAATTATAAAATTATGAGGAGAAGTAATTATTTAAAAATTATCCTGGCGGTAGCTTCAGTGGTTTTGATTTCGGGTTGTTCTATAAATTTGGGCGCAACCCAAACCACTACAGATGGTGGTATTTGGAAAAGTGTAGATAGTGGAAAAGTGTGGTCGCAAAATGTTTTGGTTCCCACTACCAACGGAAAAGTGGCTACCATTGCTGGCGCTGAAATAAGAAAGATAATTTTTGATCCCAGCGATGCCAGTGCGATTTATCTGGCGACAGAAAAAAATGGGATAATTTACAGTTATGACGGCGGTAGTAGCTGGCAACAATTTAAACAGCTCAAATCTGGCAAGATTTATTCCATAGCTGTTGATCCGAAAAATAAATGCGTGCTCTATAGCTTGTCGGAAAACAAATTATACAAATCAATTGATTGCGGCAGAAATTGGGATGTAGCTTATTATCATCAGAATTCCAGCGTCCCGCTGACTGATTTGGTAATAGATTTCAGTAACCCGTCTATTATTTACATGGTTGATGGAGTGGGTGAGATCATGAAAAGCACAAATAACGGCCAATCTTGGAATACGGTCTATAGGGAACAAAATGAAACCCTGTTCGCAGATATTATTATGGATCCTTTAAATAGTAAAATTATTTATGGCGCGACTTTGACTAACGGCATCTATAAATCAATTGATGGCGGAGTTACTTGGAATTCTTTGGGAGAAGGATTGAAGTCTTATTCTGGCAGTTCCGGGTATAGAAAGTTAATTATTAATAAGGCAACTCCTGGTGGTTTAATTCTAATTTCTAAATTTGGCATGTTGAGGTCCAATGATGGTGGCAACAGTTGGAATATTGTTGAACTTTTGCCAGCGCCCGGCGCAACAGTTTTGTACGCAGTAGCCGTGAATCCCAAAAATAGCCAGGAAATTTATTATACTACTGCCAACACTTTGATCAAAACTATAGATGGCGGTAAGACTTGGTCATCAAAGAAATTGCCGTTTTCTAAAGTTCCAAATTTTATGGCAGTAAATCCGATTGATACTAATATGGTATATATAGGTACAAAATTACCGGTAAAAGATTAATTAATAAAAACAATAATATGGGAATAATTGAAAATTATAATTCGGAATTTAATTCCGCAATGGAACATTTTAGGCAAGATATCGCGACACTCAAAACGGGCAGAGCTAATCCGGCCATGTTTGATTCTCTGAGGGTGGAAGCTTATGGAGTTTTGAATCCCATAAATCAAATTGCCTCGGTTTCCTCGCCAGAAGCAAGGAGTATAATTATCGCTCCTTGGGACAAGGGGTTACTTAAGGATATTGAAAAGGCAATCCGTGATTCTGATATGGGATACAATCCTTCCAATGAAGGCGATAAAATTCGCATAACCATTCCACAAATGACTGAAGAATCCAGGAAAGAAATTGTTAAGCATTTAAACCAAAAAGCAGAGCAGGCCAGAATTACCATCAGAATGTTACGGGATAAGATAAAAGAGGAAATATTGGAAGCTGAAAAAAATAAAGAATTTGGAGAAGACGAGAGATACTCCTTGATGGAGAATTTAGACAAAAAAACTGGAGAATTAAACGATCAGATTAAGGAAATTGCTAGTCAGAAAGAAGTAGAAATAATGACTATATAAAATAAATGATTATTACTATTATAATTTTTGCCGTAATATTGTCGCTTTTGGTTTTTGTTCATGAGCTAGGCCATTTTGTGACTGCCATAAAGTTTGGTGTCGGTGTTGAGGAATTTGGGTTTGGATTGCCACCGAGAATATTTGGAATTCAAATTTTTCGCAATAAGAAGACGGTACATACCATCAAAGAAGAAATAAATACAGAGATTTCCATTTCTTCGCCAGACGATGGAGAGACTATCACGACCAAGGAAATAATTACCGATAAGGTAGTTGAAAAAGATGAAGTTAAGTCAACCAAGAGATGGCGTTTTGTCGGCGGTAAATACAAGTCAGTAGATGGCGAGCCGGTTATTTATTCGCTTAATTGGATTCCTATTGGCGGGTTTGTCAAAATAAAAGGAGAAGACGGCGGAGATCATGGTGATGCCACTTCTTTCGTCAGTAAGCCTATTTGGAAAAGATGCCTCATTCTGGCTGCAGGAGTTATTATGAATGTAATTCTTTGCATGGTTTTGCTTGCTATCGGATTTGGGATCGGCATGCCATCAAGTGTTGAGGGACAACCGGAAGGAGCCATAATTACCAATGGAAAAATACAGATTATGGAAGTTGTTGACGGTAGCTCAGCCAAGACGGCAGGGCTAAAGGCGGGAGATGTGATTTCTTCTGTTGATGGACAGAATATTGCCAGTATAAATAATCTACGTAATTATCTGACCAGCAAAGAAGGCCAGACAGTAAATATTAATATTTCTCGTCAAGGACAAGAAATAAAGAGCAATGTAAAAGTTGAAAGACAAAAAGATTACGTCGGCATAGGAGTGGGATTGGTAGAGACAGCTACAGTCAGATATCCTTGGTATCTAGCGATTTGGATGGGGATTAAGATGACTTTTATTTGGATATATGCAATTATTTTTGCTTTCATTTCTATATTCAAAAATTTGATTGTTGGAGCTCCTATCGGCGTAGAATTAGCTGGTCCGGTAGGCATTGCGGTTATGACAGGACAAGCTGCTAAGATGGGATTTGTTTATATCTTGCAATTTACCGCCTTGCTTTCCATTAACTTAGCGATAATTAATATTTTGCCTTTTCCGGCTCTTGATGGTGGCAGAATATTATTCTTAGTCATAGAGAAAATTAGAAGAAAATCAGTTAAGCAGGAATGGGAAAATTTAGCTCATAATATCGGCTTTATTTTGCTTATGATTTTGGTTCTTGCGGTCACATATAAAGATGTGGTAAGATATGGCGGAAAGATACTAGGAGCCTTAAAAAATGTTATAGGAGTATAAAATGAAAATAAATATTCCATCAGGCCTTAATCCTATAGATGTTATCAGGAGATGCGGTTATGGCTCAGTTTTGGATCACCGTGCTACTGAACCGAGTTTTGCCAGACATCCGGGGCGGGGATTGTACCCTCGTTTTCATGTTTATATTAATGGCAATATTTTGAATATGCACCTTGATCAGAAACAAGCGAGCTATGAAGGATCTTCCAGGCATAGCGGTGAATATGAAGGCGATGCCGTGGAACGCGAAGCCCAAA
>JBAZBX010000004.1:0-50401 GCA_041671305.1 Patescibacteria group bacterium
GCACGTTGATTTCACTGCTGAAGTTGAGCGTTCTCTTCGCGTGCTTGATGGCGGAGTAATTGTATTTGACGGTGTTGCTGGCGTAGAGCCACAATCAGAAACTGTTTGGAGACAATCAGAAAAATATCATGTACCAAAAATCGGTTTTGTAAACAAAATGGATAGAATGGGTGCAAATTTTTATAATGACATGAATTCTATTCATGAAAGATTGACTTTGAATGCTCATCCAATTCAATTACCAATTGGTGCTGCCGAAACTTTTTCTGGCATTATTGATTTGTTTGAAATGAAAGCAGAAGTCTATCAAGATGAATTAGGAACAAAGTGGGAAGTGACTGACGTGCCTGCTGATGAATTAGAAAGAGCCAAGGAATTCAGAGCTAAATTAGTTGAAGCTATTGTAGAAAATGATGAGAAATTAATGGAAAGATATTTAGCCGGAGAAGAAATTTCTATCCCCGATTTGAAGAAGACACTCAGAAAAGCAGTTATTGATAATAAAATTGTTCCTATTCTTTGCGGCAGCGCTTTGAAAAATAAAGGTGTTCAATTCTTGCTTAATGCTATTGATGAATATCTTCCATCACCTATGGATGTATCTGCCCCATCTGGAACTGATGTTGATGATGAAGAAAAGAGCGTAGAAGTCAAAGTGACTGACGATGCTCCAATGGCCGGACTTGCTTTCAAAATTGCTACTGATCCTTTTGTTGGTAAATTAGTATTTTTCAGAGTATATAGTGGAGTTATGAGATCTGGATCATATTTGGTAAATAATTCTAATGGTAATAAAGAAAGAATCGGACGTATTCTTCGTATGCACGCTAATTCCAGAGAAGAAATTGATGAAGTATATGCTGGAGAAATTGCCGCTATTGTTGGTATCAAACAAGTAACTACGGGTGACACATTGTCAGATCCTAGTTTCCCAGTTCATTTGGAAAATATTACTTTCCCAGAACCGGTTATTGACATTGCTGTTGAACCAAAAACTAAGGCTGACCAAGAAAAGATGGGCTTTGCTTTGGCGAAGTTGGCTGAAGAAGATCCAACTTTCAGAGTTCATACTGATGAAGAAACAACTCAAACTATTATTTCAGGAATGGGAGAATTACATTTGGATATTATTGTAGATAGAATGAAAAGAGAATTCAAAGTGGAAGCCAATATTGGTGCTCCTCAAGTAGCTTACAGAGAAACCATCAAGGGCAAGGCTGAAGCTGAAGGAAAGTATGTCAGACAATCTGGTGGACGTGGTCAATATGGACATTGCTGGATTAGATTAGAACCATCAGAAGCCAATAAAGGATTTGAATTTTTTGATGAAACCAAGGGTGGTGCGATTCCCAAAGAATATATCAAGCCAATTGAAAAAGGTATCAAAGAAGCTATGGACAGAGGTATTCTTGCTGGTTATCCTGCTATTGATATCAAGGCCACTGTTTATGATGGATCATTCCACGAAGTTGACTCTTCAGAAGCTGCTTTCAAAATCGCAGGTTCACTGGCTTTTCAAGAAGCTTCAAAGAGAGCAACTCCAATTATCCTTGAGCCAGTTATGAAAATTGAAGTTGTAACTCCTGAACAATTCATGGGAGATATTATTGGTGACTTGAATTCAAGACGTGCAATCATCGGTTCTATGGCTGATAGAGGCGCCGGAGCTACCGCACTCAAGATTATCACTGCCAATGTTCCATTGTCAGAAATGTTTGGCTATACTACAACACTAAGATCCATGTCACAAGGACGCGCCTCATCTTCCATGGAATTTTTCCAATATTGCGAGGTGCCAAAGAATGTTGAGGCCAAAATTGTTGAAACCAGAAAAGGTGGAACCGCAGAAAGAAAAGTTTAGCTGTATTTTGAAATAAAATTAGCTATTTTATCTAAATTTAAATAAAAATAAATTATATGTCCAACTTACAAAAAGTAGTGGATTTGATCAATAAAACTGGGGATAAAGCCATAGTTTTGGATCAAAATGGCGATCCTAATTACGTTTTGATGAGCATGGATGATTATGAACAGCTAATTGTGGGTAAATCAGAGGTTCGTGGCTTGACAGAAGCTGAACTTTTAGATAAGATTAATCGTGATATCGCAGTTTGGAAAGAAGGCCAAAAATCACAAGATTCTAGCTTTGACAGCATTTCCAATTTGCCTGCGCAGGCAGAAGACTTATCTAATTTTAGAAGTTTTGATGAGGCATTTGATGCGGATATAGACCAGATTAAAGAAGAAGAGGGTTTGGATGAGGGAGATGAGGATAGGTTCTACTTTGAGTCAGTAGAATAATTGTCTATATTTACCTCTTGCAAAAATAATTTATTGTGTTATAATAATTAAGCTAAATAAATAATAATAATTCGTTAGACCTGGCTAAAACTCCCCATGCGGGTGAGGGTCTATACCGATAAGGAATAACTACAATGGCAGAACAATTTAACAGAGCCAAGCCACATGTAAATGTGGGAACAATCGGTCACGTTGACCACGGAAAGACTACTTTAACAGCAGCCATTCTTAACACTTTGGGTGAAAGAGGATTTACTGCTCAACATAAATCTGTTGATCAGATTGATGCCGCTCCAGAAGAAAAGGCTCGTGGTATTACTATTGCTACTGCTCACGTTGAATATGAAACAGAAAAAAGACATTATGCTCATGTAGACTGCCCAGGACA
The DNA here is from genome assembly GCA_041671305.1 of Patescibacteria group bacterium. GTDB lineage: Bacteria > Patescibacteriota > Patescibacteriia > 2-01-FULL-39-33 > 2-01-FULL-39-33 > CAIPBY01. The sequence continues at coordinate 2,690 of JBAZBX010000004.1, forward strand.
CGCTGATTATATCAAAAATATGATTACTGGTGCCGCTCAAATGGACGGCGCAATCTTGGTTGTAGCTGCTACTGATGGACCTATGCCTCAGACAAGAGAACATATTCTTTTGGCTAATCAGGTTGGCGTTCCTCATATTGTAGTTTTTATTAATAAAGTTGATCAGGTTGATGATGAATCATTGGTTGATTTGGTTGAAGAAGAAATTAGAGATCTGCTCAAGAAATATCAATTTGATGGAGACAATGCTCCAGTTATCAGAGGCTCTGCTTTGAAAGCTTTACAAGATCCAAAGGGTGCTGATGGCGATGCTATCATGAAACTTATGGATGCTTTGGATACTTATATCCCTGAGCCAGTTAGGGCTACTGACCAACCTTTCCTTATGCCTATTGAGGATGTATTCTCCATTGAAGGTAGAGGAACTGTAGTTACTGGTAGAATTGAAAGAGGTCTTGTCAAGCTAAACGAAGAGGTTGAATTGGTTGGTTTGGCTGATACCAAAAAGACTGTAGTTACCGGAATTGAAATGTTTAACAAGAATTTAGACGAAGGTAGAGCTGGTGATAATGCTGGAATTTTGCTTCGTGGTATTAAGAAAGATGAAGTTGAAAGAGGACAGGTGTTGTGTAAACCAGGATCAATCACTCCACATTCTGAATTTGAAGCTGAAGTTTATGTGCTTAGCAAAGAAGAAGGTGGAAGACACAAACCATTTTTCAAAGGATATAAACCACAGTTTTATATCAGAACAACTGATGTAACTGGAGAGGTTGAATTGCCAGAAGGTAAAGAAATGGTTATGCCTGGGGATACGGTCAATTTGAAAATCAAATTGGGTAAGACCGTTGCTATGGAAGAAAAGATGAAATTCGCCATCAGAGAAGGCGGACACACTGTTGGAGCTGGCGTGGTGACCAAAATAATCAAGTAAATATTTTCACATATAGAGACATCCTTAGGGGTGTCTCTATGTAGTGAATGTTTAAATAGAAGATAATAATAAAAAAATGGCATTAAAAACTACTTCTGCAACGCCTGAAAATGACAAGCCACATCAGAGAATCAGGATTAAGATCAAAGCTTACGATCACAAGATAATTGATAATTCCGCAAAAAAGATTATTGATACTTGCCAAAGATTCGGAGCCAAGGTCGTCGGTCCAGTTCCACTTCCTACTGAGAAGAAGAAATATACGGTCAATAAGTCAACTTTTGTTCACAAGGATAGCAGGGATCAATTTGAGATGAGGATTCACAAAAGACTTCTAGACATTCTAGATCCAAATTCTCAGACTGTGGATGCGCTTATGAATTTGAGTTTGCCAGCAGGAGTCAATGTAGAAATAAAAATGTAAATTAAATAAGTCTGTTTTTTGAAAAGACGGATTGATAAAGAAAATGGAGAAAGATCCGAGGATAAAAGTAGCTTTTAGCGGAAAACCTCCATTGTCAATATGAATCTCGTGAGAGGAAAAATAAAAAATATTTTAAATCAGAAAATAATTATCAGCGCTTTATATGAGCGCTTTGATGAATCTGGCTTAGGATATTTGCCAGGTTTTTTTATTCAAAATAAGATTGTTAAATGGTCAAATTGCTAAATTGTTTAAGAAATTAACAGTTTGACAATTGAACCATTTAGCCATTAATAATATATGAAATTCATTTTAGGAAAAAAATTAGAAATGACTCAGATTTTCAAGGAAGACGGAACAGTTATTCCCGTTACTGCTGTTGTTGCTACAGATAATGTAATTGCTCAGATCAAAACCAAAGATAAAGACGGCTATGTGGCGGTTCAGGTTGGTTTCGGTCACGGTAAGCACAATAACAAGGCCAAGGCAGGACACTTGAAAAATTTAGACGCCATTCAAACGCTCAAAGAATTCAGAATGAAGGAAAATGAATTGCCCGAAGTTAAGCGTGGAGATAAAATAAGCGTAGCCGCATTCCAGACAGGAGATGAGGTGGAAGTAATTGGTTTCTCCAAGGGCAGAGGATTTCAAGGCGGAGTCAAAAGACATGGATTTCATGGACAAAAAGCTTCTCATGGACACAAAGATCAAGAAAGGATGCCTGGCTCAATTGGTGCCGGTGGCGTACAGAGAGTTTTCAAAGGTGTAAGGATGGCCGGAAGAATGGGCGGAGATCAGGTAACTGTCAAGGGCTTAGAAATTATTTCCATTGATGAAGAAAAAAATATTCTTTATATTAAAGGAGCTGTACCTGGAGCCAGAAACGGTTTGATTATAGTAAGTGGTGAAGGTAAATTAGAGATAAAGAAGTCGGTTTTTGTTGAAGCTACTGCGGTCAAAGAAGAAGTTAAAGCTGAAGATGTGGTATTGGAAGAAAAGAAAGAAGAAACTGTTACTCCGGTTGAAGAGATTAAGATTGAGGAAGCCAAAGAGGAAGTTAAAAGCGAATAATTAAATTATCAGTTATTAGTTATATTAATATGAAATTACCAGTCTACAATTCAGCGGGAGAAAAGACCAAGGAAGTAGAATTAAGTTCTAGAATATTCGGTGTAAAAATAAAGCCTGAAGTTATTCATCAAGTGGTAATTGCCCAACAGGCAAATTCCAGGCAGGTTCTTGCCCATACCAAAGATAAGAGTGAAGTACGAGGCGGTGGTAAGAAGCCATGGAAGCAAAAGGGTACCGGACGCGCTAGACATGGATCATCCAGGTCTCCAATTTGGAAAGGCGGAGGCGTTACTTTTGGACCTACTAAGGATAGGAATTTTACTCTCGGAGTGAATGCTAAGCAGAAACAAGTAGCCATGGCAATGTGTCTATCTGATAAGGTGGCTAATAATTCATTTATAGTATTTGAAAAAATAGAGCTTCCAGAAGGCAAAACTAAGGAGCTGACTTCTTGGATCAAGAATATCAAGTCCAAGATCGTAGCTCTCGGAAAGACTAAAAAAGTTTTGTTTATTTTGGATAACAATGACGAGAAATTTATCAGATCAGCATATAATTTGAAGAATGCCAATACTATTTTGGCTGATTCTCTAAATTGTGTTGAATTGCTTAAATATGATGCGGTTTTGGCCTCAACTGAAGCAGTAGAAAAGATAGAGAAGCATTACAAAAAAGTATCAAGTAAAGTAAATAAAGAAGAAACTAAATAAAGATATGGGAATCTTTGATAAATTCAAAAATAAGAAAGATGACGATTTGGCTGATGAAAAAGTTGTAGTTTCGCCATCTGTTAATTCAGTTGCACCCAAGACCAAAACTGTGTCCAAGGTCAAATCTGAAAAAACAGAAGAGATTAAATCAGAAGTTTCAGAAGTTAAAGAGCAGACAACAGTTTCCAAGACTAAGACAGGAGAAAATCTATTTGGCGTATTGGTTAGACCAATAGTTACAGAAAAATCTTCTATGCTTGGACAGCTAAATCAGTATGCTTTCTTGGTATCCACTAATGCCAATAAGATTCAGGTAGCCAAAGCGGTAAAAGAAAAATATGGCGTGGAACCGGTCAGAGTAAATATTTTGAATAAAAGCGGAAGAAGAGTTAGATATGGCAAAACATACGGCAAAACTAGTGATACTAGAAAAGCCATTGTTTTCTTGCCAGAGGGCAAATCTATTACTATTTATGAAGGAGTATAATTAATATATGGCAATAAGAATTTACAAACCAACATCTCCCGCCAGACGTCAAACATCTGTTTTGATAAGTACGGATACCGGTGCCAATAAGCCACTTAAGAAGTTAATTCTTAGTGGTAAGAATTTTGCCGGAAGAAATAATCAAGGCAAAATTACGGTTAGGCATCAAGGTGGTGGCTACAATAAGAAAGTTAGAATAGTTGATTTCAAAAGAGATAAGTTTGATATTCCTGCAGTAGTGTTTTCCATTGAATATGATCCAGGTAGAAATGCCAAGATTGCCTTGCTTCATTATGCTGATGGCGAAAAAAGATATATAATAGCTCCAGACGGCTTGAAAGCAGGAGAAAAATTATTTAGTTCAGCTAAGCTTATTGAGATTAAAGTCGGCAACCACATGCCTTTGGAAGTTATTCCTCCTGGGATGTTTGTCCATAATGTAGAGCTTTATCCGGGTAAGGGAGCGCAAATAGCCAGAGGCGCAGGCAACAATGTTTATCTGATGGGTATTGATAATGGCAAAGCACAATTGAAAATGCCTTCAGGTGAAGTCAGATTAGTTTCTGAAAAATGTTTAGCTACTATTGGTACCGTTAGCAATCCCGAATTCAAGAATATTCGTTGGGGTAAAGCAGGAAGAATGCGACATAAAGGTATCAGACCAACCGTTAGAGGAAAAGTTATGAATCCAGTTGATCATCCTCATGGTGGAGGTGAAGGACATAATCCAATCGGTATGAAGCATCCAAAAACTCCTTGGGGCAAGCCAGCTTTGGGAGTCAAGACTAGAAAGCCGAATAAGAGGTCACAGAAAATGATTTTGAAAAGAAGACCGTCCAGAAAGAAGAGTAAATAATTAAACAAATAAGAAATCACATAATTATATGTCAAGAAGCTTAAAGAAAGGTCCATACGTAGATCAAAGATTGATGGGCAAATTAGCCAAGTTGAAAAGAGGCGAAAAAATCGTCATCAAGACCTGGGCTAGGAATTCCACTATCACTCCAGAAATGGTAGGATTTACTTTTGGCGTGCATAATGGCAAAGAGCATATTCCTGTGTTGGTTTCAGAAAATATGGTTGGTCACAAGCTTGGTGAATTTTCTCCAACAAAGAAGTTTATCAAACATGGTGGAAAAATCCAGAAAGCAATAGAACAATCTAAGAAGTAATAATTTTATGGAAACCAAAGCTAAAGCAAAATTTCTAAAGATTTCACCTAGAAAGGTCAGACTGGTTGCAGATTTGATCAGAGGTTTGAACGTGGAAGAAGCCATGGTCCAGTTGCAATTCACAAGAAAAGGATCTTGTGAACCACTAAGAAAACTTTTGAAATCAGCTATGGCCAATGCCGAAGAAAATAATGACCTGAAAAGAAGCAACCTGTTTATTTCTGAGATCAGAGTTGATGAGGCTCCTATTACTTATCGCTGGATGCCTAGAGCTATGGGCAGAGCTACTCCAATTAGAAAAAGAGCATCTCATGTCAGTGTAACTTTGGGTGAAAGAATTCCTACTACGGATAAGAAGGTCAAGGAGAAAAAAGATAAAAAAGATGATATTATTAAGATAGAAGATTTTGATCAGTTGAAGGCAGTAGAGAAAGAAAAGGGCAAGGAAGAGAAGATGACTGATGGCAAAGGAAAAGGCGGAGCCGCCGCTAAACCGCAAAAAGGTTTTTCAAATAAAATATTTAATAGACGATCAGGCGAAAGATAAAATATATGGGTCAAAAAGTTCATCCAAAGAGTTTTAGATTAAAAATAAACAAGACTTGGGATTCCAAGTGGTATGCTGATCCGAAAGATTTTGCAAGTTTTTTGAGGCAGGATGTTTTGGTTCGCAAATTCATTTTGAAAAAGTTAAAGACGGCCATGGTGGCCAGAGTGGATATTGAGAGAACATCAAATGCTCTTAATATTAATATTTATTCAGCTAAGCCAGGTATTATTATTGGTCGCGGAGGACAGGGAGCTGAAGATTTGAAGAAGGAAATTCACAATAATTTCATTAAGGATGCATTTAGCAGAAAGAAGGGACTCAAGAATATTAATGTAAATATTTTGGAAGTTGAGAGACCAGGAGTAGAAGCATCTCTAGTCGCTCAATCTGTTGCTGGCGATTTAGAAAGACGTATTCCTTTCAGAAGATCTATCAAGCAGGCTATTGGAAGAGTAGAAAAGGCTGGAGCCAAAGGCGTTAAAATTATAGTTTCTGGAAGATTGGATGGAGCCGAAATCGCTAGACGAGAAACTTTGTTCTCAGGTTCAATTCCTCTTCATACTCTTAGAGCTGATATTGATTATTCTAGATTAGCAGCTATGACTATTTATGGAAAAATAGGAATTAAAGTCTGGATTTATAAGGGAGAAGTTTTTGAAGATAAAAAAAATAAAGAAGAAGGCAAGAATAAAGAGAATGGAGAAAGAAAAACAAATTATAGAGAAAAATCAAATAATTAAATATTATGTTGGCACCAAAGAAATTAAAAAGAAGAAAACAGCACCGTCCAGATGTACGAGGTGTAGCCACCGCTGGCAATACTGTTGCTTTTGGTAAGTTTGCCTTGAAGGCAATTACTGGGGGTTGGGTTGATGCCAAACAAATAGAAGCTTCTAGAAGAGTTATGACCAGATTTGTAAAACGTGGCGGAAAGATTTGGATCAGAATATTCCCACATAGACCTATCACCAATAAAGGTAGTCAGTCCACTATGGGCGGAGGAAAAGGTGTACCAGAATATTATGTAGCAATCGTAAAGCCAGGAACGGTTATATTTGAAATGGATGGTATTACTGAAGCTCAGGCGATGGAAGCTATGACTTTGGCCGGACACAAATTGCCAGTAAAAACTAGAGTAGTAATTAAGGATTAATTATATGGAAATTAAAGAATTAAGATTAAAATCAGAGGGAGAATTGGATTCTGTTTTGCATGATTTACGTAAGAAAAGAGAAGATTTAGAATTTAAGTCCAAACAGAATCAATTGAAAGAGGTTCGTAATCTTCGTGTCGTAAAGAAAGATATCGCTCAAGTTTTAACTGTTTTAAAAGAGAAAAAATAAATTATATGTCAGAAGAAAAAAAAGTAACCCATAGGAAGTTTAAGGGCGTCGTTGTCTCCAGTAAAATGGACAAGACTGCTGTGGTTCAGGTTGAGTCTTTTAAACTACATCCTAAATACAAGAAGAGATATAAAGTCAGCAAGAAATACAAAGTTCATGATGAAAATAACATTTGTAAGGTTGGAGATAAGATTGAATTTATTGAATGCAAACCAATGAGCAAGGATAAGAGATGGTCAGTAGTAATTAAATAAAAATATCATAATTGAATATATATGGTACAAATGCAATCAATGTTAAAGTCAGCTGATAATACCGGAGCCAAAAAGCTCTGTGTGATTAAGGCACTTGGAGGATATCAAAGAAGATATGCTAGACTTGGTGATATTGTAACAGCATCAGTCAAAGAGGCTACTCCGCATAGCATGGTTAAAAAAGGCGATGTAGTACAGGCAGTACTAGTTCGTACCAGAAAAGAAGTGAGAAGGCCAGATGGTTCATATATCAGATTTGATGATAACGCCGCTGTAATTATAGATATGAAGAATAAGGAAATGAAAGGGACTAGAATTTTTGGTCCAGTTGCTAGAGAGCTTAGAAATTTGGGATACCAGAAGATTATTTCTTTGGCTCCAGAAGTATTATAAAAGAGACATAAAAATTATTAAATATCAAAGATATGAAAATAAAAGTCGGGGATAAAGTAAAGATTTTGTCCGGTAAGGACAAAGGAAAGTCCGGAAAAGTACTTCAGGTTTTTGTCAATGAAGAAAGAGTTGTAGTTGAAGGATTGAATTTGATGATCAAGAATCAGAAAGGCAAAAGACAGGGAGAAAAAGGACAGAGAATTCAGTTTCCATGCCCGATCAATATTTCCAATTTAGCTTTGGTTTGTCCAAGATGCGGTGCAGCTGCGAGAGTTGGATACAAGATGTCAGAAGATGGTTCCAAAAAGAGCAGGATGTGCAAGAAATGCCAGGAAGCTATATAAAATATTAATATAAATATGAAATCCAGATTATATACAAAATATCAAGAAGTAAGGCCAATTTTGAAAGATAAATTTGGCATCAAAAATGCCATGGCCATTCCTAAGATAGTCAAGGTTAGTATTAATAGTGGTATAAATGCTAGAAGCACAGATAGTCATTTTGTGGAATTGGTGGACAGCACTTTGACTAGGATTACTGGACAGAAGCCAATTCATACCAAGGCCAAGAAAGCTATTTCTGCTTTCAAAGTCAGAGAGAATATGGTGGTTGGAGTCACGGTAACCTTAAGAGGTCAAAAAATGTATGATTTTCTTGAAAAGTTAATCAATATTTCTATTCCTAGAATAAGGGATTTCAGAGGATTATCCGAAAAAAATATTGACAAGCAGGGCAATCTTAATTTAGGGTTCAAAGAACATAATGTTTTTCCCGAAATAAGAAGTGATGAAGTAGAAAGATTACATGGACTTCAGATTTCCATTTCTACTACAGCCGGCGACTTTGAAAAAGGATTAGAGCTATTTAAGCTCCTAGGATTTCCATTCCAAAAGAAATAAGATTTATAATATATGGCAACAGAAGCTCAAATTGCAAAATCCAAAAAGACACCCAAGTTTTCTAGTCGTAAAGTAAACAGATGCTGGAGATGTGGCAGAAGACATGGTTATATCCGAGATTTTAAGTTATGCAGAATTTGTTTTAGGGAATTGGCGAATAACGGTCAGATTCCTGGAGTTACAAAGTCTTCATGGTAATTAATATTTAATTATTTATTTTAATATGACAGATCCAATTGCAGACATGCTTACCAGAATCAGAAATGCTTCCCGAGTTAGGAAGGCTGAGGTTTTTATTCCATTTTCCAAAATAAAATTGGGTATTATTAAAATTATGAAAACTCATGGATTTATTGAAGGATATAGCGAAATTAAACCCGGAGAAGAGGATAAATTTGGCGGTATTATGGTCAAACTTAAATATGAAAACAATATTCCGGCCATGTCCAGCTTGAAAAGAATTTCCAAACCTGGAAGAAGAGTTTATGTGGCCAAAGATGAGATGCCTAATGTATTGAATAATTTTGGACTAGCTATAATTTCCACTTCACAAGGATTATACACCAATAAGGAGGCCAAAAAAATGGGTCTTGGCGGAGAGGTTGTTTGTGAAATTTATTAAAATAACCAATAATCAAGAAATAATAACCAAAATTGGTTATATAAGTAAAATAATATGAGTAGAATAGGCAAACAATTAATAAATATTCCAAGTGGCGTTGATTTCAAAATTGAAGATGGTTTTGTGGTTATCAAAGGACCTAAGGGAGAATTAAAACAGTTTATCCATCCCAAGGTGACTGTTGAAGCTAAAGATGGAATTATTACGGTCAAAGTTCAAGATGAAAATGATAAGAGCCAAAAAGCCTTGTGGGGTTTATACGGTAGCTTGGTCAAAAATATGGTTACGGGAGTCACTACGGGATTTGTAGAAAAGTTGGAAATTAATGGAGTTGGCATGAGAGCGGCTATAGCCGGCAACAAATTGGTTCTCAATGTTGGCTTTTCTCATCCGGTAGAATATAATATACCTGTCGGGATGCAGATAGCTGTAGAAGGAAATATTATTTCCATAAGCGGTATAGATAAGCAGATAGTCGGTGAGATTGCAGCACAGATCAGAAAAATTAAGAAAGTTGAACCGTATAAAGGCAAGGGCATTAAGTATGTTGGCGAGCAAGTGCGTCGCAAGGCTGGTAAAGCTGCAGCTAAATCTAAATAGTAAAGCCGGAAAAATAATTATATGAATAAAGTAAAATCAAAAATACAAACAAAAGAGAGAAGACAGGCAAGAACGAGAGCCAAGATCTCTGGCACTGCAAGCCGTCCTAGAATTTCTGTTTCTCGCAGTTTGAATCATATTTATGTTCAGATGATTGATGATGCATCAGGGAAGACAATTTTGTCGGCTAAGGATGGCGAAGTTAAGGCTGGAAAGAATAAAGTAGAAACAGCCCAGGCGGTTGGTAAGCTTTTGGGAGAAAGAGCAAGCGAAAAGAAGATTGCTGAAGCCGTATTTGATAAAGGTATGTTTAAATATCATGGTCGAGTAAAGGCAATTGCTGAAGGAGCCAGAGAAGCAGGACTTAAAATTTAAAAAATATGAATACAAAAGACAGCAGAAATAAAAATCCTAGACTAAAAAGAGAAGAGCCTGAATACATGCAGCAGATTGTTGATATTGCCAGAGTTACTCGTGTTATGGCCGGTGGCAAGAGAATGAGCTTCAGAGCTTGCGTGGTTATCGGCGATAAGAAGGGCAAGGTCGGAATGGGTCTGGCCAAGGCCAAGGATGTTCCTATGGCTGTGCAGAAAGCAGTAAGACAAGCTGAAAAAAATCTTATCAAGGTAAATATTGTTAATGGCACTATACCTCATGAAGTTTATGTCAAGCTTGGTTCTGCTAAGGTGCTTTTGAAGCCAGCTCCTCTCGGTACTGGTATTATTTCTGGCGGTGCCGCTAGATTGGTTTTGGAATTAGCGGGAATTGAAAATATCGTTTCCAAGATTCTTGGTACCAATAATAAAGTTAATAATGTCAGAGCGACTCTTGGCGCATTGGAAATATTAAAAAAGAAAAAGAAAAAGGATGAAAAGACAGATGTCGCTGTTGAAATAAAATAGGTAAATTATTTAACCTTAGAATATGACTTTAAACTTATCAAATTTAAAACCAGCCAAAGGCTCAACTAAGAAAAAAAAGAGAATTGGCCGTGGGGGCAAAAGAGGCGCTTACTCCGGCAAGGGTATGAAGGGCCAAAAGGCTAGAAGCGGTGTTTCCGGTTTGAAAGCACTGGGCTTCAGACAAACTTTGCTCAGAACTCCCAAGAGCAGAGGATTTAGAAGCATAAAATCAAAGATGCCGGTTGTTGATATTGTAAGATTGGAGAAGAAAGTTGAAGAAGGCGCTATCATTGATATCAGAAAGATGAAAAGATTAAGCCTCGTTGAATCCAATGTTAAATCCGTCAAGGTTATTGGTAAGGGAGAATTAACCAAAAAAATCACTGTCATTGCTAATGCCTTTTCTGCTGGAGCGAAAGATGCTATTCTAAAAGCTGGAGGCAAAGTAGAGATAATAGAAAAAAAGGCAATTGAGAAAAGAGCCGTAAAAACTCCAAAACCTATAAAATCATAAAGTTAGAAAAAGAATTTATAACTTTATTGTTTTAAAACTTTAAAACTTTATTTTAAAATTTATATGTTAAAAAAGTTAGCACAAATTTGGAAGATAAAAGATTTGCGCAGAAGTTTGCTTTTCGTTGGTGCTATGCTTATTATATTTCGGGTAACCGCTCAAATTCCTATTCCTGGCGTTGATGCGATTGCTTTGAAAAATTTATTTGCTGGAAATCAGCTTTTGGGTTTGATGGATATTTTTTCTGGCGGAGGCATGTCCTCTTTCTCGGTGACTATGTTGGGCGTGGCTCCATATATCACTGCCTCAATTATTTTTCAGCTTTTGGCCATGGTTGTCCCCAAATTGGAGGAGTTATCCAAAGAAGGGGAATATGGCAGGAACAAAATTAATCAATGGACTCGTTGGTTGAGTGTGCCTTTGGCTATACTCCAATCATTCGGTATGATTACTATACTTAGAAATTCCTCAGCCAATGTCATTGGTGCTTTCTCTCCATGGCAGATGGTAGTAGCTGTTTCCACAATTACTGCAGGTACAATTTTCTTGATGTGGATTGGTGAACTTATTTCCGAAAAGCAAATTGGCAATGGTATTTCTTTGATAATCTTTGCCGGTATCATCTCGGGACTTCCAGCGGCGTTGAGCAGGAATTTGGCTACATTTGATACTACGGCCATAATCAATATGGTAGTTTTTGCCGTGATTGCTCTTATCACTATTGTTGGGGTAGTTATTGTGACAGAGGGACAGAGAAATATTCCGGTTTCATATGCGAGACGAGTAAGGGGCAATAAGATGTTTGGCGGAACCAATACTCATCTGCCTATCCGCGTGAATCAAGCTGGTGTAATTCCTATTATTTTTGCAATTTCTATAATCTTGTTTCCACCGATGATTGCGAACTTTTTTGCTAGTGCCAAAACCGCTGTGATTGCTAATTCTGCTCAATGGATTATTCAGCTATTTCAAAATCAACTTTTTTATGGAATATTATATTTTGTTATGGTGGTAGCTTTCACCTATTTTTATACAGCTGTTATTTTTCATCCAGATCAGATATCTGAGAACTTACAGAAGCAAGGCGGATTTATCCCAGGAATCAGGCCGGGTAAAAGCACGACAGACTATTTGCAAAAGATTGTTACCAGAATCGTCTTTACTGGAGCCTTGTTTCTTGGTATTATAGCAGTTTTGCCTCTGGTGACGGCACAACTTACCGGAACTCAATCATTGGTTATTGGTGGTACTAGCTTGCTTATCGTCGTTTCTGTGGTTATTGAAACCGTCAATCAGATCAATGCTCAACTCTCCATGAGAGATTATGAAGAAATATAAAATCATCTAATTGGCCCCCGTTTGGGGGCTTTTTTTATTCTCAAAAATAGGTTAGAATAATAAGGTAATTTATTAATAATTAATTGATAAACGTTATGTTTAAGAATGAAAAACCATTTGAAATTATTGTGCTCGGTCCTCCAGTTTCGGGCAAGGGAACACAGACAGAACTTATTGCTAAGACTTTTGATATTCCGCATATTTCCACTGGTCAGATACTTCACATGATCAAATCAGACACTTCTAATCCATTGTCAGCTGAAGTGATCAGTTATATGGATAATGGTAAATTAGTGCCGACGGAATTGGTAAATCGTCTCGTGGCCGATAGAATTAAGCAAGATGATTGTAAGTTTGGTTATGCCATAGACGGTTTTCCTAGAACTTTGGAGCAGGCGCAATTTATGAATACAAATGCAGATGTTGATTATGTGTTTTTGATAAAGATTTCCGATGCTACTATTGTGGAGAGAATGTCTGGAAGACGTGTGTGCAAGAATGGCCATGCCTGGCATTTGAAGTATTCTCCGCCAAAAATTGAAGGGATTTGCGATACTTGTGGCGAGGCGTTATTTCAAAGAGATGACGACAAAGAAGATGTGGTGAAAAGCAGATTGGAAATTTATCACAGAGAAACAGACGCGATTATCAAATTTTATGCTGATAAGGGAATGCTTATTGAAATAGACGGCGAAACTCATATTGAAGGAGTTTTTCAACAGATAGTGAAGAAGATGGTGGTTGATTTGAGAAGCAAGATTGGGTGGAAATAGGATACAACATTAAAATAAAAAAAATATCCCGGGGTCGCGCGTTGCGTAACCCCGGATTTTGGTTCGTCGCGGATGGGGACATGGTTATGTCCCCGTAGCGATACGGAAGATGATCGCGACGAATCCGATGGCGAAGACTGCGGCCATGGATATCCAGCCCAATATTCCAAGGGCCTGTTTTATCCTGTAAACCAATAAAGCGCCACCAATGTTCATGTTGCCCTCCAGTTTGGCTAGTGTTTGTTGGTCTAGCCGATATCACATTCTATTACATTTTGGCTAATTTGTCAAGGGGGCGTAGTGTGATTCTATTTAAATTTAGCTAAATAAACTAAATAAAATTAGCCAAAAGGAATATATTTGTATATAATTAATTTATGATCAAATTAAAAACCAAATCAGAAATTGAAACTATCAAAGAGGGCGGAAAAATTCTCGCTGATATTTTGGATTTGGTGATAAAGAAGATTAAACCCGGAATAACGACTGGGGAGCTCAATACTTATGCCGAGGAATTAATTGATAGGTCTGGTGGCATAGCCAGTTTCAAGAATTACGACGCTCCATGGGCTCCACATCCTTATCCGGCGGCTTTGTGTATCTCGGTCAATAATGAAGTTGTACATGGTATTCCCTCGGATAGAGTTCTTAAAGATGGCGATATTGTGGGACTTGATTGCGGACTTAAGTACAAAGGTCTTTTCACGGATATGGCCAAAACGGTCGCCGTAGGAAAAGTTTCCAAAGAAGCCTATAAATTAATTGATGTTACTCAAGATGCTCTCATGGCAGGAATTGAGGCTTTAGCCCCAGGAGTTAAACTTTCTGATATTTCAAAAATAATTCAAGATAAGATTGAGAAGGCAGGATTTTCTGCGGTGAAGCAATTAGTTGGACACGGCGTAGGATTTTCTGCGCATGAAGATCCTCAAATTCCTAATTATGTCAGTAAGAGTTTTCCGGAAGTAATACTTAAATCGGGAATGGTTTTGGCGATTGAGCCAATGGTTAATGTTGGTGGCTGGGAAATAGAAACTCTAGATGACGGTTGGACGATTGTGACGATGGATGGAAGTCTGAGCGGTCATTTTGAACATACTATTGCCATAACTGATGACGGATATGAAATTTTAACTTTAAATTAATTATGATTACCTACGAAGATTTTGATAAGGTTGATATTAGATTGGGAAAAATAATCAAGGTTGAAGATTTTCCGGAAGCCAAAAAACCAGCCTTTAAATTAACTATTGATTTTGGCTCTGAAATCGGGATAAAAAGATCCAGCGTTCAGTTGGTAGGTTCTTATGCACGGGAAGAATTAATGAATATGCTCGTGGCATGCGTGGTCAATTTTCCAATAAAGAAAATAGCTTCATTTGAATCAGAAGTTTTGACTTTGGGTTTTAAGAATAATTCAGATCAGGGTTATATCCTGGTTTCTCCTACAAAAAATATGGTAAATTTGGGAGATAAGCTTTGTTAATATGAAATTACTCGGCATAGATTACGGCGACGTAAAAGTAGGGATTGCAGTAGCTGACACGGAAAGTGGCATGTCGTTGCCGTATGAAATTTTGAAAGGCCAGAGTTGGACTAATTTGTTTGAAGAATTAAAAAAGATTATCAAATCGGAGAGAATTGAAAAAATTATCATCGGACTTCCCATAGATCCCAAGGGTAAAGAGTCCATGCAGGCAGAACGAGTGAGAGAATTTATTGGAAAATTAGAACAAGAAATTAATACTCCGGTTGAGGTTTTGGATGAAAGATATTCTACTCAAGAGGCTCAAAAATTATCACCAGGTCGACATGAAGATGATGTAGCAGCGATGCTGATTCTACAGAGCTATTTAGATAGAAATAATTAGTTTTATGGTGTCATTGCGAGCGTAGCCGTAACCGGCGAAGCGTGGCAATCTCGTGGAGCAAAGACGTACGTTTTTATGCTACGGGATCCCCACGGTCGGTTGATTACAACCTCCCTCGGGATGACAATTCAAACCCGATGACCTATCTTACTCAAGGTATAATTCTCAAGAAATATCATCATGGCGATTTTGATCGCCATTATTTGATTTATACCAGTGATTTTGGCAAAATAAATGCCATTGCCAAGGGGGCCAAGAAAATTACTTCAAAATTAAATTCCCACTTAGATTATTTCTCGGTTTGTGACTTGATGCTAGCTAGCGGCAATAATTTTGAAAGAATTGCTTGCGCACAGACAAATCAGAGGTTTCCGGGGTTATCTCAAAATTTTTTCAAATCTACGGCAGCGATATACTTTGGTGAGGTGGTTGACGCTCTCATCAAGTTCAGCGGAGGAGATAAATCAGTTTTTTCCATCTTGACTAATTTTTTGGCTTCTTTGGACGCAAGCGAAGACAAAAAAGACGGATTGTGTCTGCTCAATAAAAGCAGTTATGAGTTGCTCAAACATTTGGGCTATGAGCCGCAAATTAAGGCCAAGAATCAGAAACAGTTATTTAAGGATCTTAATCGCCATATTCTAGAAACGGGTGAGAAAGAAATTAAAAGCTTCAGTTTTATGCTTAATTTTTTGACTTAATTTCTGCTTGGCACGACGAAGCCAATTTGGCGAAGTCGGCCTTGCTTCTAGCAAGCTTTTTTGTTATAATATAATAAATTTCAAAGCAATAATAATTTAAATTTATGCAAAGAATTTCTGTAACGGAGGTGGCTAGCAAGGTGGGACAGGAGGTGTTAATTAAAGGCTGGGTGCATACCCGTCGTGATCATGGAAAATTGATATTTATTGATGTGCGCGATAGAAGCGGAATTTTGCAAGTGGTATTTATTCCCTCAAACAAGGAAGCTCATGAATTAGCTCAGAAACTGCGAAGTGAATTCGTGGTAGCTATCAAGGGTCAGATCAATGAAAGACCAGCCAATATGGTCAATGAAAATATTGCTACCGGTAAGGTGGAAATGTTGGCTTTAGAATTAGAAATTATCAATGAAGCCAAAACTCCGCCATTTGCTATCGATCAGGACACTAAAGAAGTAAATGAAGAATTAAGACTTAAATACCGTTATTTGGATTTGAGGACTTTGCGCATGACTCGCAATATGGTGATGCGGTCAAAAGTTACTAAATTCTTCCGTGATTATTTGTACGATAATGATTTTTTGGAAATAGAAACTCCAATTTTGACCAAGGGCACGCCAGAGGGTGCTAGAGAATTTATGGTGCCGTCCCGTATTTATCCTGGAAAGTTCTATGTGTTACCTCAATCACCACAGCAGTTCAAGCAATTACTGATGGTGGCTGGCGCAGAGAAATATTTTCAGGTTTCTAGATGTTTCCGTGATGAAGATACGAGAGGTGATAGGCAAGCTGAATTTACTCAGTTGGATATTGAGATGAGTTTTGTGGAGCAAGAAGACGTTTTTCAATTAATTGAACCTATGATGATTAAGCTGGTTGAAGATCTGTATCCTGAGAAAAAAATTACAGCCAAACCGTTTCCAAGATTGACATACGCAGAGTGCATGGAGAAATATAATACCGATAAGCCGGATTTGAGAGTAAATAAGGAAGATCTTGATGAATTGGCTTTTATGTGGTTGATTGATGTGCCAATGTTTAAGTACAGTGAAAAGGAAAAGAAATTAGTGGCGGCTCATCATCCATTTACTATGCCGAATTTGGAAGATATGAAAGCGTACCCAGACGAACCAAGAAAATGGCGTTCTTATGGTTATGATTTAGTTTTGAATGGTTATGAAGTGGCCGGCGGGTCTATTAGAATTCATTTGCGTGATGTTCAACAGAAGATATTTGAATTATTGGGTGTTGGCGAAGAAGAAATAAAAAATCGTTTTGGCCATATGCTTGAAGCGTTTGAATTCGGCGCTCCTCCACATGGTGGTATTGCTCCAGGAGTTGATCGCTTGATGATGATTTTGAATAATGAGGAAAATATTCGCGAAACAATTGTTTTTCCAAAGACAGGCGATTCCCGAGATTTGATGATGGATGCTCCAAATTATACCAGCAAGAAAGCTTTGAGTGAGGCTCATATCCAAATTGCTGATGAAACGATTGCGGAAGCCAAGAAGAAAGGAGAAAATTTATTTGGTGAGCAGACTGAAATGGCTGATTAGATTAATTAAGAATTATTAATTAAAATTATAAAAAATGGAAACTCAAAAGATTTGGATTACTGCTATCATCATAGCAATAATTGTTGTGGCTTTGGGTGGGTTGGGCTTGTATGCCAGTCAAATGGCGCAGGTTAACACCTTAAGGCAAGAAGTAACTTCAGCTGTTGAACAGCAAAGTTTGGCTATCAGTCAATTATCTTCTCAAATTGGAGAGTTGAAAAAAACCGATACTGTTTCCACTCCAGATAATTCTTTAGCATCACCTGTTATGCCGCAAACAAATATTGGAAGTAGTACGATAGAAACCGTTAAACAATTATCTTTTACTAATATTAATGGTGGGTATAGTTTCCAATATGCTAATGATTGGAAGACTTTTGTTAATCGTTATAATCCAGCTGGAACACTTTTTGGGGAAAAGGCTAATGCTGCTGTTGGTTTGGGTGGGGTTGAAGTCACAACATTTGCCGGAGATCTCAATGATTGGTTGCGACATCTTGAAGCGAATACCGAGATTAGTTTTATTAGTCAAAGTTTTATAAAAGTTGATGGAGCAGATGCGGTAAAAGTCACACTTAAGTCGTTGGCTGGAACCGCAAACTCAGTTTATATTAGAAATAATGGTAAAATATTTAATGTCTATATAAATAGTAATAATGCTCAAGATTTAGTTAAATTCAATCAAATAGTTGGTTCATTTAAATTTGTTAAATAATTTTTGGTTTATAATAGTGGCCATAAAAATTTTGTGGCCGCAAATGATAAACTAAATTTATGAAAAAAATCACCACAATTTTGCTGATAGTTTCGGTTATTATTTTGGCATTGATTATTGTTGCTACCGGTTTAATAATTCTTCGTGGCAATGAAGACACTTGGATTTGTGTTAATGATCAATGGGTCAAGCATGGCAATCCTAGATCTCCTCAGCCTCTTCATGATGAATCTTGTCCGGGTATTACTGCTTGTACTATGGAAGCAAAAATTTGTCCGGATGGCTCATCTGTCGGACGAACTGGTGCTAATTGCGAATTTGCAGAGTGTCCGGCAACTTCTACTACTCAAATGGCGAACCCTGCATCCGTTTATTGTAAAGATAATGGAGGAAAATTAGAAATTAGAAATGAAGAGAATGGGCAAGTAGGTTATTGTAAATTTAATGACGGTTCGCAGTGTGAAGAGTGGGCGTTTATGAGAGGAGAATGTCAAAAAGGTGGAAAACAAAATTCGACATCAACTCAAAATAATCGATAAATATAAATCATAGGAAGGTGACAAATTTATGAGATTAACTCTCAAAGAAGTCAAAAAAAATGCTAAAATTAGCAATTTCCTCAGCCAAACTGAAATATATTTGGATGCAATGGGATTTACTGACCATGGCCTTAGGCATGTGGGAATTGTTTCGGGAAGATCACAAGAATTAGCCTTGAAGATAGGTCTCAATAAAAGAGACCAGGAATTGGTGGCTATTGCCGGCTGGTGCCATGATATGGGAAATTTCCTGGGTCGCACAGATCACCATTATCTAGCGGCTACGCTTTTTGCTCAGGTTTATCTGGAGAAAACAAGTAACGTCAACGAGGTTTCTAGGATAATGCAAGCTATTGCCAGCCATGACAAAGATGAGTTGAAGCTAGTTGATGACATTTCAGCGGTTCTTATTATTGCTGACAAATCAGACGTGCACAGAAGCAGGGTTAAGCACTATAAATCTCGTGACAAATTAGGAGAAAACGATATCCATGATCGGGTTAATTATGCCTCCACTTACAATCAATTGTTAATTAGCAAATCCAAAAAAGAGATAGTGCTTCGGGTGAAAATTGATACCAAAGTGGCCAAGCCCATGGAATATTTTGAAATTTTTAATGATCGCATGATTTTTTGCGAGACAGCAGCCAAATATCTTGGATATAATTTTGTGCTTATTATAAATAATTTTAAACTTAGCTAACAAAACTATGGAAAAAGAAATGCAAAACAGCCATAAGGGCAAAGGCGCTTTGGACGCTTTTCTTAATTTGTTGCAGTTAATTACTTTGGGTTGGTTATCGTTTTCTATCGGAAGTGTGTTTTTTAATATTATAAATAAGTATTTCGGTTCAATTCAATTCGGATCGCAGATGGATTTGGTATTTCAAAGCGCTACCAAGACTGGTATTGCCTCGTCTATAATTGTCTTGCCGATTTTTTTGGTGATAATTAGCGTGCTCCACAGCGAATACAAAAAAGATAAATTAGATCATAACAGTGGTATTTATAGATGGCTGACATATCTGATGCTTTTGGTCTCGGCGTTGACTATTATTGGTTCTTTGGTGGCGCTGCTGGTAAATTTCCTCAATGGCGAATATACGGCTAATATAATTTTGAAAATACTTGTTGTACTGCTTATTGCTTTGGGTATTTTTGGATTTTATGGCTATGACCTGAGGCGTAAGAGTTTCAAGAAAAAAAGCATAATTTCTATGATTGCTTTTGCTTTGGTAATTATTATTGGCGTGGGAGCGATTGGCTGGGGGTTATTTCTGGTAGATTCGCCCAAGGTGACCAAGATGAAAAAGTTTGACCTTCAAAGAGCCCAAGATTTAGATAGCATAAATTCCTTGGTAGTTTACGGTTATGCCACCGACAAGAAGTTGCCCGATTATTTTCCTAGGATGGCAAATTATAAAGATCCAGCTACCGGCAAGCCTTATGAGTATAAAATTTTAGGTTCGGATCAATATGAAATCTGCGCTAATTTTTCTTTGCCGGTTTCCAGCGTAGAATATCCCGGGCAACCCAAGTGGTATATGCATTTGGCTGGTAGGCAGTGTTTTCAAGAAAAAATTAATCCCGATGATATAAAAAATTTAGTGCCCGATCAGGCGGCTAAAATTATTAATAATTAATCGGTTTATAAAAATATATGTCTATTTCAAAAACGTTAAAAAATTATCTAGACAAGAATCAGATTGATTATGAGGAGTTGGCTCATAAGACGGTTTATACTGCCTATGACGCTGCTCAGACATTAAAAAAAGAACTCAAGGAAATCGCTAAAAATTTGCTGATTCAGGCAGATAAAACTTTTGTCTTGGTGGTTATTCCGGCGGACAAAAAGTTGCATTTGGAAAAATTGAAAAAAGCTCTTGGCGCCAAGAAAATTTCTATTCCCAAAGAACAAATAATGGTCAAAATTTTGAAGATAAAACCAGGTGCCTTGTCTTCGTTTGGCAAGCTTCATAAATTGGAAACCGTGGTGGATAAAACCATGTTGCAGACCAAAAAGGCCGTGCTTAGCGCCGGGTCATTTACGGATAGTATATTTATGAAAGTAAAAGATTTTGTGCAGTTAGAAGAAGCTAAGTTGGCTGATATTGCCATGGGTGGCGGATACAAAGTGCCAAAGCCGATGAAAAAAATAATGAAAAAGGTAAAGAAGGCAGTTGGCAAAAAACCAGCAAAGAAAGGCGCAAAAAAAGTTATCAAGAAAACAGTCAAAAAGGTGATTAAAAAACCGGTAAAGAAAGTGATTAAGAAAGTTATCAAGAAAACAACGAAGAAAAAGAGATAAAATGTATAAAATAGAATTGGAACAATTCAGTGGGCCATTGGATTTACTGCTTCAACTAATTGAAGGACAAAAATTAGATATTTCTTCAGTCGCTTTGGCTGATGTAACCGATCAATATCTAGCCTATCTTGATGCCCATCCAAATATTCCAGCACAAGATCTAGCCGATTTTCTAGTTATTGCTACCAAGCTTTTGGTGATTAAGTCAAGAACTCTTCTGCCTCAGGTGGAGGAAGACGAGGATGATATGGCTGGAGATTTGGAATTACAGCTCAAGATGTACAAAGAATATTTGGACGCTTCCAAGAAAATAGAGAAGATAATTTCTGAAAAGCATTTTTGTTTCACCAGGGAAAGAGTTGCTTATAATTTTGAACCGTCTTTTTCTCCGCCGGAAAATGTTTCCGTGGATAATTTGAGAGATGTGTATCTGGAAATAATCAAGCGCGTTGATTACGTGGTTAATTTGCCTCAGAGAGTAATGGAGAGGGTAGTCAGTTTATCGGAAATGGTGACTCATATCAGACAGAAATTGACTGAATTTCAGAAAACGGACTTTAGAAGCATGATCACTCATGCTACTTGTAAAGCAGATGTGGTTGTTTGCTTTATGGCTTTGTTGGAACTTATCAAAAGCGGGGAGGCGATTGTAGACCAAGGCAGTATCTTTGATGAAATTACCATTGAAAAAATAAATTAAATATGGAAACCATAGAATTAAAAAATAAAATAGAATCCCTTCTTTTTATTTCACATAAGCCGATTACTGTTTCGGAAGTAGCCAAGATTATGGGAATAGAGAAAAAAGAAGTTGAAGATGTCATAAATATTCTTGCTCAAGAATATCAAGAGAAAAACAGCGGAATTCAGATTATCCATGCTGATGGTAAGTTTCAAATGGCTTCAAGTAGCGGTTCCAGCGAGATTGTTTCCAAATTTTTGAAAAGTGAAATTACGGGAGAACTCACTAGGCCGTCCCTTGAGACGTTGACTATTATCGCCTATAGAGGGCCGATTTCTAAGACGGAATTGGAACTTCTTCGTGGCGTGAATTGCAGTTTGATTCTGCGCAATCTGCTTATGAGAGGGCTTATTGAAGGTCATGATGACAAACTAGCTGGAGTTACTAAATATACAATAACTTTGGATTTTCTTAAACATTTGGGCATGAGTCAGATAAGTGAATTGCCCGATTATGATCGCTTGAATAAAAATAATAATTTGGATAAATTATTAAACGGTTTGGGTGAGGAAAATAAGGAGATAAAAGAAGAATTAGAAATAAAAGATTAATTATGTTAGAAGCGTTGGTTAATGCTATTTTTGCCTCTCTGTTCTTTCAGGCGCAGGCAGCAAGACAAGTTATAGATTCACAAAGCAGTGCTTACGTGGTCACTTTGCCCAAATCCAGTGAAAGAATGGCAATGAAGATTCCAACTAGAATTCCCAATGATAATCTGGGTGTAAAATTAAGCGCCAGAAGCGCTTATGCGATTGATGAAAAAACCGGCCAAGTTTTGTATGCCAAAAATTATGATGAGGTGCGTTCTATTGCCAGTATTACCAAGCTTATGACGGCTTTGGTTTTTTGGGAGCATAATCCGGGATTAGATAAGGAAATAGAGGTTACGGCTGATGATTCTAGGACGGGCAATACGGTCTATTTGCATGTTGGTGATAAAATTAAGATAAAAGATGTTTTTTACACTATGCTTATTGCATCTTCCAATGAAGCGGCCGTGACCTTGGCTAGATCTACGGGTATGAGTCAAGAGCAGTTTGTGGAAGCTATGAACCAAAAGGCAAGGTCTTTGGGTATGACAAAAACTCGTTTTGAAGATCCATCAGGACTAAACTCTGGCAACAAATCTACTGCACAAGATTTGGTAAAATTAATCAAAGCCTCTTTTGCTAATCCAGAAATAGTGTCGGCTGTTTCCAAGGAAAGTTATGAATTTCAGGAATTAGGAACAAATACAGCTAGAAAGATATCCAGTACGGATAAAATTCTTGGCGATGAATTTGGCTACAAATCGGATACTTACAAAATTATAGGAGGCAAGACTGGCTATCTTGGTGTGGCGGGTTATTGTTTTGCCAGTAAAATTTCTAATCAGAATGGTAATAATATAATTTCAGCCGTTTTGGGAAGCGATACGATTGATAATCGTTTTTTGGATACGAAGAGTCTGGCTTATTGGGTTTTTAATAACTATATTTGGTAATAAAATGAAAAAAATTATTATTGCTAATTGGAAAATGAATCTGACTCCAACTCAATCAGCTGATTTAGCGACGGAATTAAAAGAGAATCTAGGTGAAACCGATGATAGTGAGGTCGTAATTTGTCCGTCGTTTTCTGCCATGTCGTTGGTTTCTGAACAGATCAAAAAATCAAACTTGATTTTGGGATCGCAGAATATTTCTTGGATGGAAAAAGGCGCTTTTACGGGAGAGGAGTCGGTTGGAAATGTCCAAGAGTTTGATTGCAAATACGCTATAGTTGGACACAGCGAGAGAAGGCAGAATTTGGGAGAAACGGATGAAATGATAAATAAAAAAATTAGTATTTGCCTGAATGAGGGAATTACTCCGATTTTTTGCATTGGCGAAACATTTCAAGAGAAGCAGGATGGCACAACTGATCACAAGCTTTATGCTCAGATCAGAGAAGGATTGAAAAAGATTGATTTGTTGCCGCATGAAAACATGGTTGTGGCTTATGAGCCGATTTGGGCTATCGGAACCGGGCAGGCTATTACGCCAGCTGATGCCGAAAAAGCATTTAAACTTATTTATCAGAATTTGATTGACTTATGGCCTTTGACAATAGTAAATAATAATGTCAGGATTATATATGGCGGAAGCGTGGATGAAAATAATTCTCAAGAATTTGCCCAAATTGATATGATAAATGGTTTTTTGGTCGGTGGCGCTAGTCTTAATTCAGATAAATTCTCTCAAATAATAAAAAATATTTAATATGCTTGTCCACATTCAAAAAATATTGAAAAAGTCTCAAAAAGGGGGATATGCCATCGGAGCATTTAACACTTCAAATCTTGAAGTCACTTTGGGAATTTGCCGTGCAGCCGTCAAGAATCAATCTCCGATTATAATGCAGGTTTCCGAGGCGACCATAGAATATGCCGGTATAGACACGATCGTCGCTATTATTAATTCTATTGCCAAGGGTGAAGCCAAAGATATTCCTATGGCACTACATTTGGATCATGGACATAGCTTGGAAGTAATCAAAGAGTGTGTTAAGGCAGGATTTTCGTCGGTGCATATGGATGCCTCCACTTATCCTTATGAAGAAAATATCGCCATGACCAGGAAGGCCAGCGATTTTGCCCATCAATTTGGAGTCTGGACTCAGGGCGAATTGGGGAGCATGTTCGGCAAAGAAGGAATGTCCAAAGTTAAGTTGCCGGATGATCCTGATTCATTTATGACAGATCCAAATAAAGTAAAAGATTTTATCTCAAGATCAAAGATTGACACTTTGGCTGTTTCTATCGGCACTATGCATGGTTCATTTGAGGGCAAGGAATTGATTGATTTTGCCCGCTTGGCAAAAATTAGAAAAAACACCAATAAGCCTTTGGTGCTTCATGGCGCTTCAGGAACCAAGGATTTTGAAATTAGAAAAGCCGTGAAGATGGGCATTAATATTATAAATATTGATACGGATATTAGAATTGCATTTACCAAGGCGTTACAGCAGACTCTTGGCAAGAAAATAAGTTTTTATGATCCGAGGAAAATTTTGGCGCCGTCTATTGAGGGAGTTTCCAAGGCTGTTGGCCACAAGATGATTGTTTTCAATTCCATTAGTAAGATTTAATTCCATTAAAATGATCACTATTATTATTTTGGCAATTTTAATTATTATCAGCGGGGGATATTTATTTTATCTTATTTTTCGCAAATTGCCTGATGTAAAAAATTTAGATATCAGTTCTATTCCGGATGAAAAGCAGGTAGAGGCAAGGTTAAAAATATTAGAATCAAAATTTTCTAGAAGTAGCAATGAGACCAAGGAAAGGCTAAGCAAAATATTTTCTCCCACTATCAAAAAAAGTTTTTCATTTTTTTCTGACATGAAAGATAGAATTCTATCTTTGGAAGCTCATTATAAAATGCGTGACAAAAAGCTGGTTGTGGAAAAACCAAAAACCATAGATGAGCTGATAAAAGAAGGATCAGAATTATTGAATAAAGAGGATTATCTTCTCTCTGAAAAAAGTTTGATTGAAGTTATCTCCAGAGATAGCAAAAATATCAAAGCTTACGAATTGTTGGGAGAATTGTATTTTGGTAATAAAAGCTATGATCAGGCTGAAGAAATATATATTTATCTCATCAAATTAAGCGCAGTAAATGATTCTGGCGGTGAAGGAGCCAAGGGTAAGAGACTGGAAGATGCCGAAAATGACTTGTTGGATACAGTCAATGTCAATATTAAGATTGGTACGTACTATGATGATTTGGCGCAAATATATGAGATTGTGGATAAGATGGATAAGTCCCTGGATTGTTATCTTAAGGCTAATATGATTGAGCCAAATAATCCCAAATATTTAGATAAGATTATAGAATTAAGCATCAAATTGGGAGATCGGTCTTTGGCCAAAAAGACACTCAATAGATTAAGGCAAATTAATCCTGAAAACGGCAAATTGAAGGACATGGAGTCAGCTATTGAAAATATTTGATTATTTTGTTAGAATATAGAAGTCTTTTTTGTGAGTTTGGTGCCGTTGTACCTGCCCGCATTGCTATGCAAAGCGTTGCAGGCGGGGCTCAGTCGGATATGAATTGAAAATTTGCCGTTGTAGCTCAGTCGGTAGAGCGCATCCATGGTAAGGATGAGGTCTCCAGTTCGATCCTGGACAACGGCTTTTGAGACAATTAAGAATTATCAATTAAGAATTAAGTTAAATCATTTTAATTCTTAGTTGTGAATTGTTAATTCATTTGGGTCGGTACCAAAGTGGTCAACTGGGTCTGACTGTAAATCAGATGGCTACGCCTTCGTTGGTTCGAGTCCAACCCGGCCCAAAAATCCTAAACCTCGCTTTTGGCGGGGTTTTTGTATTGGTTTTTGACCAATAATTTTTGCACTTAATGGGGTTGCAATTTTGGGGTATTTGTGTTAAGATAAAAGCGCATATTTAAGGCGTTTTTTAAATATATGCCGATTTAGCTCAGTTGGTAGAGCAACTGTCTTGTAAACAGTAGGTCGTCAGTTCGAATCTGACAATCGGCTTAGGTCATAAATAAATTATCAAAATAGTATGTCACAAGACAACATGATCAAATTTGAGTGCACCGAATGTAAAAAGGTGAATTATTTTTCCAGAAAAAACAAAAAACTTTTGAAGGAAAGACTAGAGCTCAACAAATATTGTAAGCATTGCAAAAAACATACGGCTCACAAGGAAACCAAGTAAGATTTTGGCGTTATTTTATTAACGCCGATTGCGGGATTAGTATAACAGTAGTACAACGGTCTCCAAAACCGTTAGCGGAGGGGCGGCACCTCCATCCCGTGCGTAAAATCAAAAACCAGGCATTTGGCCTGGTTTTTGATTTTGAAAGAAAATATGTTTCCTAGACGTATTAATTAATGATACTATTATAACATGATAACAAAAGAAAAGTGCTCAAAATTATCAGATGAAGAATTGGTAGCTAAGACATTAACAGACCAAAATTATTATTATTGTTTAGTTGAGCGCTATGAAATATCGTTGAAGCGTTATATCCGTCGGATATCCGATATTCCAGAAATGGAGGCCGAAGACGTATTGCAAGATGTGTTTTTAAGCGCCTATTTGAATTTAAATGATTTTGATCGTAGTTTGAAATTTTCAAGTTGGCTATATCGCATTGCCCACAATGAGACCATCAGTAATTTTCGTAAACGTCGGGCTAGACATTTAGATCAGCAAATATCCCTTGATGAGTCGTTTGATCTTATTGGTAGTCCGTCTATTGAGTCAGAATTAGATATCAAAATTTCAGGTGAGCAGATGCATAAAGTTTTTCAGCAAATGAAAGAAAAATATAGAGAAGTTTTGGTTTTAAAGTTTTTTGAAGAAAAAAGTTATGAAGAAATTTCCGATATTCTTCAGAAGCCAATGGGTACAATTGCTACATTGGTTAGCCGAGCCAAAAAACAGTTTAAGGATATTATAAGTGTTAAGAATATAAAGTTTTAAATATATGACAAAGTTAAGCGAAAAAATAGTTAAAGAAATTAAAGACAAAACATTGAAGCCCACGCCTTTGTGGAAATTTAGAATCAAGGAGTCGGGGCGTTGGTTGAGTGTGATTGCTTTGGTGATTTTTGTCGGATTTATTGCTTCAATGATATGGCTTTTTACTTCGGGAATTGATATCGGCTTGAGCGCTTGGTTGTCAGGACGGCCATTTTTTTCTGGACGCGCTTTGGCTTTATTATTGGTCATTTTAATTTTTGGTGCCGTGGCAATACTCTTGGACATTCGTAAGACAAAGCATGGTTATAAATATAAATCAATTATTATTTTAATTTTAATCGTTGTCATTGGCTTATTCCTGGCTAGTGTTTTTGCATGGTCTGGTTTGCCAGGAAGATTGGATAAATCTTTGAGTGGAGCGCCATTGTATCAGACTAGTGAGCAATACATGATTTCTGTTTGGCAACAACCATCAGAAGGGAGATTGATCGGTGAAATTGTATCCGTAGGTAATGGAGGCGACTTTACCTTACGTGATTTCAATAATCAAGAATGGCAGATTATCGCATCTCAAGCGGTTTGGCGTCACAATTTAGAAGCCCAAGTTGGTCTCAAAATAAAAGTATCGGGAACATTGGGTAATGGAAATATTTTTGAGGCAACTGATATTAGGCCATATTCACCATCTGGTGGCTCTTGTGGGCAAATTCAGTCAAATTCTATCAATAAGCAAAAAGGTTGCCGAATGGGGAATTAAAATGAAAGAAAATTTACAATAGGCGCGTATTATTAGGTGAAGGGGAAATTAACCCCATAAACATACATAATAATATGAACAAAAAGATTATTATTGGCAGTTTAGTAATTGCGGCGGCACTTTTGGGAACTACCTCAATTGCGTTAGCAGCACAGGGTAATTATCAAAATTGGCGCTCAACCATGGGTAATCGAGCTTCAAGTGTGACAGAAGCTAATTTCGGTCAATATGAACAGATGCATCAGATGATGGCAACAGGAGATTATGCTGGTGCAGAAAAAATTCGCACTGAGCTTGGATTGGGAAGAGGAAATGGAAATGAAGGAAGAGGACAGGGAATGCACCAAGGCACAGGAATAGGTCGGCAGGCAGGCTCCAATGCCAATGGTAATTTCATAGACGAAAATAAAAATGGTATCTGTGATCACAGTGAAAATTTAAAATAAAGTTTAACAAACCTTTCAAAAGACGCTTTGACTTAAAGCGTCTTTTGTTTTTATGTTTAGAAATGATGCGAGAATCGAACGGGGTTGGAAGCGAGGCTAGCTTTTGGAGGAATCTGTCTGCCGTTAGGCAGGGCCGAAAAGCGACGATGAGCGTCGATAACAACCCTAGGAAGCATTTGGCGCCAACCCAGGACAAGTGAATCCGTCGCATTCTGGCGACGGATGAGAGCGGAATTCCCTCATCCCAATCTTGATAAAAATAGTTTTTTGTTCTAATATAAATTAATGATTAACAATCTGATATGTCCAAATCCTACAAATATTTCACTGCTATAGCCGTTTTCTTCGTGGCAGTCCTCCTTATCTCCAACATCGCCTCCACCAAAATAGTTGATCTCAAGTGGTTCACTTTTGATGGCGGAACTTTGCTTTTCCCGCTTAGCTATATTTTCGGAGATATTCTGACCGAAGTTTATGGCTACAAAAAATCCAAGCAAGTAATCTGGTTGGGATTTTTCTCCGCTTTGGTTATGTCTTTGGTTTTAATTATTGTCGGTGCTCTACCTTCCGCTCCAGATTGGGGCAACCAAGATGCCTACAACAAGATATTGGGATTGGCGCCAAGAATTGTAATTGCTAGTTTGGTCGCATATTTTTGTGGAGAATTTTTGAATTCTTTCATTATGGCCAAGATGAAAATCATGACCAAAGGAAAATGGCTTTGGACCAGGACGATCGGCTCCACCGTAGTCGGAGAATTGGCCGACAGCGTGATTTTTATCCTCATTGCTTTCGTGGGTATTTTGCCTAATTCTCTGATAATCACTTTGATTGTCTCTAATTATATTTTCAAAACTCTGGTGGAAATTTTGTTTACGCCAATTACCTACAAAGTTATTAAATTTTTGAAGAAAACGGAGCAAGAAGACGTTTACGATTACAAGACGAATTTCAATCCGTTTGTTTGACTTTTTTCTAATTTTCTGCTAATGTTCGCTTTAATTAGCCAACAAATTTATGGAAAATAAGGAAATTTTTTTATCAGTCATAATCCCGGTTTACAACGAAGAGGGGAATATCAATAAGCTGGATCAGGAAATCAAATCCTCTATCTTAAATATTACTCCGGATTTTGAAATTATCTACGTCAATGATGGTAGTAGCGATGGTACTCTGCAAGAGCTCAAGGAATTAAGCGATATCACTATTATCAATCTGAACCGTAATTACGGTCAAGCAACAGCCCTAGATGTAGGCTTTAGATCTTGCAACGGAAAATACATAGTATCTTTGGATGGAGATGGTCAGAATGATCCCAAGGATATTTCTCTTTTGTTTGATAAATTAATTACAGAAGGCTGGGATGTAGTGACTGGTTGGAGGAAAAAAAGAAAGGACAGTAGTGGCATAAATATTTTGACTCGCGTGGGTAGGTTGTTGAGGCGACTACTTATCGGTGATATTGTTCATGATACAGGTTGTACGCTTAGAATATATACCAAGGAAGCCGCGAAATGCTTGGATATCGGCGGTGAGATGCATCGCTATATTCTGGCCATCTTGAAGTGGAAGGGTTTCAAAATTAGCGAAGTGGTGGTTAATCATAGGCCTCGCACTGTCGGAAAAAGCAAATATAATTATACCAAGGCGGTCAGAGGTTTTATTGATTTGGTTTATATTTGGTTTATTCAAAAATATTCTCAAAGGCCATTGCATCTGTTCGGCTATGCGAGCTTCTTTCTATTTTTTGCCGGATTATTGTCAGCCATGGTTTCAGTCTACCAAAAAATATTTTTTGGTTTAAGTATAAACCGCAGCGGATATTTCCTGATAGGCGCTTTTATGCTTTTAACCTCAATAATTTTATTTAGCTTTGGTATTGTGATTGATTTATTAATCAATATTAAGTTTCATTCCTCTACGACCGAAAAGAGATATTATGTGAGAGGAATAATTAAAAAGTAATGAAAAAAATCCTAGTCCTAAATTACGAATTCCCGCCGCTCGGCGGGGGAGCCGGCAATGCCACTTATTACTTACTCAAAGAATTTGCCAAGGACAAAGATCTGCAAATAGACCTAATCACTTCTTCGCTTGATAAATACAAGGAAGAAGTCTTTGCCGATAACATTAAAATCTACTATCTGGATATCGGCAAGCAAGGCAACATCCATTATCAAAGCAATAAGGACTTGATCAAATACGCCTTCAAAGCACATAAGCTGGCCAAACGATTGAATCAGCAAAACAGCTATGATTTAGTCCATGCCTTTTTCGGGATTCCCTGCGGTTTTGTCGCCATGTTGCTGAAACGTCCCTACATCGTCAGCTTGCGCGGTTCTGATGTGCCGTTCTATAACAAGCGTTTCTACTGGCTTGATAAATTCATTTTCCAGCATTTGAGCAAGGTCATTTGGAAAAAAGCCAAGGCGGTCGTAGCCAATTCGCAAGGACTCAAAGACCTGGCCCAAAAAACAGTTCCAAACCAAGAAGTCGCCGTCATCTATAACGGCATTGACATGGATGAGTTCAGACCCGTCGCGGACAAATCCGGCGAATTCACTATCATCTCTACTTCAAGATTGATAAGAAGAAAGGGGATTGAACATCTGATATCTGCTTTTATTGATTTTGAGAAAATATATCACGATGCCAAGCTAATCATTGTCGGCGACGGGGATCTAAAAGATGAGCTCTCAAGCATAGTAAATTCAGCCGGAGTTGACGGCAAAGTGGATTTTCACGGCTCAGTCAGCCATGACAAATTACCCGAATTATACCGAAGCGCTGATGTTTTTGTCCTGCCGTCGCTAAATGAAGGAATGAGCAATTCCTTGCTGGAAGCCATGGCTTCGGGACTGGCCATTATCGCCACTGATACCGGCGGCACCGGAGAACTAGTCGATGATCAGAATGGAATAATTGTCGCGCAAAACAGCGCAGCAGAAATTTACGACGCATTAGAAACGATATATAATGATAAAGATTTACTAAATCAGATGAAAATATCCAGCAGGGAAAAAGTAGCTGTTTTTTCTTGGGCGAAAGTGGGGGAGAGGTATAAATCAATTTACAATAATTAATATAAAACATATGAGAATCAATTGGAGAAAACCGGTTATCTACTTGATATTATACTTATCGGGAAGTAAAATTCCCGAAATTATTAAAGAAATAAAGAGAGTGGCGAATTTTTCAATTGAAGATAAAGAACGTTATCAAAAAGAAAAGTTAAAAAAAATTTTATTACACGCATATAATAATGTTCCATATTATCGTGACGTTTTTATAAAAGAAGGAATTATTGAAAATAATCAAATTAATCTAAATAATTTTAATAGAATACCGTTATTAACAAAAAAGATAATTAGAGAACAAGGCAGTAATTTATATTCTCATGATTATAAATCAAGAAAGTATTATGAAAATACATCAGGTGGATCGACTGGCGAGCCTATAAAGTTAATACAAGATAGAGTTTATGAAGAATGGAATAACGCAACAAAAATATATTTTAACGAATTATTAGGGAAGCGTCTAGGTGAAAAAGAAATTAAACTTTGGGGATCAGACAGAGATATAATTAAAGGAAATTTAACACTTAAAGATAGGGCTATTAATTTTCTTTATAACAGACAGTTTTTCAATTCATATAATTTTTCAAAGTCGGATATTAGAAATTTGATTCAGTTGAATAATAGATTTCAACCCGTTAGTTATTGGGCATATATTGATTCCTTGCTAGAATGCAGTAAATATATAGTAAAAAATAATAGCTATATTGTACCCCCAGAAATAATCGTGTCCACTATTGGCCCATTGGACAATGAAAGTAAAAACCTTATAGAATCTGCCTTTAAGACAAAAGTGCATAATCAATATGGATCCAGGGAAGCAGGTGTCTTGGCTTGCCAGGACAGTGGTCAAAATGAATTGAATGTCTTTTTTTGGAAGGATCTGTTAGAAATATCTGCTGACGGCAAATTATTAATTACTTCATTAAATAATTATTCGATGCCTCTGATCAGATATGAAATTGGAGATGTCGCCTTACCAGGCAATAAATATTACGGATTATGCGACTCCACAATATTTTTTAGTATTGAAAATGTTATTGGACGGACTCTTGGCTATTTTAAATCGGAAAATGGTGAACTTAAACATTCTCATTTTATTGTACAGCAGTTATTTTTTAGAGATTGGATTACTAAATTTCAAATAGTTCAGCACAGTATAGATCTAATAGAAATGAAGATAGTGGGCAGTAAAAATGAAAAAGAAATGAGTGAGGTGGAAAAATTAGTTAAAAACTTCCTGGGTGATAGTATAACAATAGACTGGAATTTTGTGGACGCTATTGAACCGACACCCAGCGGGAAATATATCTATACTGTTTGTGAAATTAATTAGAGTCATGCAAAAAAATAAAAATCAAAAACTACTTAGATTCGGCACAAGCTTGCTCATCCCGAAATTTGTCAAAAATGCCTATTTAATGGTTAGGTTCGGCTGTACCATACATCCCCGAGCCAATATTAACTTCTTAAAAAATTTGACCATCGGAAAGGGAAGTGTGATTGGGAAGTGCGACATCTATGCGCAGGGACCATTAATGATCGGCAAAAATTGCCTAATCAATGATTATGTGATTTTAAATTCGAAAACAGGATACATGAAAATAGGCGACAATTCTGCTATAAATAATTTTTCAATAATTTATGGCAATGGCGGCATTGAAATCGGTGACCATTGCGCTATCGCCCATTCTGTAAAAATCATTAAGAATCACCAGATACCCGAGCAGTTAAACATTCCCTATAGTGCAACCTCTGATAAATTTACAAAAATAGGAAACTACGTCTGGTTGGGGGCTAACACAACCATTGTCGATGGTATTGTTATCGGCGATAATTGCGTCATTGGCGCCAATTCTTTTGTCAATAAAAATCTGCTGGAAAACGGGATTTACGCAGGAAGCCCAGCTAAGCTAATCCGCCAAAGACAATGAAAAAATACCTGAAAATACTTATAAAGATACTGATAAGTACGGCTGCAATTTGCTATATCTTATCAAAGTTCAATCTAAGTGAGATTTTTAATAATCTATCGCAAGCCGATTTTTGGCTATTTTTTTTAGTAATACTTTCGGGAATTATTAACAACTTCCTATGCACATGGCGCTGGTCCCTCATCAATAAAAAAATATACGGCATTAGCATGCCGTACTTTAAAATGGTAAAACTGTATTTTATTGGAGTATTTTTCAATTTATTTCTACCTACCAGTATCGGCGGAGATGCCGTAAAGGCGTATCATTCATACAAGGAAACGCAGAATAACAAAAAGGCGGTGAATTCCATAATTTTAGACAGGGTGACCGGCTTGCTAATACTGCTGTTTATCGGTTATTTTTCCTTAATAATAGCTGCCGTTTTGGGAATCAATATTGACTCCAAAATAATAAAATTTTTGGAGATATTCTTAATTGTATTATGTTCTGGCTTTATTCTTGCTCTGATTATTCGCTTTTCAAAAAAAGCCTTTTTTGAAAAAAACCGCTTCTTAAATTTTATTAAAAACATCGACGACGATTTCTTTATGCTTTTAAGCAAGCCAAGTCTACTTTTATCCACATCAGCAATATCCGTACTTTTCCAACTGTTATCCATAAGCAATTCGTACATACTCGCGCAGGCGATCGGACTTGACATTCCTTTTATATATTTCTTAATCTTCATTCCCATCATATCTATTTTAATCACTCTTCCGATTTCTTTTTTCGGTATTGGTGTAAGGGAGACACTTTACGTGCTATTATTTTCCACAATCGGCATTATGCCGGAGAAAATTATTGCGGTTTCATTCTTATCTTTTTTAGTACTTGTAATAATAGGCATCGGCGGTGGCATTATATATGCTACGGATAAGCATGATAAGCCCATCACTTCCTTATCACTGTAATGCAATTGAAGTCCCTATTCAGACAAAATCTGTATTCTGAGTTTTTATCATAAAGACTAAATATATCAGATTCGATGGCCATCTTGCCATATTTATTTGAATCACCCTCTAATAAATTTACATAATTAATATAAAATATCCTCTTTCCGCCATTTGTTAAAATATAGTAATCATATTTTTTGGACACTGGAGATGCCTCATATCTTATATCTGATTCGCCTTTAAAAAATTCTTTAAAACCCTCCCGATCAGCCCAAGAAAGAATCGAATCGGAATTCTCTTTTTTATTCATATATTGCGCAACTTCATAACCGCCGTAGCCCCAGGCCTCGGCGGTTATTATTTTTTGCGAATTAAGAATATTCGAATATTGATTATAAAAAGGCAAGCTTAATAAATTTATTGCAATCAGATATGCCCCAATGATGATATACTTAACAATTTTAAATCTAAAATCAATTTGGCAAATGAATATCATGGCCATGATGGCCGCTAACGGATACAACATGATTTGGTATCTCGGGTTAGCATAAAATCCTCCAATTGACGCGCCGACAATGAATGTCAGAACACAAAATTGAATTATGATTGAATAAAACTCCAACCTCTTATCTACGCTTTTTCTTAAAAAAATGAATATATT
The DNA here is from genome assembly GCA_041671305.1 of Patescibacteria group bacterium. Classification (GTDB taxonomy): domain Bacteria; phylum Patescibacteriota; class Patescibacteriia; order 2-01-FULL-39-33; family 2-01-FULL-39-33; genus CAIPBY01. The sequence goes on from JBAZBX010000004.1 coordinate 37,409, forward strand.
TAAAAATACTCCTAATAATAACGGCAGGGTGAGGGTCAGTATAATTGTAGTAATTGATGATAAGAATAGCTTGAGTGGCTCAAAATTTCTAATCTCATATTCGCCAAAATAGTAATTATTGATATTTAATATTTTTTGATTCAGCATAAAATTGAAATTGACTATAACAAATAACACTAAAAAAGCGATCGAGAGCAACATACCTGCGTTTTTTTGCGAAATACATCTTTTAACTAGATTTATAAGCCTAAAGTTAAGAATAAAGGCGTCAAAGAATATCACAAAGATCAATAGATAAATATAAGTGATTCCGGATGATAAGATGCTTGAATCTATTGATCCATTTAATAAATATAGCGGTTGCACCCATGTCGCCGGAAACATGACTCCGAACAAAAAGACAGACAAAAGAATAAATTTCAGATATTCATAAATCCTCGCATAAAACAAATCGATTTCGCTCTTTTTATTGAACATGAATTCTAATAAGATAATCAAGGAAAAAATGACATAATAAATTGAAACAAAATATTTAGAAATCAGAGCTAAAGAGAAAAATAATGCTGAATATAAAATATATTTCCTTTCGTGATTGCGCAGATATATTAAAAAACATAAGAAACTCAAAAATGAAGTCGACCATAAAGTCGCGTCTGGATTCACTATCTGGCTGATTCCGATAATTATGGGGTTCAGTGCAATAAACGCCAAAATTAGAATTGACTGTCCCTTGGAAAAAATCTTTTTAGAAAACATATAAATCAATACCAGCAATGAGGCATTAAAAATGATTATCGGCATACGCCAAAAAGCCAGATATACCTCACGGTTTGAAAAATCGAATCTATTGTATGATGTAAAAAAGTTTACAATACCGGACAGGAGTGATGGCAATACTCCTGGCTTATCATTAATATAAGTATCCGCCCAATTGCCATGTGAAATAGCTTCATACAGCTGAGGCACTCGCGTTAACAGCCATTTAGGCTCATCCACGCTCATGAATTGTCCTAAATGCACAGTGCCAAAAATAAAATACAGGGCAATTATAACCACGACCAAAATATTCATAATCCGCTTATTTTTGAATAGCGATGATTTATTTTTTTCAACATCTTTAAAATCATTGCCTTCTGGCTCAATTTTAATCGGTTTTTTATAAATAAAACTGATGGTGAGCAGGCACAGAAATGCAATAAGCATTAAAATTAGTAATATAAACGGTTCTAAATTACTTGCGACCTGATAGTGCTGAAAATATACTTTGGCGAAAATCATCAAAGCCACCGACAATAAAAATAAATACTTCAAAATCTTTTGTACACTGTTTGAAAGATTGATTTTTATAACATTTTCAAATAAATATATATTTGCAATAGCTAAGCCGATATTTAATAAAATAATTGATCCGCTAGGCAAAGAAAAAGCTATAACTTGCTGGCTTATAAATATTGAATATACAAAAAGCGCCAAGCTGATGCTTAGCGTGGAAATAAAACTGATTAAAAAAGTCTTTTTCCAAGAAATATTCATATCAAAATATCCCTCTTTTATTTAATACTAATGTTGATTCCTCTGATATAATTGGCACGATCATAAACATCTTTAAGCAACATGAAATCAGAAGTTTTGCTGGACCCGATATTGATGATTGACGGATCGAACCAATTCTCCGCTTTGAGAGCGAAGTTACTGCCAGATATGATCAGATTGCCTTCGGTAGGATGGATTTTCTTTTCGCCTTTTGGCAGTGCCTTGATTACATGTTTCTTTTCATCTTTTTTTGTAAGTTTGACATTTTTTGCGTCTGCTCCGGTGATTTCAATCATTTGATCACGTCCGGTTTTTGAGTAAAAATAGTCCAGATTGACCTCGTTCTGATTATTAGTATAAAAATCAATCTTGCCGATATTGAAAGCCTTGTCCTTGATGATGATCTTATTGGTATTTATTTTTATTTTTCTTATTACAAAATCCTGCTGACGGCTTGAAAACTGCGGTACTCTTTCCTGGATCTTAAGCACGTAAACGCCTTTTGTGGCTTGCGGACAGCTGATCTGCCCAGTCAGGGGAGTGGTCGTGGCTCTGCTGGTCGTCGTCATGCCATCATCGGCGATAGCTGAGGTACAGAGCAGATTGCCGGTTACATCCTCGACTTTTATATCAATCACATCCTCGCCATTCACGTCATTTAGATCCTCCTTGGCGATTTCCGCGGTAAGGGGAGTATCGGCATAAACATAAAATTCATGATTGCCGCGCAAAGCCATATCCAGTTCAGTAACTGATGAATTCAGTCCGACAGGAGCCTGCGCATTTAAGAAATCTTTCTGATCCAGATAAACCGACTCATCCAGCGATAGGCTGGATCCGGCGGGAACGATTGCCTTAAGCCAGGCATCCAGATTATCGGCGATTGCTGTATAAGTATTCAGGTTCTTTCGTCCCCAAAGTACATAATCATTGTATTTAGCCAGGGGGTAGTAGCCTTGGTCTCGCAGATCATGCTCAGCTGAAAATTTCTTATCAAGAGAGCGATTACGTAGCGCGAAATAGATATTTTTCAAACTCTTGAAACCCTTGAAATTTAGTTCGGAAAATATTCCCGCGACCTTGGTCCAGGTGCTTTCAAGGTTAAAATGATAATTAGCGATTACTATCTGCGGATTTTCTGACTTATTCAAATCGTAAATGAACGGATCGAAATAATTATCTTTTGATAAGGCAAAAATCGCGCCATGGATTTTTTGATCGCCTTTTACTGACAAAGTCCATTCGCCAGGAGTCAAATCTATTTTCTGAGTGTTGCCCAATTCTTTTTTGCCGATTGATAATTTCTTTTCAGTTGTTCCGCTTCTTGCGCTAATATTCTGAATAGCTATGGAGTGCCAAGCATAAATATTGATCGGTTTGTTTTCTTTGGTGACGGTATAGAGAGTGATCGGATCAAGAATTAATGTCTCACCGGAAAATACTAGTTTATTGGTATTAACTTTAAGATATTCAATATTCCAGTCGGAACCTGCCTTATCAGTCGGCTCAAATGTCAGCTTGTAAACGCCCTCGGACGGAACCAACTGTTCAAATCCTTTTTTAATCGGTGGCGTGAAGGAATCATTGTCCACGATAGCGATGCCGTCGTCTTCTATATTTGCTTGTCCCAATAAATTGCCACTCATATCATAGAGCGAGATGTTTACCGGATCAGCGCCGTCGCTAATATTCAAGTCAGTCTTGATTACTTCAAGGCTGATTTTATCTTTCAGATAAACATATAATTCATGTTTGCCGCGCATCCGTTGCCTGATTTCAGTCACACTGCCTTCCCTGAATCCGGTGACCGGCGCGACGAGTTTTGTCTGGTCATAAACCTTATCCAAAATTTCTAGACTGGCGCCATTTGTCAAATTGGCCTTCAGCCAGTTGTCAATATTATCAGCCTGCTGGTATTGTTTTTTATCCAGCGAATAAATATATGTATCACCGAATTGCGCCGCGACACTGTAATCATTTAAAAATCCATAATACAGCGGCTGCCAATTATATTTTTTTGACTTTTCGCAATCGTTGCAGACGGTGGAGATTTCCCAGTCGCCTTCGCCCTTGAGCCAAGTATTGAAAGAGATGGTTTTGTTTAGGGGATATTCTTTCGGCTGCAGGACGAAATTTAGCGGAGTGCCGCCGATCTCGGCGTATTCCACGCCATTGACGATGCCGGTAGAGAGGATCTTCGGCGTAGTGCTGGCTTCATTGACATACAGGCGCAGATCCTGATTCTTGAAATTCGCGCGCTTGAAATCTACGCTGTACTCGGCGGTGTATTTCCATGATTGGTAGATATTCACGCCCAAGTAGATGACGATGATGGCCGGGATGGCGAGCACCAGGATTTTGGCAACTGGTTCGACTTTTTTCCAGATGGGTTTCCACTGGATCTGTTTAAATTTTGCCAGTAGGGGATTGAGAGGATTTTTCATATAAGAATTGTATTAATAAATAAAGACATGGATCCCGGATCTTCGCTATCGCTACGTCCGGGATGACACAGGCGGATGGATTCCCGTTCCCCGATCAGATCGGGGACAAGTCTAACTGCACGGGAATGACACAGAGGATGTTAAAACCTATACACCCAAATTCTGCTATACTCATTTATTTCATTAAAATATATCTGCTGGAAATTCTTGCTAATGTAATCGATTGTCTCAGTGGGAATGCGTCCGGTGATAGACATCTGGTCAAAGACAATGTAGCCATGCGTACTAGATGTGATCTGTTTCAATTCCTCCAGATCATTAATCACTTCCGCGCCTACATAATACTCGCGGTCGGTTTCGTCAACTATCTTGACCCTATTTTCAAACCCTAGATAGTTATATGCTAGCCAATATCCCGGCTGATGCAGAAATATCTTATTGAATTGCGGATGGGAGGAGATGACGATATCGTACGGCTTCAGATTTACCGCGATTGCTGCGTAAGCGCTATTGAAATTCGGCTGAGGCGTATAGCCGTAGTAGGGACGATCTGTTTTGCCAGTATTGATGTTGTCATTTTCCAGAGTATAAAAGGGAAGAGGTCGCCACACGCCTTGGCCGCTCACAAAAAAGATCGCGATCACGGCGACAAGAAATATCAATGCTACGACCCTATATTTATGCCACAATTTGCCGAAAATATCAATGGCTCCAATAGCGCCCAAAAGCAGTAATCCCAGGGCTGGCGCTAGGAGATAGCGGTAATGCACAATATCGGTGAAAAAGGCAAAAACTAGCAAATATAGGACAAATGGCAGGATAAGCAATTGATATCTCAGTTTTTGCTCTTTGGGGGCTCCAAAATAGGCGTAGAGAGCCAAAAAGATGAAAAGCCAATAATTAGCCAAAAAGAAGCTGAGATAGTAAGGAAGCTCATAATAGAGGCCAAATTTGGCTATCAGGGAGCGACTTATGCCGAAGTTTAAGCTTAATTCCAGGAGAAAGGTAATTGAGACAATAATTAAAGAAGCAATCCAAATAATTTTTGTATTGATTTTTGTCTTATTTTTCCAAGCTTTAAGCGCTAATAAAATCAAAAAGATCGGTGCTAGCAGATAGGCGATTCTATGTGTCAGAACTGCTAGAGCAGATAAGCCGACAGCTGACAGAAAATAGGCGATTCTTTTTTTATTATCTTCTGTTTCTAAAAATTGATAAAAAAGATAAATCGCCAGCCAGAATAGCAGAACGAGCAGGGAGTACCAACGAGCTTGGCGAGACCAGGCGATTTGCCAATAGGAGAAGGCAACGAAAAATGACGCTAGCAAAGCAACATGGCGAGTGAATAGTTTCTTTATTATCAAATAAATCGCCGCTATCAATAAAATACCAGCTATGACAGCAAAAAGGCGGTAAGCAGTGGCGTTGGGGCCAAAAAGATGAGCAATCCAAGCTGTGGGGTAGCAATACATGGGACAGAAATAGTTTTGTCCCGAGTCCAGGATCGTATTTCCTTTCTCCATGACGGATAAAACAGCGTTTATGGTATAGCCTTCATCCATCCAATAGGGCTGACTGCCCAGATTATAAAAGCGTAGCAGGGAACCGCTGATTATGATTAATAAGATAATTATTGGAGAAAGGTATTTACTCATTTGTTTTTTTATGGTAAAGTAGTTTCATATTAAATTTGTTGGATATTTCACTACATTGAGGAGGAATTCAGTGGTAGTGTTTTTTTATTTAAAAAAGGGTATTTGATAAATAATTAAAGCATAAATTTATGGAAAAAGCAAGGGTATTGCTCAAGAACCCATTAACCAAAACATTGGCTGTTTTGGCGGTTTGTACCGTGGCTTCTTTGGTAGGATTTACAGCCGCTTTTGGTTATGGCGGTGGAGGAGGCTACTATGCTCCGTCAGTAGTTCCGTCAGTGACTACTTCTGTGAATGCGCCATTATCAATTGGAGCTAGTGAAGATGGCTTATTGTCACGAAGTTTCAGTGATGGCAGTAAGGTGGAAGTCAGTGTGCCCAAAGGCGCGGTTGAAGGACAGACAATTTTTGAAACTGTTCAAGGCGGTTTGACTGTAGAAAATACTCCGACTGATTCTTCAGGTGCAGTCATGATTGGCGGTCAGGTTTTCAATATTACGGCTACTGATTTAAATGGTGAAGCTGTAAGAAACTTTTCTCAGCCACTAAATATTACTATTATTATACCTAACTTGCCTGCTGATACTACTAATTTGGGAGTTTATTATTTTGATCAAACTTTTCAAAATTGGGTTTTGATTCCTGGAGCAACTTTTGATGTAGCTACTGGTAAAGTTAATTTTACGGTCAATCATTTGACTAAGTTTGCGGTTTTTGAGGCGACAAATTCTACAACCGCCTTGGCCACTATTCCAACAGTTCCTACTCAGGAAGTTGCCACTTCTACTCCAGTTGTTGAAAAACAAGCGGAAGTTTCTGTGTCTGCCGAAGGACAGGTTTTGGGTACAAAAATATATAGTTTGGACAAAATTCCGTCTTATGGTTCAAGGGGAGATGATGTCAAGGCTTTACAGCAATTATTGATTGATAAAAATGTGGGTTCAGCTGCCAAATCTTTGGCTAGAATCGGCGCTACTGGTTATTTCGGTTCATATACCAGATCGGCTTTGGCCGAATATCAGAAGAGTGTCGGCATTGATGAGGCCGGAGACGTAGGACCAGTTACTAGAAATTATTTAGCTACTGGAAAAGTTGACCCATCATTAAAGGGTGATCTTGCTAGAAATTTGTATTTTGGTTCCAGAGGCGAGGATGTTAAGACTTTACAGCAATTTTTGATTGATAGGAATATAGGTTCAGCTGCCAAATCTTTGGCTAGAATCGGCGCTACTGGTTATTTCGGTTCATATACCAGATCGGCTTTGGCTGAATATCAAAAAAGCGTTGGTATTTATTCGACTGGAAATTTTGGCCCTATTACCAGAACTCATGTAAGTAATTTGATTAAATAATTCATTTTTAGGGGGTTAATAGAAAAACAGCGGGTGCAGTGCATTTGCTGTTTTTTTGTTGAGGTAATTTGTTTTTGGAAAAGAAAGTGCCAAATAATCATTGACAAACCAATCTATCTGTGCTATACTTATTATCTAATTAAAAAGAGCTGTAAATATACAGCCACAGACTCCAATCTCTCTTGTGTCATATCTCTTGGCCCTGCAGTAAATTAGGGTCAATTTAACTAAATATGATACAAACAAAACAGGTAACTGGTCTTTTTAGTGACCTGGGACTAACGCCAAAAATATTGGATATTTTGGCTTTTAATAAATTTACCATTCCCACGCCAATTCAGCATCAATGTATTCCTGCGGCTTTGGAAGGTAAGGATATTGTTGGTATTGCTCAGACCGGAACTGGCAAAACTTTGGCTTTTGGCTTGCCCATGATCCAGCAATTGGCCTTGACCAAGGGGCAGGGATTGATTATTTTGCCAACTCGTGAGCTTGCTTTGCAGGTTGATGAAGTGTTGCAAAAAATTGGCAAACCGCTTGGACTCAAAACCGCAATTCTTATCGGTGGAGCTTCGTCTTATCAGCAATTGCAATTGCTCAAAAGGAATCCTCATATTATTGTTTCTACGCCAGGCAGATTAAATGATCATTTGCAACAGAGAAATTTTTCTTTGCATAATATTAAATTTATTGTGCTTGATGAAGCTGATAGAATGCTTGATATCGGATTTTTGCCTCAGATAAAACAAATTTTGGAATCATTGCCGGTCAACAGGCAAACTATGCTGTTTTCTGCTACCATGCCGTCTGCTATTGCGCAAATCGCAGCTAGGTACATGAAAATGCCTATACGTATAGAAGTGGCGCCGTCAGGAACGGCTGCTGCCAATGTGGAACAGGAGATTTTTGTGGTGAATAGAGAACAGAAGACTCAATTATTGGAAAAAGTTTTATCTGATAATGAGGGGAGTGTATTGGTATTTTCACGTACCAAGCATGGTGCCAAAAACATCACTGACCATGTGATTGCCATGGGGCATACGGCTACAGAAATGCATTCCAATAAATCATTGGCTCAGAGAAGGGCTGCTCTTGACGGGTTTAAGTCAGGCAGATATCGAGTGCTTGTTGCGACTGATATTGCGGCTCGAGGCATTGATGTAAATAATATCGCTTTGGTAGTTAATTTTGATTTGCCGGATGACAAGGAAGACTATGTGCACCGCATCGGAAGAACTGGCCGAGCTGACAACTTTGGCAAAGCGATATCGTTTGTTACGCCTCAAGAAAGATATGACATAGGACATATTGAAAGTTTAATTAGAAAAGCTATTCCTATTTTGGATTTGCCAATTTTGCCTCCGAAGCGCCAAGTTGCTTCCAGAAATGACATCATGCCTAGATCAGCTAGAGCTTCCAGTGGCATCAGAGGACCACGCAGAAGTACAAGTGGTTCTAGTCGTGGCGGTTATGGCAGAGAAAGCTCTAGAGAAAGTTCTGACTCTGCAAGATTTAGCAGGGAAGAAAGTGCTCCAGTAAAGCCTTACGCTCCAAGAGGCAGATCTGATAAACCTTATGAGACAAAAAGGAGAGCGACTGTTAGCAAGCCAGGATTTCAAAGTTCATGGGCAAGAAATGATAATCCCGCTACGAGTAGAAGTGCTTACGAAAGGCCACCACAGCCAAGAGCTGAAAAGGCTAAGCCACTTATAGGCGGATTTGATTGGAATAGAGCCAACTCACTTAATCACGGATCAACAGATAAAAGAAAAACAGCTGTAAAAAAAGATGGTGATAAAGGGGGATTTGATTCTAGCAAAGACATTAGAAATTATATCAGGAAAAAGAGCGATTATCGCAAAACCAAAAAATACTAAATTTCTCTGTCATCCCGAGAGAGGCTGTAATCAGACGACCGTGGGGATCCCGCGGGATTGCCACGCTACGCCGATTACAGCTACGCTCGCAATGACAATAAAAAAACTGGTCATTCATGGCCAGTTTTTGGTTGTGGATAATTTTATTGCTAAATTGGTTATTTCTGTTATAATTTTAGTAGATGCTAGTTTGTATATACTGGCTTCAGTTTCTGGGTTTCTGGTATAGGATCTTGTCCATCATGTAGATGGCAAATCCGGAAAAACGAGGAGATTTTCATCATGCACTGCACGACCACCACCATCTTCGCACATCATCCTCCCAGCACCATCGGCACCACCATCGTTATCGCCGCGCAGAAATTTCCCGCGAAGCCCGCCCTTCAACGCGACGCCATTTCGGCCATGGAAGACACCGCCACCACGGACGAAGTCGCCGCGGGTTCCGTCTTCGCCTGACCACGAAGGCTTTCTGTCAGGTATGACGTAACCCGGTTCCCAGCTCTTTTCTTTTGTCGCCTGCCTTTGAGGCGACACTATCCACACGACCATTCACCGAGATGATTAAGCCACTCCTCGAGTGGTAAAATCGTCTATCGTCCCTCGGGCGAAGTTGTTTCTCTACAGAAAACCAATCCGTACCTGCCGGAATTCTGAAGAAAACAATCTCGCCCCTCTTTTTTTTCTTCAAATTATTTTCAAAAAGTGTTACAATATAATTTATGAAAGATAACACCAAAAAAACTTTTGGATTCTACTTCCAGGCGATCAAGCGTCACAAGCTTTTGTATTTGGTTATTTTTATGGCTACTATGGGTGCCGTGTCCGCTGATGTTATCGTTCCAATATATTTCAAAGATTTTTTTAATCAATTGGTTAGCGGATTAGACAAGGATTTGGTCGTAAAAAGTTTGGTTTCTTTGCTTATTATTATTACCGTTGTTAAATTTGTACAATGGGTTTTTTGGAGGATAGCCGGCTTCAGCATGGATCATGCCATGTCCAAAACTATTGCCGAACTCTCCGATATTTGTTTTGCCTATTTACATAAGCATTCGTTTACTTTTTTTAGCAACAGCTTTGTTGGATCGCTAGTCAAGCGAGTCAAGTGGTTCACTGGCGCATTTGAAGTTATTTTTGATAATATCTTTTTCAGTCTGTTGCCTTTGGCTTTGTATGTTATCGCCGCTATGTTTGTTCTAGTAAGAGTTAATGTTTATTTGGCTTTGGCGATTTTTATTTGGACGATTATATTTTTAATTATTAATTGGTCTTTTACCAAGTATAAATTAAAATACGACATCATTCGCAACGAGATGGAAAGCAAATCCTCGGGCGTGATTGCGGATACTATTACCAACAACAATAACGTCAAATTATTCAACGGCTACCACAAAGAGATAAAAGATTTCGCCAAGGTAACTGATGATCTCAGACGTATCAGAAGATTTGCTTGGAATTTAGGCGATTTATTTGAGGCCATTCAGGGATTGCTCATGCTTATTTTGGAAATGGGAGTGTTTTTCTTGGCTGTCTATCTCTGGAGAAAAGGTCTAATTACTCTCGGAGATTTTGTGCTAATCCAGGCTTACGTCATAGATATATTTATGAGAGTTTGGAATTTTGGCAAAAATATCAGGAGAATTTATGAAAGTTTGTCTGATGCCGAGGAGATGACTCAGATCTTGGTCACTCCTCATGAGATTGTAGATATCCCCGGAGCCAAAAAATTAAAAGTGACGACCGGAAAAATAGAATTTCAAAAGGTTTTGTTTAATTACAATGAAACCAGGAGCGTGCTCAAGAATTTCAACTTAGTCATTGCTCCGCATCAGAGATTGGCTATTATCGGACCATCAGGGGCAGGCAAAACCACTATTGTAAAATTATTGTTTAGAATGCATGAAGTGACTGGCGGTAAGATTCTCCTTGATGGGCAGGATATTTCTCGGGTTACTCAGGAAAGCCTTTGGGCCAATATTTCTTTGGTACCGCAAGATCCGATTTTGTTCCACAGAACTTTGATGGAAAATATCAGATATGGCCGATTTAATGCCACGGACAAGGAAGTGATAAGAGCGGCCAAGCTGGCGCATTGCCATGATTTCATCATGTCTTCGCCTGATGGCTACAATACTTATGTGGGAGAAAGAGGCATTAAATTATCCGGCGGTGAAAGGCAAAGAGTGGCTATTGCTCGGGCTATTCTTCGTGATGCGCCCATTCTTGTCCTTGACGAGGCGACTTCCAGCCTTGATTCAGAGTCCGAGCATTTGATTCAGGATGCTCTAGAAAAATTAATGAAGCACAAAACTGTCATTGTGATTGCGCATCGGCTTTCTACTATCAGGCAAATGGACAGAATTGTGGTAGTGGACAAGGGCGGAATCATTGAAGATGGAAGCCACGGCGATCTGACCAAGAAGAAAGAAGGTTTGTATCAGAGATTGTGGCAGTTCCAGGCTGGCGGATTTATCAAATAAATTTTTAAGAGTTAAAACACCGCTCCAATGTTCTATGGGAGCGGTGTTTATATTTAGATCAAAATTAATTATTTGTTTTCTGCCTCGCAGGTTTTTACTGTAGTCTTGAGAGCTTTCTTGTTGGCTTTGATGGTTTTCAGGGCTAATTTTTTGGCTTCCTTGGTTCCAATCTTGGCTTTCTGCAAGAAATTTCTTTTGGTATCTCTGTCTGATATATTCTTGGTTTCTCGCAGGGCTTGTCTATAATTGTTGCTGGCCGCCTTAACCGATTCAACATAAAGCTTATTTTCATCTTTCAAGGCTTGTCTATAAATTTTTCGGCATTCAACCCAAGGTCTGGTGCTAGTGCTGGTTTTACTTTTGATCTGAGCATGGGTAATAAAGGCAATAATGGGGAAAACTAAAACCACGATAAAGATGGGAATTAATATTTTGGTTATTTTTGTTAATTTCATTTTATCTAAATTTATTAACAATAGTTAATGTTTAGTAATAATTGCATTATATCAAAAAATAGAGCGAAATGTCCACATTGGATAATAGTATTCTATCTGTTATAATTATAAATACTGACGAACTAAATATTTTTGATATGGCAAATAAATTATATACAAAAAAGATTTTAATATTGGCTATGGCGATTTTGCTTTTGTTGCCTAATATTTCTCTGGCTGCAACTGCTAAAGCCAAGGTAGCTTCCAAGACAACAAAGACTGTTGTGGCTAAGCCCAAAGTATTGACGGCCAATGATTTGTTGGGAAGATTTTTAATTCAGAAACAAAGTTATAATAGGTTGTGGTATGTCAGTAAAACGGATAAGAAAAGATACTACATCAAAGATGACAGCGATTTGAAATGGGTTATGGAAAATTTTGCTCAGAAATTAACCCAAGCGGAGTTAAATAAAATTCCTGTCAATGCCAAATCTAGAACCAAGGCCAATATGGCTGTGGCGCAGAAATATTATGGCGCTGTTGTTTATGCGTCGTCAACTTCGTCATCCGCAAAAGCTTCTTATTGGTATGTAAATCCCGGTGACAGTATAAGATATGGCTTAAATAGTTATGCAGATGTTTATAATATGGCCAAAGTTATCGGGCTTACTGTTGATGACGCCACTTTGCGCAAAGTAGTGATGAATGACAAGCAATTGACCTTTGATGCCACTTTTAATTCTGTGGCTTATGTCAAATATGATGGCAGCCAATTTGTAAGTGGTTCCAACGCCAATACTATTTTGCCCATTGCTTCTTTGACCAAGCTGATGACGGCTTTGGTCTTAAATGATTTGGCTATAGATTGGACTAGGGAGGTGACCATTACAGAAGAAGAAATAAATTATCCCAAGATAGTGGTTAATGGGGATGCGACTAGTGAAGTGCCTCTTGAAGCGGGAGATTCTGTCAGGATGAGTGATCTCTGGATAGCCATGCTTACAGCTTCGTCCAACCAATCGGCCGTGATATTGGCGGATAATTCTGGGCTAAACAGAGAGGAATTCGTAGTGGCCATGAATAAAAAAGCGAAAGAATTGGGACTCAAGAAAACTAAGTTTTATGAAATGACAGGACTTGATCCCAACAATGTAAGTACGCCTCAGGATATGGCTCTTATCGCTAATTCTGCTTTTGTCAAAGAGAAAATCGCTC
>JBAZBX010000005.1:0-45995 GCA_041671305.1 Patescibacteria group bacterium
TATTATCTAATTGATCATTGCCAAAATCCGGAACGGTAGTAATAATCACCGATCCATACAAACCACCTGGTTGAGCATCTTGAGGAATATCAATTTGCACAGGAATAGTAACGCGATCGCCGTGTTTAAGAGTAAATTCTTTTACGTCCGGATGCAGAAAATCCTTGAGTGAATAAGGTCCTTTTTCAGCGCCCAGCAACATGATATTTTCATCAACATTTTTGGAACCGGTAAAATCTTCTATTTCCACTTTGAACTTCATGTCCTTGCCATAACGATTAGTTACGGTCAAATATTTGAGTTTTTTGTCTCCTGGATTAACTGTCAGCTCAGTTTTTCCTGGACCAACCACGTAATCACCCATTTTGGGAGTATTAACCAAATTTTCCACCTGATAAGCCAATGCACTGTGGTATCCTCCCGCCACAAACATCGCGACTCCCAGCAACAAACCAATTATTATCCGATATTTGTTTTTCATATAATTATATAAAATAATCTAATCTTAATTTGTGCTTCCGGTCACCACGACTGTGGCTACATAACTTCCAGTATCCTGATTTTTGGCAGTACCTACTTGCGCCAAAAAACGCATGGTGGTAGTAACAATTGCCCCGCCCGTGTCGCTTGCCCTAGAGACAATAGGAATATCCGTGGTGTTATTAAAGCCCTGAAAACAATACGAATTGCTAATACTGCTCCCCGTATTGCAAGCGGCTCCATTATTTTTTAACGCTGTAACCACATCCGTAGAGCTAACTGCAAATCCGAATTTAGACTCATTGGTGGCCACCGTTCCCGCCCAATCATAAAATGGCGTAGTGGTGGCATCAGCAAATGAATTGGCTCCGCTAATTAAAGCCGGCGCTCCGGTGGCATGAACCGAGAGGCTATAACCGCCCGCATTATTGGTGACTACACCGCAATCCAAGGTGGTAGACGCCGTACCTCCGGTCATACCGGGGATAGCCGGGGTCATGGCGACCGTGGTCAACGGACAGTTAAGAGTCATCTCGCCGCTGACCGTCAAAGTCACATCAAACTGATCGGGATTATCCGCCTGCACTAATTGGCCTTCAAAAACGAAAAAAATCATCAAGGCCACGACCGAGAGATACAAACCCAAAGTTAAACTCTTTTTAAACATCATATGTTTGTGTTATTTATATATAATTTTAATAATATTTTTTGACTTATTTCAAAAGCCGATCCAGACTGCCACTGGTCAAAACCTGAGATACAGCGATTAAGGTGGTTAATGTCGGATTAATATTAAATCCTCCCTCCAGCTTTGCCAGATTGGAAAACTTCAAATTCGCTTTGCGCGCCAAATCATCCTGAGACAGTTTTTTTTCCAATCTCAGTTTTTTGATATTCTGACCTAATTTTTTCCCATCTACGGCCATTTTGTTTTATTTATCAATATATAGACATCTACATTTTATTGCCTGTTTTTAGTCATCTTTTTGACGATATCAATATATTGAATATAGTATACAATTATTATTTTTGCTTGGCAAGTAGTCAACTGTGGATAAGTCAATAAATATAGACATATAAATAATATAGCTAATTTGTATTTCTGTCAATATATTAGTATCACTATAATATTATCTTTATAAGATAGTCATTATATTGATAATAGAGCAAGAAATGGTTGCCATGTGGACAAAAAGAGCTTCTCTTAAATACATTATATCTTAAAAAGATAACTTATGTCAATATATTAGTATCATTATATAATTATCTATATATTAGAGTCAATATATTGATAATGTTATGTTTTTGCTTAATAAAAAATATCGGCACATAGCCGATTAATTAATTTGTCTTTGTTTTTTCTTTTTTTTATTCTTCTTCTCTATTTACTATTTCCTTTTATAATTATTCCTCAGTTAATCTTTATGTTCTTTCATAACTGAAAGAACCAAAGGTTTTGGGGTACGCAATTTCGCCTTATGCTCGGAGTGTTCTTAATCTTGCTTAGCTATTTATGTAATTTTTGTATCCGTATTCTTGCACCCGCACCCTTGCGAGCATTAGAAAATCTAGTGACAAAATTCCAAGAAGCGAACGTTAAAAGCCAACATATAGCCTCCAGCAGGAGGCGCATGTGGCTTAGTGAGCGTTTGGAATTTTTGTCCTTGATTTTCTACAGCGAGCGCTTTTTTCTTTTGTGTCAGCTTTTCTTTTTACTAAAAAAAGAAAAGTGACAACAAATTAATAATAAAGAACCTGGATCCCGGGTCAAGCCCGGGATGACACACAAAAAACCAACTTAATAAAAAATCCCATTCCAATAATATATCGGAGTGGGATTTTTTTCATTCCATATTTTATGGTTGCAAAATAGCATCCTGCTTACAATTACCATCAACACAAATTAAAACTGATTTTACCTGAGGAAATTGCAATAAAGTCTTTTCAATCTGAGCCCTAACTGCGGTTACTGCGCAAGATCCTCCAATCCTGTATAAATTATCATTGAAATCAACCTCAGCCACTCCACTGGCAATTTTTATATATTTGATAGCAACTCCCTGGGGTATAGCAGAGGTAAATCCCCTAGAAATTTCATCTGCAGTAAGTGGCTGAAGCAATCCTTTCATAGTATTAACAAATTCAGAGTCATATTTCTTCTCAATTATCCTATGCAGGGGAAATACAATACTACAATCAATCATAGGCTTATTTTTTTGAGAATTTCCATAATATGCGATTATTTCTACCTGATTTGCTTCCAAAAGCGTATTATTGTCAATTCCAAAATTAGCATTGTTTCCTTCCACTATTCTTACCGTCCCCTGCTCTTTCTTATCACTTACCACCACAGTATCATTATTTTTTTGATTTTCCGAAGTATTTTTATTATCTTGAGAATTACCTTGCCATAGCCAAACAAATATTATTACCAAAATCACTAAAACACCAATAATTATGTTTTTAATATGGTTATTGAAGAAAGAAGACCTTGTTCCATAAGATGGATCAGATTGATTTATCTTATCCTTTTCTTCTGACACTTCTAATCCGGTATTTTCGTCTTTTTTATCCTCAATCGTGCCAATATCCTCATTAACGTCCAAAATACTGTCAAAATCATTTTCCGATTCCGTATTTTCTATCTTACTAATAGACTCTATCTTTTCCCCACGGCCATCTGTTCCATGAGAATCAATTTCTGGATCAAAATTCTGAGCAACCTCTTTATTTGCCCCCAAACCTTCATTTTTTTCTTCTTCCATATTGTTGTATGTTAAGCCGTACTAATTAACCAGATTATAAGTCTTTTTAATCAGACTGGCAAGCGTTCAGTTCCGTACGGAACGAATTACCCAATAAAAATGGGCATAAAATAAAAATTACAAGCGAAATATCAATACCTTTATCATCATATTTTTATCTAAATATATAAAAAATAGGGGATTATTACGATTTATTATACTTTTATCTAAATTTAGCTAATTTAATAGTTTTCAACATAAGATGAAAAAAGATTTGTCTAGACATGTCTAGACATTTGTCCACTTATCCAACACGTTATCCACAGAAATTGTGGATTGTGAATAACTAAAAAAATACAAATTATTCATCACACCTAATCAATCATTTAATAAACATAATTATCTAAGTTTAGCCAATTGGTCTAAATTTAGATAAAATAATTAATATAAACAAAAAACCACTTGCTCTCGCAAATAGTTTTTTTGTATTGTGTCCTCGACAAGAATCGAACTTGTGTCTAGGGCTTAGGAGTCCCTTGTTCTATCCACTGAACTACGAGGACATGAATTTATAACAACTCATCAAGATGATCAAAGTCAATTATAGCGATTGATCTTTTAAATACTTTTAGTATTTCAATAATTGTTTGCGCTTGATTATAGACTCAAAATATAGTAAAATATAAACAAGTTTGACTTAATCAATCTTAGCAAAAAACTTATGATAATTCAATGGATTGGCCAATCCTGTTTTAAAATCCAAACCAAAAATAATGGCAACGAGGTAACTATTGTCACTGACCCGTATGATGATAAAACCGGATTAAAGATGCCCAAAATACAGGCAGACATCGTAACTGTTTCTCATAACCACCACGATCACAACAATTTAGATGCCATAAAAGGGGATCCGTTTGTAATAAACACGCCTGGAGAATACGAGACCAAGGAAGTTTTAATCTATGGCATCCCATCTTATCATGATGACAAAAAAGGATCCGAGAGAGGCAACAATACTATTTATAAATTAGTTTCTGAGGAAATTCACCTGGCTCATCTTGGTGATTTAGGACAAACACTTACCGATGAACAATTAGAAAAGATAGGAACTGTTGATGTACTTATGATTCCTGTCGGCGGAAAATATACTATTGATTACAAAAAAGCCATTGAAGTTATTTCCCAATTGGAACCGAGAATTGTGATTCCTATGCATTACAAAATTGATGGCTTAACCTCCGATGTGGCTACTGTGGACGAATTTATCAAAAACTGCGGTTTGCCGTTGGAAAAAATGGATAAATTAAAAATCCTAAAGAAAGATCTGCCACCAGATACTACTAAATTAGTCATTCTAAGTCCGAACGCTTAAATAAATAAACTTTTGACCCATGCCCAGAAAAAGTTTACCAAAACAAATTAAAAAGCCAACCGCCAGCGTAAAAAAGGGGAAGAGCGCCAAAACTAAATCTGCTTCAAAAGCCGAACCGGAAGACTCTGGATTGCAATATATTAATATTTATGAAAGAAATACTGAAGCGGATAAAAAGGTGAAATTGCTTTGGCTAATCACTATTCCTGTAACCATAATACTGATAATATTTTGGTTTTGGCTCCTGAAACAAAATATGGCGAGTAAGAATCAGGCTAGCGTCGTAAGTGATCTGCGTGACGAGATAACTCGGACTATGGGTGAAATTAAAAACAATATTGAATTAAATAAAATATCAGACACAAATACAGTTAATTCTACCAGTAGCCTAGATGAAATCAAGGATAAAATAGTTGAGCAGTTGCAGAAAAATTTGGATCCTGCCACCTGGCCCAGCCATGATTCTGAAATTCTAGCCGTTTCCATCAAATATCCGCCGGAATGGAGCCAGAACGAACAAAAAGAATCCATCACGGTTTCCGCGCCATCACTGACAAATTCAGCTTCTACTTCAGCCACTTCTACAGATAGCACTTACAGCAGAGTTCTAATCAATAGAAAAACTGTTTCGGCCGGCGTCAAATTAGACACCTGGATAAAAAAGAATACTCCAGCAACCGATGAATACAAATTAGCTTCAGCCACGGATAATCCGATGGTTGACGGACAAAAAACAATTGTCTACCAAAAAATAGATGCCACGCCAAACGATATAAATCAAATCATATACGTACAGAAAGATAAATCCATCTATGAAATCCAGATAAGCGTTTTGAATAGGAAAATATCGGATGAACAATACATCAAAGGAATAATTAACAATATTAAATTTTTATAAATAGAAATATGTCTTCAAAAAATGACAAATCAGTACAGGAAAGATTGGAGCTAAGCAGGGGAGGAAACGCTAATATTTCCGATCGGTTAATCAGCGAAGAAGTTCAGCAAAGCTATTTGGATTATGCCATGTCCGTTATTGTTTCACGCGCCTTGCCGGATGTCCGTGATGGCATGAAACCGGTACATCGCAGAGTACTTTATGCCATGTGGGATATCGGGCTTCGCGCCAATGCCAAATTCCGCAAATCAGCCAATGTAGTCGGTGAAGTTATGGCCAAATACCATCCTCATGGCGACTCAGCTATTTATGAAACCATGGTGCGTATGGCTCAAGATTTTTCTTTGCGTTATCCGTTGGTCAAAGGGCAAGGAAACTTCGGATCCATGGACGGGGACAGCGCGGCTGCCATGCGTTATACCGAAGCCAAGCTTTCTGCCGTGGCCGAAGAGATGCTTTTTGATATAGAGAAAAACACAGTCAACTTTATTCCCAATTACGACGGGGCGCACAAGGAACCGCAAGTTTTGCCAGCCAAATTGCCCAACTTGCTTATCAACGGCGCTCAAGGCATTGCCGTGGGTATGGCCACCACCATTCCTCCGCACAATCTCACTGAAATTGTAGATGGCACAATACACCTGATTGACAATCCTAATTGCGAAATTGAAGACCTGCTTAAATTCATCAAGGGTCCTGATTTTCCAACCGGTGGAATTATTTATAATATCAATGATCTCAAAGCCGCCTATGCTACCGGCAAAGGCGGAATAGTTTGTCGTGCCAAAACCAATATTGAAGAAACCAAAACCGGAATGTTCCGCATTATTGTAACTGAAGTGACTTATCAAACCAACAAAGCCACTTTGCTTGAGAAAATCGCCGAGCTTGTGAAAGACAAAAGAATTGAAGGCATCAAAGATTTACGCGATGAATCCAACAAAGACGGGGTAAGAGTGGTGATTGAACTCAAAAAAGATACCTATCCCAAAAAAATTCTTAATCAATTATTCAAGCATACTCAACTGCAAGAGTCCTTTCACTTCAATATGTTGGCTCTCGTTGATGGAATTCAGCCGAAAGTTCTCAATCTAAAATCAATCCTTGAAGAGTACATCAAGCATCGCCAAGTAATTGTCACTAGACGCACTCAATTTGATTTGGACAAAGCAAAAGACAGAGCTCATATACTTGAGGGATTGGTTTTAGCCCTGGCTCATATTGATGAAATAATCGCTACTATCAAAAAGTCCAAGGACAAAGAAGAGGCTAAAGTTAATTTAATCAAGAGATTCAAACTTAGCGACAGGCAGACAGTGGCCATTTTGGAAATGAAACTGCAACAACTGGCTAATTTGGAAAAACTCAAAATTGAAACTGAACTCAAAGAAAAGCAAAAATTAATCAAAGAGTTAGAGGCTATTCTCAAATCACCAGAGAGAATACTGACTATTATCAAAGAAGAATTAACAGAACTCAGAGAAAAATTCGGCCAGCCTAGACGCACTCAGATTGTAGCTCATGGCGTGGATTCATTTACCATGGAAGACTTGGTGCCCAATGAAGAAACAATTATTATGGTCACAAGCGATGGCTACATCAAACGGCTTCCGACGGACACATTCAAAACTCAAAGCAGGGGAGGCAAAGGAGTTATAGGACTTACCACCAAAGAAGAAGACGCCATAGAACACTTATTCCTGACTTCAACGCACAATGACATTCTCTTCTTTACCAACAAAGGACGAGTTTTCCAACTCAAATGCTATGATGTGCCTCAAGCTTCTAGAACAGCCAAGGGTCAAGCATTGGTAAACTTCCTCCAACTATCCCAAGCTGAAAAAGTCTCGGCCATTCTTCCTTCATCAGAAATCAAAGATGATAAATTCCTGACTATGGTGACGGAAAAGGGAATAATCAAAAAAAGCGCCATTGAAGATTTTGCCAACGTGCGCAGATCCGGATTAATCGCCTTAAAACTCAAAGATGGAGATAATTTAGAGTGGGTTGAGCCGTCCAATGGTACGGAGAATATAATTTTGGTAACTGCCGGCGGACAAGCCATCAGATTCAAGGAAGCCACTATCAGACCAATGGGCCGATCAGCCTCCGGAATCAGGGGAATTAAATTAAAAAGCAATGACCATGTGGTAGGTATGGGCATATTTGATTCCAAAGAGGATAAAAAATCCAATCTATTGGTTATCATGGAAAACGGCTTTGGCAAACGAACCTCTCTGTCATCCTATAAAGTCCAAGGACGCGGTGGAAGTGGCATTAAAACAGCCAAAATTACCAGCAAAACAGGAAAAATAATTACCGGCAAAATAGTTCATGAAGACGATGGCGATCTTATGGTCATTTCACATCAAGGACAGGTCATCAGATTATCTATTAAACAAGTAAGCGTTCTGGGACGAGACACCCAAGGAGTTAGAGTTATGAGATTTAAGGATGAAGCCGATACAGTAGTTAATGTCACTCTGCTTTAAATTTTTACCGAGAAATAATTACACCGGCCTTCTATAGTAGAAGGCCGGTGTTTTATTAAAAATTATTTAAATTTACAAATTAATTAATCACTCTATTTTACAAAAAAATCTCACCTTATTATCAATTATGCACCTTGATTTTTTGTGCTGTTTTATATTATAATAGAGCCATATATCGCTCAGAATTAATTAATGAGTTTTTTATGTCCGGACACAGCAAATGGGCTACAACCCACCGACAAAAAGAGGCGGCGGATGCCAAAAAAGGCGCAATTTTTACCAAATTAGCTAATCTAATTACCATTGCGGCGCGTGAGAGTGGAGGAGATACGGAAAGCAACTTCAAACTTCGCTTAGCCGTAGACAAAGCCAGAGCGGCCAACATGCCCAAGGACAATGTTGAACGTGCCATCAAAAAAGGCACCGGGGAAGGATCGGGCAGTAGTAATTTTGAACAGCTAACTTATGAAATATTCGGACCTGACGGTACAGCTTTCATCGTAGAAGCCGTTACTGACAATAGAAATCGCACTATCGGGGAAATCAAAGCTGTAGTCAATAAAAACGGAGGGCAGATGGCCGGACAAAATAGCGTAGCTTGGATGTTTGACAGACGCGGATATGCCACCATTGACCTCAGTCAAATTAAAAACAAAAATACTGATGAATTAGAGCTGGAATTAATTGATGCCGGAGCAGATGAAGTCAATAAAAACGAAGATTCTTGGGAGATTCTCTGCTCTATAGATAACTTACAGACACTAATAAAAAAACTTCAAGACATGGAACTAGAAACCAAGGACTCTGGACTATCATATTTTGCCAAAGATGAAATTAGTATAACCGATTTAGAAACACAAGCCAAAATTGAAAGATTCTATAGCGTTTTGGAAGATTTGGATGATGTAAATAATGTCTATACCAATGCCAACTGGTAAAAATCAGATAAAAATTCTTGGCATTGACCCTGGCTTCGCCGATACCGGATATGGCGTTGTTTTGCGCAATGGTTCCAAATTGAATTGTCTGGATTATGGCTCTATCAAAACTTCCAAAACTTTGAGCTTGTCAGAGCGTATAGAAAAATTAGAAAAAGATCTTCAACAGATAATCACAAAGCATCATCCCGATCAGGCTTCCGTGGAACAGTTATTCTTTTGCACCAACATTAAAACCGCCATTTCAGTCGCCCAAGCCAGAGGAGTAATACTTTTGACTCTAGTTAAAAACAAAATTCCCTTGATTGAATGCACTCCACTACAAGTCAAGCAGGCGGTAACCGGCTATGGCAAAGCCGACAAAAAACAAATTCAACAAATGGTAAAAATCATTCTTGGACTCAAAGAAATACCCAAACCTGATGATGCCGCCGATGCTTTGGCCATGGCCATATGCGGTGCCAACAACCTTAGGGCAAATAATTAATTTCATGTCCCTTATCAAAAAGTTTCCAGAGATAACTACCGACTACGGCTTCAAACAAGAAGGCGAAACTAGATTTATTGTTATTGCTCCCCATGCGGCAGGCGATGATTGGAAAACCAAACGGGCATCAATACAAATTGCCAAAAAATTAAATTCTTATCTAGTTGTAAATAATATTTTCTTCAAGCCGACAAGCCCAAAAGCCATAAAATACCCTGATTTAACTGAGGATTTCAACAAACTTCGCTGGGGCCATACCAAAAATAAATACCTTTGGGCCACCAAGAAACCGGAGATGAAAAAATTCTATCAGGACATACAAACTTTTTGCCGGCAGATAAAAGAAAAACAAGACACTCCCGTAGCCATATATATCCATGGAATTAAATCGCAAAAAATAGGAATAGATATCGGGGTGGGTATCAAGGCCAAAAATGAAAAAAGGTTACTGAGCAAAAACAAAAATAATAATACGAACTCCGGTTTAATCACTATCAAAATAAGTCATCTGAAAAAATTAAAAGAAGAATTAAATAAAGAATTAGATCCATTAAATCTGCGCGTTTCCGTGGGAGACAGACATATTGGCTGGAGCAAAAGATCGGCCATCCAGTTTCACAAGCATGGCAAAAGAAATGATTTTGCGGTTCAATTGGAACTAAACCGATTTCTACGGAGGAAAAAAAATATAGAACTAACTTCAAAAATAATAAGCAAGGCCATTAAAATCGCTTTTGAATAAAATTATGATCATACACATTCTAACTTTCTCTAATCCAGAAAAAATTAACGACCTCACCCGTGGGGAATTGAGTTTTTTTGAGGAATCCGCCAAAAAACTAGGTCATGAAATAAAAATAATTTTTGCCAGGGACTGCCAATTGAAATTTGACCAAAAACCGGGGCTCATCATAAAAGGAACGAGGATTAAGGACATAAAAATTCTTATTGTCCGGGCTAATTTTTTAAAAAGCAATCTGGAATTCAGACATTCCTTGATCAGACAATTTGAATTAGCAAAAGTCCCTCTGGTCAACGGGTATCTGCCTATCATGAAAGCCAAAAACAAACTTAGAACCATGCAGATACTAGGACAGCATAAAATACCCATTCCAAAAACTTATATTGTGACTAATCCAGAATATCTTGATGATGTAATTACCGATATAGGATCATTTCCTGTAATCCTCAAAACTCTGGCCGGATCGCACGGGAGCGGAGTATCTATTATAGAAAGCAAAAGGGGACTCAAGTCCATAATTGACATGATTATCAAAGGCGACGACAGCGATCCAGTGATGGTTCAAGAATATGTCAAAGAATCCAAAGGCACGGACATCAGAGTATTTGTAGTCGGCAAAAGGATTGTCGGTGCTATGGAAAGAATCGCCACCAAAAGAGGGGAATTCCGTTCTAATTTCCATCTCGGCGGACGAGTCAGAGTCGCGGAAATGAGTCCGGAAGAAAAAAGGATGGCTTTCAAATCCGTAGCTGCCTGCGGTTTGGATGTGGCCGGAGTAGATATTATCAGAACAAATTATGGACCAAAAATACTTGAAGTAAACGCCAATCCCGGATTAGAAGGCATAACCGAAGCCACGGGACGCGATATTGCCGGTGAAATTATAAAGTATGCAATCAAAATGGCTAGAAAAAAAATTAAACCACAAAAATAGATTATTGTGAATTATTTAATAAGTCTTAATTGAAAATTATAAAATTTAAATATTGTTTGATAATTGAAAATTGATAATTGAAAATTAAACATATATGACCATCCCCAAATTATCTCCGGTCAACCAGAACTGGAGGACACCCTCTTACCTACCCAAAGGCAAAACCAGCAACGTAACTTTTACTAGCGGTAGCAACGGACACAAAAGAAAAAAGAAGTGGCCCAAAAAACTGCTCAGCATCTTGATTCCCCTTTTTGTCATACTGTTTCTTATTGGAGGAATTTTCAGTATTGCCATGATGGCCTGGGTATCAAAAGACTTGCCCAATGCCAATGGTGTTCTCAATCGCAATGTAACCGTAAGTAGCAGAATATATGAGCGAAGCGGCCAAACCGTGCTTTATGATTTACATGGCGATATCAAAAGAACATTAATTCCCTTGAGTGAAATTCCCGACTACGCGCAAAAAGCGACTATCTCCGTGGAAGATAGAAATTTTTATAAAGGAAAAGGTTTTAGCATTACCGGCATAATAAGATCTGTCCTAAAAAACATTTTTACCGGTAGCAAAGTCGGAGGATCAACTTTGACTCAACAATTCGTAAAAAATGCCATTTTGACCAATGAAAAAACTTATACCAGAAAAATAAAAGAGCTCATTATCTCTTACCGCATAGAAAAAAAGTTTTCCAAAGATGAAATTTTAAGCATGTATTTTAATGAAATTCCTTACGGTTCCGTGGTGTATGGAATAGAAGCCGCCTCTCAAACTTTTTTTGGTAAGCCAGCCAAAGACCTAACCTTGGCAGAAGCCGCCATACTGGCAGCCATACCTCAAGCGCCTACCTATTACTCTCCTTATGGCAGTCACAAAGACAAATTAATTGCCAGACAAAGATATGTCTTGGACTCCATGACTCAACTGGGATATATCACCAAGGATCAGGCAGAGGCAGCCAAACAACAAAAAATAATATTCAAACCACAGACAGAATCAATGACTGCTCCTCATTTTGTGATGTATATCAAAGAATTATTATCACAACAGTACGGTGAAGATTTTATCAACCAGCAAGGATTGAAAATTTATACCACTCTTGATCTTGATAAACAAAAAATAGCCGAAAAATCCGTAACTGATGGCGTAAAAGCCAACGGCACCAAATACAATTTTACTAATGCTTCTTTGGTTGCTATGGATCCCAAAACTGGACAAATACTAGCCATGGTAGGATCCGCCGATTATTTTGATGAAGACATAGACGGTCAAGTTAACGTAGCGCTAAGACCCCGACAGCCAGGATCATCATTTAAACCGATTGTTTACACGGCATCATTTATCAAAGGCTACACGCCGGATACCATAATCTATGATGTGGTGACTAACTTTGACAAAACTGGAGTCCAAAAATACGAGCCCCACAATTACAACGGAAAGGAACTAGGGCCTGTCACCCTGCGTAAAGCCCTAGCCGGATCTCTAAATATCCCTGCTGTTAAACTCACCTATCTGACGGGAATAAATAACATTATTGATCTGGCAGAAAAAATGGGCTATACCACATTTGCGGACAGGAGCCGTTTTGGTTTATCTATTGTTTTGGGAGGAGGAGAAGTAAAGCTTCTTGAACATGTCAATGCTTATGGGGTTCTAGCTCAAGAAGGAATTAAGCATGAGATAAATCCGATACTTAAAATTGAAGATAAAGACGGCCATGTCTTGTATGAATACAAAGACAAAAATTCCCAAGTCATGGATCAGGAAATAACTCGGCTTACTACTAGCATTCTTTCAGATAACGCTGCCAGAACTTATATCTTTGGCGCCAACAACAAATTAATCCTTCCTGACAGGCCGGTAGCCGCCAAAACTGGAACTACCAATGACTATCATGATGCCTGGACCATGGGATATACTCCCAGTCTGGTCTGTGGCGTCTGGGTAGGCAATAGTAATAATGACGTCATGAAAAAAGGCGCCGACGGCTCCATTATAGCCGCCCCTATTTGGAATCAATTTATGCAAGAGGCGCTCAAAGACACTCCAGCAGAACAATTCACGGCTCCCCAGCCCATAATTACCGGAAAGCCAATTTTGGATGGACAGATCAACGGAGGACAAATGATAAAAATTGATACTATTTCCGGCAAACTGGCCACTGAATATACGCCGTCATCAACCATACAAGAAATTTATTCCGGAGCAATCCACGATATCTTGTTTTTTGTGGACAAAGACAATCCCCGAGGGCCAGCGCTAACTGATCCAGCTAGCGATCCGCAATACAATAACTGGGAAAACGCCGTGGCTCTCTGGGCTTCCAAAAATGATCTAACACAAAGCTCAAGTTCAATTCCCACCACTTATGATGACGTGCATCTGCCGGAGGATAAGCCCATTATTGATATAATTTCCCCGGCTGCTAATTCCACAATCAAGGATAGCGACCTCAAAATACAAGTGTCGGCTTCTGCCAAAAAAGGAATAGCAAAAATAAATTATTATTTGGATAAAAAATTATTGGGAACAAAAACGTCTGCTGGCGAGTCAATTTTTGATGTGTCTAGCTTTGAAAACGGCTATCATACTCTTACAGTTGAAGCGCAAGATAGTTTGCAAAATTTCGGTAGCAAATCAATTGACATCAATCTTTTGCTTCAAAACCACAGACCGTCTCTTGATTGGCTCTCTCCTGCAGATGGTTCCAAGATAAAATTACCAACCAAAATATCTGCTAAATTATCCAATTGGACCAACGTCAACAAAATAGACTTCTATTATATGAAAGAGGGGGAAACACTGGGAAATTTCATTAATTATATAGAGCCAGATAATGAAAATATCTCAATTAATTGGGTCAAAAAATCAACAGATCTGCTTGGAAATTATACTGTCTATGCCAATATCTTTGATACCAAAGGACAGAAATACGTCAGCGATCAGTTAAAAATTATCATTCAATAAAAGTTTTACTTACAAAAAATCACCCCAATATTCCATCGGGGTGATTTTAATTATACCAAATATTTTTTTGTTTATGCTTGCGCCAAATTACTATAAGGACTCTCGCTTTTTACAACCATATCTTCTACAATCATCTCTTTTTCATTAATTTCAATCACTTGATCCTTATCAATAACCAATCCGTTGCCCAAAATATTTTTTACCATCAAAATATCACGCACTAAATACTTGATTGCTACTCCTGTTTCAGAGTCAAAAATAAAATCATAAACCTTACCCAAACTATCTCCGCTTTTCGTCCGTACAGGCAAGCCGATTAATTGTTTCTCGTGCAAATTCATTTATTTATTGGTAATTACTTCTACTTCTTTTTTCTTCTTATGTCTGAAAGCCACCAATTGTTGGAAAACCGTTCCTAAGGTAAAAATAAACCAGTACAAAGTTAAACCGCTTGGCAGGCCAATACCGATAATCACCGTAACAATTGGCATCATGTAAGTCATTTGCTTATTCATGATTGCAGCCATATCTTCGTCTTTGCTTTCCGGAGTCTTGATTTCAGGACGCTTGCTGACCAACATTTTGGCTTGCCAGAATTGAGCTGCTCCAGCGAGCAGTGCCAGAATAATCTGCGGCTTGTTTAAATCCAAAAAACCAAAAGCAATATTGTTGATGGAGGCAGGATGAGCAATAAAGGGATAAAGCAACTCCATACTACGATTGGACAAACCGTCACGGAAAACCTGGTATATAGCAAACAAGAAAGGGAGCTGAATTAATAAAGGCAAGCAGGAGGAAAGGGGATTGATTTTTTCCTGCTTATATAAATTCATTAATTGCTTGGCTTGTTCTTCCTTTTGATCTTTATACTGCTTCTTTATTTCATTAATTTTCGGCTGGAGTTCGGTCATGGCTTTCTGCGCCTTGAGCGATTGAGCGGAAAGAGGATAGAGAGCTAATTTTATAATTATAGTAATGGCTATAATGGCCAACCCCATGTCTTGTCCCGGAATTACATTGTAGAGAAAAATCAAAAGATTAAGCAGCGGCTGATAAAAAATAACGGTTAAAATATGAATCATACGTGGTTTATAAAATTATAAAATTTGTAAATCTTTTTATTTAACCGGGTCGTTTCCTCCCTTGGAAAATGGATTACAACGTAAAATTCTGCCGGCTGCCATAATCCCTCCCTTGATTATGCCATATTTTTCTATCGCTTGGTAGCCATACTCGGAACAAGTCGGGTGAAACCTGCAATATCCATTAGGATACAAATATCTTGGCCAGCCATGATCAAAAGACAAGGTTTTTTGATAAATTCTAATTAAATTTAGAACAAATAACCTTAATATATATGATAACTTGGGCATTATTTAAGAGATTAATCTATTCTTTTTAAATAACTCTATAAGCTCTTTTTCTAATTCCTCATACTCGCATCCCAAAGAAGGGGTTAAAATATTTACAATAGCATCAATATTTTGCTCAAATTTATCTATATTTAGACGTAAAATTTCCCTAACTTGCCTTCTCAGACGATTACGTACCGTAGCTTTTTTGCTAATTTTATTGGAAATAACCACGGCAAAACGGCTATTCTCCAATTTATTGGGGGTAAATCGCACAAAAAATAGCCTGCCAAAGGCTTTCTTACCATTTTTAAATACAAGATCAAAATCCGATTTCCTGACTAAACGATATTTTTGAGCTAGCATAAGCTAAATTTAGCTCTTTTTTGGAGTTAATTCTTTTCTTCCTTTACCTCTTCTTCTCTTGAGAGTTTTACGGCCAGTTGCAGTGCTCATTTTTTTGCGAAAGCCATGAGTCTTGGCTCGTTTACGTTTTTTTGGCTGATAAGTTCGTTTTGTAGCCATTGCTGTAGTATTATTAATTACAGAAAAATAATAACATTTTTATAATTATTCGTCAATTGATTGCTTGATAAATAGTTTCGTGTTATATTGCTATTGAACTACAAATCCACAAATTTTTTATCATATTTTATATTCGTTTCTGGGTTATAAACATTTTTTCCACTGTTAAGATAATTTTAGTTATCCACAACCATTTCTAATTTAGAGATTGTTGTGATAAAATTAAGAAAATACTTAATCTCTCTCCCCCATGACTCCTCAACAACTCTGGCAAGCCACCCTCGGTGAGCTTGAACTTCTTATCTCTAAAGCAAATTTTACTACCTGGTTCAAAAACACGGGAATATCTTCTGTAGATGATGGGCGAATTGTCATCTCCGTGCCCAATGCCTTTACCAAGGAATGGCTAGAAAAAAAATATCATCCAACTATTGTCAAAGCTCTGCGCAATGCCACGGAAAATAATGTAAAAGATGTTATTTACAAAATTGAAACCGTGAATGCCATGCGTAATCAGCAGGCAGCCAACGAAAAAGCCACGGAGACAACTATTGAAACCCAAATCATTGTTGAGAGCGTAGAAATACATCCAGTCAACACGACTTCAATTGATTCTTCCGGCGATCAAAAATTAAATCTCAACCCCAAATACACTTTTGCTAATTTTATTGTCGGCAAAAACAATGAATTAGCGCACGCTGCTTCTCTGGCAGTAGCCAAAGCCCCGGGCACGGCCTATAACCCATTATTTATTTACGGTGGCGTAGGACTTGGCAAAACTCACTTAATGCAAGCGATAGGACACAAGGTACTGGAAGACAACCCTCATGCCAAAGTCTTATATGTTTCCTGTGAGAAATTCACCAATGACTACATCTCCGCTATTCAAAATGGCCGAGCTTCGGATTTTGAAAATAAATATCGCATGGTTGATTTGCTCCTTATAGATGATATCCAATTTATTTCAGGCAAAGAGAGAACTCAAGAGGCTTTTTTTCATACTTTCAATGAATTGCATCAGCAAAACAAGCAAGTAGTTATTTCCTCTGATAGACCTCCCAAATCCATACCCGCCTTGGAGCACCGTTTGGTTTCACGTTTTGAATGGGGCATGATAGCGGACGTCTCAACACCGGATTTTGAGACAAAGATCGCTATTATTGAGTCAAAATTGAAAGAAAAAAGCCACGTTTTACCGGATGAAGTTGTAAGATACTTAGCTTCTGTCATACATAACAACATCAGAGAACTTGAGGGAGCGATTAATCGCATTATGGCTTTGAGCCAGCTGCAAAATAGGAATTTGGATTTGGATGAGATTAAAAATATCGTATCTTCCATTGTTACCAACACTCAGAAAAAGTCACTGACTCCAAAATCCATTATCAATATCGTTTCCGAATATTTTGATATCAAAATTGAAGATATTATCAGCCCTTGCCGAAAAAAGAATCTGACTGAACCCAGACAAATTATAATGTATCTCATGCGGGAAGAATTAAAATTTTCTTTTCCTAACATCGGACAGGAACTTGGCGGAAGAGATCACACCACAGTCATACATGCCTGTGATAAAGTAAATAGAGTCATGAAAATTGACGACAAACTTAGGGAAAATTTGGAAATATTAAAGCAAAAAATCTACGCCATATAACAAACTGTGTAAAAGTATTTGATAAACTAGTGTATAAGTCCAAATATAATCTTATAACTTGTTGAGAGCGCCTGGAGATAAGTAGTTGATAAGTGAAGTAAAGTTGTGACAAAAGTTTTTAGCCAAAGATAAAAACGTAAACGAACAACAAGACGACCGGATATAATTATTTTTTCCACTTAGTCAAATTAAAAAATGAACAAAAATACCAATCAAAAAAGACTAATTACAATTATCCACTTATACACACCCCTTATTATAACTAATCTTAATTTTATATATTAATATTTAAAGATATGAAAATATCCTGCACCCAAGAAAATTTAAACCAGGGACTTTTGGCAGTAAGTCATATAGCCAACAAGAATACAAATTTGCCAATACTTTCCAATCTTCTTTTCAAAATAGAAAATAAAACTCTGACCCTGGAAGCAACAAACTTAGAAATAGGCATAACCGCTAATATTAGAAGTAAGGTTGAAGAAGACGGGGAATTCAGTGTAGATGCGCGGTTGTTGGCTAACTATATTGCTTTGTTGCCCAAGGAAAGAATAGATTTTGAACTGGACGGAGATAATCTGAAGATAGAATGCCAGAAACAAAAAACAAAGATAAAAACCCAATCCGCTTCAGAATTTCCCCTAATTCCCAAAATAGTAAAAGAAAATCCGTGTATTGTAGATATCAAAGCTTTCAAGCAGGCAATTTCGGAAGTGGTATTTTCTGCTTCCAATTCAGAAAGCCGCCCGGAATTATCCGGTGTATTTGTAAGTTTTACCAATAATGAGCTTGTTATGGCCGCTACAGACAGTTATAG
The DNA here is from genome assembly GCA_041671305.1 of Patescibacteria group bacterium. Lineage (GTDB taxonomy): Bacteria > Patescibacteriota > Patescibacteriia > 2-01-FULL-39-33 > 2-01-FULL-39-33 > CAIPBY01. The sequence continues at coordinate 18,401 of JBAZBX010000005.1, forward strand.
GCTGGCAGAGAAGAAAATAAGTTTAATAGAAAACAAATACGACAAAAAAATAATCATTCCCGTCAAGACGTTGCAGGAAATTTCCAGGATACTAAGTATTTTCAGGGAAGATACAAATTTGGAAAGCGCTGAAAACATGGAAATTTATCTGACAGACAATCAAATTATGTTTTCATACAATGGCATAGACTTGGTTTCCAGGCTGGTAGAAGGCCAATATCCTGATTATACCCAAATAATCCCAACTAATCACAAAACTAAGGCCAAGATCAATGTTGCAGAATTAATAAAAAATATCAAAACTTCAAGCTTGTTTACCAGAAATGGTATTTTTGACATCAAGTTGGATTTAAATGTAAATAGCAAGGAAGTAGTAATTACTTCTTCATCTTCACAATCAGGAGAGAATATATCAGTTGTGGGCGCGGAGATAACAGGAGAAAATGAAAGTATAATTTTGAATTACAGATATTTGTTGGATAATTTGCAAATCATCAGTTCTGATTTTGTGGATATTGAAATTGGCGATGTAAACAGCCCGTGTGTGATCAAATCAGAAAACGACGATAAATATATCTATATTATTATGCCTATTAGACAGTAAACTGGCAGAAACAAAAAACCGTCCTGGAATTTTATCAAGACGGTTTTTTAATTGAGAATTATATCAATCTATTTTTGCCTACGATTATATTTACCTTGCCAGGAATGATAGTCACTTCGGCCGGAGTTTTGATAACTTTTTTTTCATCCGCCATAAATATGGGAATTGATTTTCCTTCACTACTGATATTGATCTTTTGCGCTTTCAAATAGCTATTGGTGGATTGGCTCTTAAAAAATCCTTTTTGGGTGTGCTTTATTTGAATGCTGAATAATCCCTCGTTGGATTTAATTGGAGTAGAATCGGCAATAGAGAGATTATTTATGGTAATAAAATTATTTTTGCCATCAAAACTCAAAAAATAATTGTTATCGCAGTTGAGGTTGGCGCTTTCCCCGTCAAATTCCAGAGAAGTAAAGAAGTAGTTGCCATTAATATAGCCAAGATCTATCTTTTCAATAATTCTGGCAGAGAGCACATCGCAAGCTGCATCGCCCTCAGGGATGCCTAGAAGCCTCGCTATGCGATTATCATCGCCTATGGGGATTATACCAATAGTGACATCAAGATCAGCGATGATATTGGTAACTTCGCCGATGGTTTTGTCATTTCCCACAATCACCACGGTCTTAACTCCTTGTTTGACTTCGTTGATAATTATTTGATCAATATCTTTGAGAATAGATAATTTGCTGATTTTGCCGTTTATGCCCAAATCCATTAATCTTGATTCTGTCTTGGCCAAAGTGGATTGATATTTTTTTTCATTCAAAAATGAATCATAAAAATAATGATACATAAGGAGGGGTTTGGTTAGAATTTATTTTTCCAGTGGCGCGATAGGGCGAAGCTCTATTCTTTTTTGTTTAGAAAAGTCCGGTTTGAGCGATTTAGCTTTGTCGCCCATGAGACATTTGCCATTGAGTACGGCTCCCTCAGAAATCACCAGTCTGGTGGCTCTGATATCGCCGAATATTTTGGCAGTAGGTGTAATTTCTAGTTTGCTAGTTATGCTGACATTTCCCTGGACTTCTCCGGCGATTATGGCATTGTCAGCGCTGACATTGGCAAAGATTTTGGATTTGGAGCCAACTTTTAGATTTTTGGAGGTTTTGATGGTACCGCAAATAGTGCCCTCAACGATGATATTTCCTTCGGTGACAAAATCACCCTCAACCTTGACGGAGGGCCCGATAATTGTGTCTGGTTCGTTATGCTCAGGCGTATTTTCTTTGAACATATCTAGGAGATTATTATTAATACTTTGATTACATTTTAATCCAAAATCAAGCTATTGTCAAAGGCAATTAATTATGTTATAATTAAAAATGTTAAATAAATAATTCACATGTTATGCCAATTAAGAAAGCTGCAATGAAGGCCCTGAAGCAAAGCAAAACGAGGGCAGATAGAAACGCAAATATCAAAAAAAATCTTAGGGATTTGGTAAAGAAGTCAAAGACCTTGGTAGAGAAAAAAGAAAAGGAAGCTTCGGAAAAGGTCAAGGAAGCCATTAAGGCCATTGATAAAGCCGTTCAAAAGAAGATTTTAAAAAAGAATACTGGAGCCAGAAAGAAATCCAGACTGATGAAAAAATTAAATTCAATGTTGAAGTAATAATGATTTCCCCTCCAACTGGAGGGGATTTTAGTCAATAGCTTTTATGTTTCCTAAATTAAAAACAATATTAGAAGGCCAACCCGCTTATCGTTATAAGCAGGTTAGCGAGGCTTTATTCAAGAGCCTGGTTTCTGATTGGAATGAAGTGAGCAATTTGCCCAAAGAACTGAAAGAAAAATTAAGTCAAGAATTTCCTTTGGAAATAAAAGCTCAAATTTTTGAGGAACCCAGAGTTGTAAAAGCCTTAATAGAAATGGAAGATGGAATTGGCATAGAAAGCGTCTTGATGATGTATGAAAAAAGAAATTCAATTTGTATTTCATCGCAGGCCGGATGCGCGCTGGGTTGCACTTTTTGCGCTACCGGACAGAATGGATTCAAAAGGAATTTAACTGTTTGGGAGATAGTAATTCAGGTTTTATTTTTTGCGAGACTGCTCAAGCAGAAAGGAGAGCGGATAGATAATATTGTGTTTATGGGCATGGGCGAACCGTTTCTAAATATTGATAATGTTTTGGAAGCGATAAAGATTATCAATGATAAAGATGGATTAAATATTGGCGCCAGATCAATTTCTATTTCTACCGCGGGAGTTACTGAAGGAATTAAAAAATTATCTGATTTTCCTATCCAGGTTAACTTGGCAGTTTCTCTCCACTCGCCTGATGATAAGATTAGATCGCAGTTGATGCCGATAAATAAGAAGTATTCAGTAGAAAAGATTTTTGCGGCCATTGATAATTATATTATCAAAACCAATCGCAAGGTGATGCTGGAATATATTATGATTGATAATGTGACCGACAAAATAAAAATGGCCACAGAGTTGGCCGAGCTGATCAAGTCGTTGGAAAAACCGCTGGTGATGGTCAATATGATTCCTTACAATGAAAGTAATGTGAGAGCAAAATACAGCGCTTCATCACCCGAGAGAATGGAAGCATTTAAGATAATCTTGATCAGAGAAGGCATAGATTGTATCATGAGGAGGTCTTTTGGTACCAATATTGCCGGAGCCTGTGGACAATTGGCCGGAAAATAAATCTAAATTAGGACAGAGAGCCAAGTTTTATAAGGACTTGACTTTTTTTGTTGGTTATTTTATGATATATTTTGTTCTGGTGTTTTTGTCAGAGAATTAGGGAACCAACAAGGGAAAAAGGGAGACTATGTAGTATGGCGAAGGTAGTTTGGGAGGAGATTAAACTTGATGGACAGACAGTGAGGGTTGCAAGCGATTCCTTGGTTTGGGGTTTGTATAGCCAGACTCGGGAATTGCCACATCCCCATGAGGCAGGAGCAGTGGTGCTCCGTCCTGGTAGGTCGTTCATTCTAAGCTGTTTCGCAGCGCGGATATGTCATCGCAAGGCCGTGCAGACAGATGACGGTATTGTGTCTGGTTTTGAAACCAAGTGCAGCTTCAAAACTCACTTGCGTCTTGACATCAGCAACCGCATGCGTCAGCAGCAACTTTTGGATTTGCAGGGGCACGGGGTGGAGATCTACGGTCAGAACCCCAAGAAGCTCCCCCCTTGCCAGACTGACGTCAATTGGACACTGGAGTGGAGGGAAGCAAATCTGATTATCCATCAGATCGGCCTCGGCAATAAGTCACAAGCGGAGTGGCTCATCACGTTGCGGAGCATGGCTTTGGCGGAGGCGTTCAGACAAGTCGCGTAGGGGACGCGACAATTACATAACATTTCCATGGCCGGCAACTCTCGCAGTTTCCGGCCGCTAATTTTTTAACACTAGTAAATCAAATAACAATTCGGGGTTTTTGGCCCCGTTTTTTAATTGAGCCTCTAGTTCAATGAGTTTAGAATTTATTTTGATAAGTTCATCCAGGGAAAAACCCTTGGCCTGATCAATGGCTTTTTTGATAACAAACGGATGTTCGCCTATTTCTGTTGCGATTTGTCCTTGATTGGGGAATCCGGAAATTTCCTCTAGTTTGCTTTTTACTTTTAGAATTATTTTGAACTGCCTGGAAATCATGGCCAGGATTTGGAGCGGAGCAGAACCGCTTTTGAGCTGGTCGGAAATTAGTTTCAGGGCCAATTTTTTATTTTTCAAGGCAATAGCATCGGTTAAATTAAAAATATTATCTTCAAATTTGGCGCTGACCAAGAGCTTTACATCTTCAGGAGTGATTTGTTTTTTACTTTTGTAAGCAATTAATTTATCCGCTTCACGGGTGAGTTGGCTTAGGTCATTTCCGACCAGCATTACTAATTCAGAAATGGCTTTGGGATCTGCTTCAGTGTTTTTTTGCTTGAAATATTGAGAGAGCCACTTTTCTACTTCAAATCCGTTCAGAGTGTTTATTTCCCAGGCGTATTTTTGGGTTTTGAGATATTTATATAGGGCGTTGCTCGGCTCTTCTCTTTTGCTTAGATATGTTTCCACAAACATCAGGGAATTTTCTAATTCTTTTTCTCTGGTTTTGAGGAAATCCAAGAGCTCTTTATTGATAACTCTATTTTTGGTGACATTATTTACGACAATGAATTTTTTCTCACCTAGAAAAGGCACCGTCATGACTTCCTGCTTGAATTGGTCAAAACTTAATTCTTCTCCGTCTAATTTGACCATATTAAAACCAGATTTATCCCTTTTTTGAGTAAATTGGTCTTGAAGCTCTTTGGATTTTTGCTGACAGCGGAAATAATCCGTGCCGTAGATGAAGAAAATCATGTCTGTATACTATATCATCTTCCATTATTAATCAATTTACTAATTTGGAATTTATGTTAGAATATAATTAATAATATAACTATTATAAATATGCCAGAGCCAATCTTAAAAGATTTAGAATTAGGCGGTGTTCTAGTTGAAGCGGAAACTGGACAAAAAAACAAAGAGCCATCCTTTGAAAAAAATGTCAATGACGATTATTCTCGTATCATGACAAATTTAGAGAGTGACAAATATATGTCCGGAGAAGAAAAAGTGGGTATTATTGGTCAAGTTAGATTGGAACTGGAAGATAAATTAGGAGTCTTAAATCAACAGGTCAAGATTGACAAGGTAAAAATGGTTGAAGCCAGAAAGGCCATGGGAATAGATGGTGGAGAAGATGCAGTTCAAGACGATATGCAAATAACTAAAATTCAGGGGCAACTTCAAGCATTGGGAGATTTGGAAAGCAGAATAGGAGGACAAAGACAAGAAACTGAAAAAGGAGAAGAGAAAATATTTTTGAAAGAGAATATTAGAAAAATAATAGAAGATGCCGAGGCATCAATATTCGCTCTGAAAAATGGCATCTTATCTTATGAAAGGGGCCAGACCGTATTGTCTTTGACAGTGAGTCAATTAGAATCGGCCGCAGAAGGGGTAGTAATTGATTATGACCAATTAGAATCGGCCATTGCCAGTTTGGACGAAGTTGCCAAAAACGTGAATGAAATCGATGTTCCCATGGATTATCAAAGTGTAGAAAGTTTGAATAGGCTTTATTATGCCTTGGGCGGTCTTATAGATTCTATGCTTAAGACACGATCAAAGTTTGCTCAATCAACAAATGAAAAGGCTAATGAGATATCACTTAAAATAGGAAAGTTATTAGACTCACTGGATAATGCTCAGGTGTTTTTAAATAGTAAAAGCAGGGCATTGTCAGAATATCTAGGATGATATATTTATGTTTTAAAACACCCGGATACAATCCGGATGTTTTTATCTTGAGTTACAATTTTATTTTTTCTGTTTCTCCCCAATTATCTCCTACACTGACTTCTACTTCAATTGGCGCGCGAAGTTTCATGACTGAGCACATGGCTTCTTTGACAAATTTAGAAACTGTTTTTACGTCCGACTTTGGAACTTCAAAAACCAATTCATCATGAACCTGCAAAATCATTTTGGATTTTGGTGAAATGCCGGGCAGTTTATTTTGTATTTCCACCATGGCCAGCTTGATCAGATCAGCGGCCGTACCCTGGATAGGCATGTTAGTGGCCATTCTCTCGGCAGAGGCTCTGACTTGCGAAACACTGGAATTGATTTCTGGAATATACCTTCTTCGGCCATAGAGAGTTTCTACGTAGCCTTTTTCTTCGGCCATTTCCAGAATTTCCGCAATATATTTTTTGACTCCTTTGTATTTAATAAAATATTTGGTAATAAATTCTTGAGCTCGGGCATTGCTAATTCCTGTTCTACTCGCTAAACCCCAAGCGCCCATGCCATAAAGCACGCCAAAATTAACTTCTTTGGCCTGTCTGCGCATTTCCTTGGTTACTTCCTCGGGAGCGACTTCATTGATAAAAGCCGCGGTAGTGGTATGAATATCTCCTCCGGAATTAAAAACTTTAAGCATCTCCTGGTCATCAGAGAGAGATGCTACAATTCTCAGCTCTATCTGGGAATAGTCAGCTTTGATTATTTCAAATCCTTTGTCTGCCACGAAAGCGCGCCTGATCAGCTGGCTTTCTTCGGTACGAATAGGAATATTTTGTAAATTAGGATTTGAAGAAGAAAGCCTTCCGGTGGCGGTGACAGTCTGGTTGAATGAAGTATGTATTCTCCCGTCACGGATATTGATTAGTTTTGGTATGGCATCAAGATAGGTGCTTTTGAGCTTAGTCGTCTCCCGGTATTCCATAATCAGATCAATTATGGGGTGAGTGCCCTGTAATTTTTCCAACTCGCTGGCTGCGGTGGAAATTCCGGTTTTGGTTTTGCTGATTCCTTTGACGGAAATTTGGAGTTTTTCAAACAAGACTTCTTTGAGTTGCATTGGCGAAGAAACATTGAATTCCATGCCTGCCAGCTTGAATATTTTTTTCTCTAAGTCTTTTATCTTTTTGCCATACTCTTTGCTTAGAGTTTTTAGAAATTCACCATCAACTTTGACGCCGTTTGTCTCTATTTGAGCCAATACTTTTACTAAAGGCATTTCTAAATTATCAAAAAGCCCGATCATATTTTCTTTTTGCAATTCCGGTAAGAATTTTTCATATAATTGCCAGGAAATGTCAGCGTCTTCGCAAGAATACCAGCAGACTTTTTCAACCCCGACATCTGCCATACAAATTTGACCTTTTCCTTTGTCCGCCGCAGCTTTAGCGGAGGCGGGTTTGCCGATTAAGTCCTCAATTGGTTGCATCTGATAGCCAAGCTCTATAAAGGCCAGACTGTCTAAGCCGTGTTGTCTATTTCCCGGATTGAGCAGGTAAGAAGCGACCATGGTATCAAAATATATATCGTTTACTTCCAAACCGAATTGCTCCAAAACTTCAATATCAAATTTAAGATTATGGCCTACTTTTCTAATTTTTTCTGAGGTAAAGATTGGAGCCAATTCCTTTTTGGCTTTGCTCACAATATTTTCCGGCATATAGTAAGCAATATTTTTTTGCCAACAAAAACTGATTCCGACTAGTTCGTCATGGAATGGATCAAGTCCGGTGGTTTCCGTATCAAAGCAGAATTCTTTTTGCTTGTTGAGGTCAGACAAGAAAGATTTCAGATTTTCGGCAGTTATTAGTGTATATTGTTCGTTGCCTTTTTGGCTGTCATTGCGAGGAGGCCGATAGGCCGACGTGGCAATCCCGTGTTCTGTATTTTTTGACGGGATCCCCACGGTCGCTTCATCGCTCCCTCGGGATGACACTTTAGAAAATAAATCACCTTGTCCGCCGGCGATTTTTATCTTGTTGTCCGTATTTAAAGTCTGAAGTTGAGAGAGAAGTCTTTTGAAATTGAACTTTTGGAAAACGGCTATTACCTTTTGCATATCAAAACCGTAGAAACTAGAGTCGGCAAGATTGAAATCAATTGGTACATCAAGAATTATGGTAGCCAATCGTTTGGAAATGATGGCATCATCATGATATTGTTTGAGTAATTCTCTAGTCCTATCTTTTATCTTGGGCGAATCAATATTAGTATAAATATTTTCTAGAGTCTGGAAATTATTGAGCAGATCAATGGCGCCCTTTTCTCCAATTCCCTTTACGCCAGGAATGTTGTCTGAAACATCACCCCTTATTCCTTTGTAATCAATTAATTGATTTGGTTCCAGTCCTTGGAATTTTTCTTTTATGGCTTCAATGTCGTAGAGCATAGTTTCGCTTAGTCCTTTATGCGGTGCTAGAACTTTGGTATTGTCGTCAATTAATTGATAAGCGTCTTGATCACCGGTGACAATAACGGTTTCTATATCAGGACGATCCACGGACTTGAGGTGAGCAATAGTGCCAATTAAGTCATCAGCTTCAAAGCCGGCTTTTTCATAAACAGGAATATTAAAGGATTCAAGAACTTCTTTAACAAGAGGAATTTGGTTATATAATTCATCCGGCGCTTTCACTCTTTGGGCTTTGTAGGCTTCAAACTCTTCATGCCGAAAGGTTTTTTCTTTACGGTCAAAGCAGGCGGCGATATAGTCAGGCTTGATGTCTTTGATGGTTTTGAGCAGAATCATGGTAAAACCATAGACGGCATTGGTTGGTCGTCCCTGGTTATCGGTTAAAGTTGGTGGAAGAGCATGAAAAGCCCTGTGAATCAGAGCATTGGAATCAATTATAATTAGTTTTTGCTTGCCTCGACGTAGCGAAGAAGTGGAGGCGGGATTGGATTTTGACATATTTTTGATATTGATATTATAACGGTTATGGGAGAAAAAGTCATTAATTTGTAAAATTTATTGACTATAAATAGCAATTTATAGTAATGTATGATTGTGTTTACGAAACATAGGGACCAACAGGAGGATTTTGTACATGCAACGAACTTTTGTCGTGTTTAGTGGCCTACCAGGAAAAATGGCCACCGAAGTATTCCATCTATTGCAGGCAGATGAACGTTTTGGCGTTATTCCCTTTGCTCTCACCGGCAAAGAGATAACACCAGAAGTCAATGATGATGGCATCCAGCTAATTCATGCCGATGCTATCACGCCAACCTGGTGGAAGTCACTGCGTGACCAGTATCCCGGGCTCATCGTTATTGATTTCACACATCCCAACGCAGTCAACTTGAACGCTGAGATGTACCAGAAAAACAAACTGAACTTTGTCATGGGCACCACAGGGGGAAATCGCGACCTTCTGGCTCACATTTTTGACGGCGAATTTGACAATTGTGCTGTCATCGCTCCAAACATGGCCAAACAGGTCGTGATGTTCCAAGCGATGATGCAATTCGCGGCCGAAAATTTCCCCAATGCCTTTGCGGGATATACCCTGGAAATCACCGAATCGCATCAGACAGGAAAGAAGGACACCAGCGGCACCGCCAAAGCCATGGTGGAATATTTCAATGCCTTGGGCATCCCATTCGGCGTTGACCAAATCATCATGGTTCGAGATCCCGAAAAGCAACTGGAGATGGGCATTCCGGAAAACGCGCTCGGTGGACACGGATTTCACACTTACACGGCCAAATCCGCAGACGGCAACGTTCTTTTCCAGTTCACCCACAATGTGTGCGGGCGCTCAAACTATGCCCAAGGGACGCGTGATGCCGTTCTTTTCCTCCGCAAGGCGGTGGATAGCGGCGTCAAAGGACGCATCTTTTCCATGAAAGACGTACTGAAAGGAAACGTCTGAATCATAGGAATGGACAAGTCAACACTTCAACACCCAACCAAACTCCCCAATCTTGCCATTGGGGACGTTTTTATTTTGTCTTAAAATCTTTTTTCTGATAAAATTATTAGTAATTAGTAATCATAAATTGCGGATTTTATTTTATGTATCTTCAGCGTATAGAGCTTCAAGGATTTAAATCATTTGCCAACAAGACGGTTTTGGAATTTCCTGCTCCCGCCAGCAACGCTTCGCGTAGCGATGCGGGCAGGCCGGACAAGAAAGACAGGACTCGTGGCATTACGGCTATCGTCGGCCCTAATGGTTCCGGCAAATCCAATATTGTAGATGCGGTTAGATGGGTTCTCGGCGAACAAAGCCTCAAATTGCTTCGTGGCAAGAAATCTACAGATGTAATTTTTTCCGGCTCGGCCAAAAAAACTCAAATGAGTATGGCTGAAGCTTCTTTGTTTTTGAATAATGAAGATGGCAGCGCCCCCATTGATTATACTGAAGTGGCTATTACCAGAAAAATCTATCGTGATGGCAGTAGCCAGTATTTGCTCAATAAAAATGAAGTAAGATTGTTTGATATAATTATGCTTTTGGCTAAGGCTAATTTCGGGCAAAATACTTATGGCGTGATTGGCCAAGGCATGGTAGATAAAATCGTAAATTATTCTATTCAAGAGAGGAAAGAATTTTTTGATGAAGCCACTGGCGTGAAGCAATTTCAAATCAAGCGCGACAGGTCGGTCAATAAATTAAAAAAATCCAGAGAAAACATTGAATCTGCCGGCGCTTTGCTTCAGGAATTGGAGCCACGACTCAAATCTTTGACTCGCCAGGTAAATAAATTAAGACAAAGACAGGAAATTGAAAAAGAGCTCAAAGAAATTCAGGTGAAATATTATGGCAAGATTTGGTCTGATCTAAATACTCATTATGAACAGTATGCCTTGTCATACAATACGGAAGAGAAGAAGCGCCAAGGAATCAATCGCAAATTGGAAGATTTACAAGAAGAATTATCCAAGTTCAGTGAAGAGGCAGATAGAAGTCAGGAATTCAATAATTTGCAAGAAAATCTAAATACCCTAGGTTCCGAGAAAAACAGCATCATGAAGGAGTTGACTGTGATTAAGGGAAAGATGGATTTGGAATATTCCAAAGTAGGCAAGCAAAATCTCTCTTGGCTGGAAAATAAAAAAGATGAATTAGAAGAAAGAATCAGACAAGCAGAAGTAGAAGTCAAAAATTCTTCAGGCAAAATCGCCATAACCGAAAGAACTCAGAAAGAGAAGGAAACCCAGATAAATCAGCTTAACGCCGAGCTTACTGTGTTGCAGAATAATCTGCAAATCATTCAAGATGAATATTATAATCAGAGGAGTGGAGGAAAAATTAATTATGCTCTTGAATCAGTTAAGGCCGTGCTTAAATTAAAAAATGATATTGCTGGCATTTACGGAACAGTCAGTGATGTGGGGAAAATAAACAAGAATTTTGAAATGGCTTTGGCTTCTGCGGCTGGCAATAGGCTTAGCGCCGTAGTTGTCGCTACGGATGAGGTGGCCGTGAGATGCATCAATTATCTCAAGGATAATAGATTGGGGTCAGTTACTTTTTTCCCGCTCAATAAATTAAGCAGTTATCCGGTTAGCCGTGAAGCGCAAGAAATAGCACAAGAAAAAGGTGTGGTTGGTTTGGCTGTAAATTTAATTAGTTTTGAAATAAAATTTCAAAAGGTTTTTGAGCAGATATTTGGCTCTACTATTGTGGTTCATACTTTGGATGATGCTAAAGCTTTTGGTATTGGCAGGGAAAGGATGGTAACTTTGGACGGAGATTTGATGGAAAAATCCGGTGTGATGAAAGGCGGATTCAAGAAAAAAGAATTTATGAAGTGGTCGCAGTTGGAAGAGAAAGATTTGTATTCGCAGGAAGAAAAAATCAGGCAGATTGCGGATTTGAAAGTTAAAATTGAAAGTCAGTATCAGAATAAAGAAAGATTATTATCACAATTATCCGAGGTCAAAGTAGCCATACAGGTGGAAAACGCGCAAATTTCTAATTTAAATCAGGAATTGTCCGCACTCAAGAAAGAAAAGGCAAAAGTAGTTGAAGAAATTACTGAAAGCGCGCTGACTCCTGCGCAACAGGATGAATATTTCAAAAAGTTGAAGGTCAAAAAGGAGGAAATGGAGAAATCTATTTTTGACTTGGATAAAAAGATTGGGATGGTTAGAGAAAAGACGGATCAATTCAACTCCAAAGAAGAGGAAAAGAAAAGACAGATATTTTCTGTTCAACAGGAAATGCACGATTTACAGAATGAACTTAATAATGTTATTTCGGCACTTGGAGAAGTGAAGATAGAGCTGGCCAAAATTGAAACCAAAAAAGAGGATATATTTTTGTCCATGAAAGAGGATTTGGGAGATGATTTTCAGCCCAAGAGTGCTGTAGATATTGATGACGTGGATCTGGAAGAATTTAAAGGTAAAATTGATAAATTAAAAAAGCAATTAGAGCTTATCGGTGGAATTGATCCTGAGGTGGAGAAGGAGTACGAAGAAGTGAGCCAGCGATTTGAATTTTTGACCAAACAAGGCGAGGATCTGGATAAGGCAATAAAAGATTTAGAAAAGATAGTGGTGGAATTGGACAAAATAATTAAGAAGCAATTTGAAGATGAATTCAAAAAAATAAATAATGATTTTTCAAGATATTTCAAGCAGTTATTTGAAGGAGGAAGCGCCAAGTTGGTTTTGGCGCAGAAGGAATTGACCGAGGCTGAGGAAGCGGTAGCGGAAGTGATGGCGACAGAAACCGGAGAGACCGTAGAAGGAACGAGTGAAATTATAGAAGCGCAAAAAAAAGTTATTCACGTGGAAGATAAATCTTCTTTGGCCAATATGGGAATTGAAATTGAAGCTTGTCCTCCGGGCAAGAAGATTAAAAATATTACATCTCTATCGGGTGGTGAGAAGACTATGACGGCTTTGTCCCTGATTTGTGCCATTATCGCCAATAACCCGGCGCCGTTTATAGTTTTTGATGAGGTGGATGCGGCTCTGGATGAACAGAATTCTTCAAAATTCAGCAGTATTATAGATGAGTTGGCGCACAAGACGCAGTTTATTGTTATTACCCATAACCGCGCGATTATGTCGCATGCAGATGTGCTCTATGGCGTGACCATGCAGGGGGATGGAATTTCCAGGTTGATTAGTTTGAAGTTGGCCGAAGTGGAGAATTTGGAGAAATAAGCTAATTATTGACATTTGTCATCAAATATAGTAATCTATTAATACCGTTTAATAGTGCTCAACTTTAAACACTAAGCAAAGAAACAATGTTAACTATAAGATTTTCCAGAAAAGGAAAGAAAAAAGCTCCATTATACTCCATTATTGTAGTAGAAAAGGCCAAAGATCCTTGGGGTGATTATACCGATAAACTCGGTACTTATAATCCTCAGACCAAAGTAGCCGTAATTGATGGTGAAAAAGCCAAGGATTGGATTGCCAAAGGCGCACAGCCAAGCGAAACTGTTCATAACCTTTTTGTCACTCAAGGCATTATAAAGGCAGAAAAAGTTAGAGCTTCAAAGTCCAAGCCAGGCAAGAAAAAGAGATTGCAGGTTGAGGCTGACAAGAAAGCCAAGGATGCTGAAGATGCCGCTAAGGCAAAAGCTGAGGTAGAAGCCAAAGCTCAAGCAGAAAAAGAAGCCGAAGAAGCCAAGGTTGCAACTGAAACGCCAAAAGTTGAAGAGGTTAAGGCAGAAGAAGCTCCTGCAGAGACAAAATCAGAAGAACCTATTGCTGAAGAAAAGGTTGCTGAATAATATTATTTAAATTTTTATAAAGGCCAGCTTAATTGCTGGTTTTTATTATGGTGATTAATTGTCATTTTGAGATTGTCTGTTTGTTAAAAAGCTATTGACAAAAGCCTAAAAATTTGCTATCATTAATATAGATAGTTAATTTAAATTAATTATTAAAGAAATGTTTCAGGGGTAACCAGGAAATATTTCTTGCACTTAGAAATAATACAGAACAACTAATATGGCCGAACGAGACCAAGAATTTGTTGAAGGCATTGTCAGAGCAATTGTTGCTCATCCAGATGATGTCAAAGTCGACAGAACAGTCGATGAAAGAGGTGTTTTACTCACCTTGAATGTGAATGTAGGTGACATTGGTTATGTCATTGGCAAGCAGGGTCAAACCGCAAGAGCAATCAGAACTCTAGCCAAAATAATTGGCGCGCAGAACAATGCCAGAGTAAATCTGAAGATTGCTGAACCAGAAGGTTCAAGAGGTCCAAGAAGAGACAGAGAAGAATCTCAGGATCGAGATCATGAACGCCAACACGAGGAAATCAACACTGATGTTGTTGACGATCTAAAAATCTAAGCAGTTTAGTACAAACATAAAAAACACTCTCCCATGAAAATGGGAGAGTGTTTTTGTTTTGAAAAAAGTGGTAAAATACAGGGGTGAGCAACACTACTCTATGGAGTAGAGGAGGTAGCGCATGGGACAGCTTGTTCATTGGATTAATCCACCGATGGCTTTGCCAGTAACTCGGAAAGATATCAGTTTTCTTTTTGTGGCTCATGAAGGTGGATATCGGTCAGAGTCAGAACAGGTGATGCTTTATGATCTGCTATCTGCCGCCAAGTCTGGTGGCAGTATTGAGGAACTGGCTTTGAAGTATGATGAGCACAAGGAAGATTTGCTGGGAGTTGGGGAGAAAATATCTGCCGGTGTGGTAGTAAGGTACCTTGTTGATGGATTAATCTGGATTGCAGAATTGAATTTGGTTCCGACAGGTAGCGTATTTGCGGTTCAGATAGGAATTAAATTACCGCCTGTTCCGTAAATCAAGCCCTCAAAATCATTCTTTCCCTCTTCGCATGCGTTAGTGCTTAGAGGGTTTTCCATCTCTGATTCAATAGTCCTTTGGCTACTATTTTATGTATTTCTTGTATAGCTTTGACTTAAGTCAACATTGTAATTATAATTCAATTATTACATATATAAAATTACCATGAAGCAATTCGATATAATTACAATTTTTCCAAACATCCTAGACTCTTATTTCCATGAGAGCTTGTTTAAGCGTGCTCAAGAAAATAAGCTGATAAAAATTAACATGCATAATCTACGTAACTGGACGAGTGATAGGCATCAGACCGTGGATGATAAGCCGTATGGCGGAGGAGCAGGACTACTATTTAAGATTGAGCCGATATATAAAGCACTAAAGCAAATAACCAAAAAACAAGAAACAATAACCAAAAAAAATAAAAAAATTAGAATCATCCTCACTGCGGCCAATGGAAAGATATTTACTCAGCAAGATGCCAAAAGATTGTCCAAGTATGATCAATTAATTTTTGTTTGTCCAAGATATGAAGGAGTAGACGCTAGAGTGGAAAAATTAGTTCATGAAAAAATTTCTATCGGCCAATATGTTCTGGCTGGAGGAGAATTGCCAACTGCTGTGATCGTAGAGGCGGTTAGCAGATATATACCAGGTTTTGTGGGTAAGCAGGAATCGGTAGAGAATGATTCATTCTCACAGAAGGATTATCTAGAACATCCGCATTATACTAGGCCGGAAATTTTTGAGGTAAATGGTAAAAAACTCCGAGTACCCAAGGTATTGCTTTCTGGACATCATGGAGAAATTGAGAGTTGGCGGCAGAAAAAGGCGAAGAAGGTTAAATAACTGTTTATAAATTGTGCATTATTGGCGTCAAAAGGGCTTGACAAGGATTTAGAAAAGAGTTAATATTATAGGGCAAGAACAAATAACCTTTAAAACCTTCAAAAAGTCCATAAAAACTAAGGATTTTTAAGAAAAGACAGTGGCATCTAATGGAATTATCCAAACCGAGATAGTTCGAGAAATTGGATCCCTCTGTTTTTTCTTTTCTGCTTAATTTGCTGATATTTCTGGCTTAGCCGGAGTATAGTAATGTAGCTTTTGAAAAATGACAAGGGAAAGAAAAGTAATTTGACAACTGAAAAGTGACAAAAAGCACAAGCCTATAATTTTAGTTTTCAATTCTTTGAGAATATAAAACGTTGTTAACCCCCCGGTTAACAACAAATAACGGTTGGCAACTTGGCCGTAATCAAGTTGCGCGAGCGAAGTTGAAAAACTTATCTCATTTTAATGAGAGTTTGATCCTGGCTCAGGATGAACGCTGGCGGCGTGTCTAAGGCATGCAAGTCGAATGGGTTTAGACCCATGGCAAACGGGAGAGTAACACATTGGTAACTTACCCCAAAGTTCAGAATAACCCACCGAAAGGTGGGATAATACTGGATGTGCTCGGTATTCGCGAGAGTATTGAGTAAAGATTTATCGCTTTGGGAGAGGCCTATGGTCCATCAGCTAGTTGGTAAGGTAATGGCTTACCAAGGCTATGACGGATAGCGGGTGTGAGAGCACGACCCGTCTCACTGGGACTGAGAACTGCCCAGACTCCTACGGGAGGCTGCAGTCAAGAATATTCCTCAATGGACGAAAGTCTGAAGGAGCGACGCCGCGTGATCGATGAAGTCCCTCGGGATGTAAAGATCTTTTATTAGGGAAGAATAAATGACGGTACCTAATGAATAAGAGGTTGCTAACTCTGTGCCAGCAGCAGCGGTAATACAGAGACCTCAAGCGTTATCCGGATTGATTGGGCGTAAAGCGTGCGCAGACTGTCTTGTAAGTCTGCGGTTAAATTCTGATGCTTAACATCAGAACTGCCGCGGAAACTACTAGACTAGAGTGCGGAAGAGGTTAGCGGAATTGCCAGTGTAACGGTAAAATGTGTTAATATTGGCAAGAACACCAGATGCGAAAGCGGCTAACTAGTACGCAACTGACGTTGATGCACGAAAGCGTGGGGAGCGAATGGGATTAGATACCCCAGTAGTCCACGCCGTAAACGATGGATATTAGTCCTTGGCAGTATCGACCCTGCCAGGGGCGGTTAAAATAGCTAACGCATTAAATATCCCGCCTGGGAAGTACGGCCGCAAGGCTAAAACTCAAAGGAATTGACGGGGGCCCGCACAAGCGGTGGAGCATGTGGTTTAATTCGATGGTAAGCGGAAAACCTCACCAAGGCTTGAAATGTAGCTGCAAATCCAGGGAAACTTGGACTTCTTCGAGAGTGCTACACAGGTGCTGCATGGTTGTCGTCAGCTCGTGTCGTGAGATGTCGGGTTAAGTCCTTTAACGAGCGCAACCCTCATCATATGTTAAATATTCATATGAAACTGCCCCGCTCAACGGGGAGGAAGGTGGGGATGACGTCAAATCAGCATGGCTCTTACGCCTTGGGCCACACACGTGCTACAATGGCTGGTACAAAGGGTTGCTAAGCGGTAACGCGGAGCTAATCCCATAAAGCCAGTCTCAGTTCGGATTGGGGTCTGCAATTCGACCCCATGAAGTTGGAATCGCTAGTAACCGTGAATCAGCATGTCACGGTGAATACGTTCTCGGGCCTTGTACACACCGCCCGTCACACCAAGGGAGTTGGTAATACCCGAAGGCTGCCATTTGGCGGACGAAGGTAGGATCAGCGACAGGGGTGAAGTCGTAACAAGGCATCCGTAGCGGAAGCTGTGGATGGATCACCTCCTTTCTAGAGGAGAAATTGATTAGATCTCACGATCTAATCATGGTCGCGCTGACATTTTGGTCAGCAGGGGTTTGTCAACTTTTTGTCGCTTTCCAGTTGTTAAGGTAAAATTCCGCCAGAAGGCGGAGTTTTTTGTTTACTTTTTGTTAATTATGTATTAATCTAAACGAAGTACCATACAACACAACTTCATGAAGGAGGGTAGGATGATGAAAAATGAATCGAGGAATACTGAGAGGGATATATTGGTGAATAAAACAATTAAAATATTGTTTGTAGCGCCCGGTAATCCGGATCATAGCACAAAAATGATGGACTGTTTTTGGGAAAAGTGTTATAAGTATTTAACGTCTTGTAATTGGAGTAAAAATTGGAAATCATCTTTGTATTTTGATGCTATATTTGTTAATCAGGGTAATGGTAAAGATGGCAAGGATGAGGACTTGGTTGATAGTCATTTAAGGCATATGGTTGATTTTGAACCAACCATTATTATTTTAGATAATGATTATGGTACGGCCGAATATGTTCTAAGGGATCATTTGTCTCTCTCTCATAGTTCAAAAAGGTTATCCTATGACCCTTTCGTGATAGTGATGGGTCAGGGAATTTTCCCCAATACGCGCTTGGGAAAAGATGAATTCGGATTTGAGCGTCAGGCAGATGCTTGGTGTAAATATGATTGGGAATCATTAGCACGGGCAATTGAAGAGATAGTGATGCAAATTGAAGATGATCTATTCCCTTTTTAGCTGCTCCGTTATTCCCCCTTTTTAATTATGGTCATGTGCTAGCCTCGTTGCCGGCTATGACCTTTTTTTCTTGCCAAAATTGATTTTTTTTGCTATAGTATTTAAGTAAAAATAGAGGTAATATAAGCGCATATACCCGCCCGAACGTACCGTTCGGTACGGGCGGGGCTCAGTTGGTTAGAGCCGTTAAAGGTAAAATTTATAATTAAGCGCATATAGCTCAGTTGGTTAGAGCGCGTCACTGATAATGACGAGGTCCCAAGTTCGAATCTTGGTATGCGCACAAAGTTATTTAAAATATAGAATGCCGAGGTAGCTCAGTGGTAGAGCAGTAGACTGATTTTCGGTCCGTTTAAGGGAAACCTTAAAATGAAAATTGGGTGAATTCGGGGAAGTCCGCCTAGGGCGGATAATCCCGAGCCAAGTTCCGGCGGGTTAAATTTCCGGAAAAGGTGTAGAGACTAGCGAGTGAGTCCCAACAATAATCTTGCAAATAGCGCCCAACTCCTAAACTTTTATAAGCATGGAGATGAGATAGTCCAATCCTTAAGGTGACTTAAGAGTAGATTTTTTGGAAAATCTATGTGTCGCGAGTCCGATTCTCGCCCTCGGCATTCTGTATTGTAGGTAATATTTTTTATTACGGGGTGTAGCTCAGTTGGCTAGAGCGCTTGCTTTGGGAGCAAGAAGTCGCAGGTTCGAGTCCTGTCACCCCGAATAGATAAGACATTCATCCTTTTTTCCAAATTTTTCACGCCCGCACAGCGGGCTATTGGAAGTTTGGATTTCAATTTTTTCTTTTAGTTCAGATAATAATTCTGAATTTAAGAATTTTTCTTGAAAAAAGGTTCGAACTTCGTTTAGGAACTTCGACATTATAGTTATTTATGCTCACTCCCAGCCAGACAGAATGGATAAATCATCTCAGCGACATTAATCCGGTAACGGTAGTGCCTTTTGACCCGGCTTGCGAAACTAAATTCCAAATAGTTAAAGATGAGATCCAAAAAGTGCTGGGTAAGGACATAGAAGTCTTGCATCGCGGCGCGAGCAGCTTGGGCATTTCCGGCCAGGACGAGATCGACACGTATGTGCCAGTCCCGCCCGCAGAGTATGAGGAGACTGTCGATAAATTGAAATCGATCTTCGGCGAGCCGCGCAGCCATTATCCGCTGAAGCGGACGAGATTCGTCACCTTAGTCGAAGGCAAACATATCGATATCTTTGTTATGAATCAAGAAGACGATGGCTGGAAAAATGGCGTCAGATTCCACGACTATCTGCTTTCGCATCCGCAGGCCTTGGATGATTATCGCCGACTCAAAGAAGGCGCATCCGGCCAGAGCACGCGCGAGTATTACCGCCGGAAGATCGAATTCATCAATGGGATATTGGAAAAGATCTGATAGGATTTAAAAGCAGAGCTTGGCCTCTGTTTTTTTGTTATAGAAAATTAATGAGGGCATACGCTTTTCAGCTTATGCCCTCGGATAGTTATGGGTTTCGTAACTTCACCCATAACTTTTGGATTAGATTGAGCTTGTTCCAGCGCTCAACCTTTTCATTCATGGCCCATCCATCTAAGACTGCCCCCTGGATGATGAACATTACGCTATCATAAGTTACCTTCTCACTATCGAGATGGTAGTCCATATGTTTGATGTTCGATAACAGGATCTTTCGATAAGGATCATCATCCCACCGCCGCAATGGCCACACGATTAATTTGCGACGCGCATCATCGTCGATAGCTGCCATCCCCTCTCGTGCTGACGCAATAATGGCATTCACCATCACAATCTCGGCCTTGCCGAGATCTGTCTTGGCATTAAGGATCATGCCATGGACGACGGCAACCACCAAACTCGTGTAATTGGCCAAAGCCAGGCTGTATTGCATCATAGTTGTCATGGTGTTCTCCCTCGTTGTAATGTGCGGTTGTTTTGTTAAGCTCATCTTAACGTCTTATTATAACTTAAAATTAATAAAATGTCAATATAAATATCATATAATTTACTTAATTTAACTAATAAAAATTCAATGATGTCAAAAATATTGACATATTTAATCAAATTTGCTATCATTTATGTATGATTGAAGAGAAAGTTTTAAAAGATTTAGGGCTCACAGACATAGAATCCAAAGTATATTTGGCTACCTTGGCGTTGGGTCAAGAAACTGTACTAAAAATAGCAAAAAAGGCGGAAATTAAGCGTCCAACCTGCTATGTCACGCTCAATAACTTGTTTGAAAAGGGATTTGTGACTAGAATAGATAAAAAAAATACTACTATATATAGCGCAGAGAGTCCCAAGATTATCCTTAATAAGTACAAAGAAAAGGTAGCTAATTTTGAGGATTTGGTGCCATATTTTGAATCGCAGTTTAACAAAGGGCCAAAACCGAAAATTAGATACTATGAAGGAAAGAATGAAATATGGAATGTTTATACCAAAATAATTTATCCTTCAAGACAAATATATTTTTTTGGATCGGATATTGAGAAAATAAATAAGACTTTTCCTGAGCTGTTTGATTACTTTGACAAAACTCAACATGGCGATAATAAGGAAATAATGGAGTTGGTTTCATATAACGAAGAAGGAAAGAAATTTTATGAAAAATATAAAGATATTCGCCAAGAGAGATTGATGCCTCCAGATTTGCCAGCATTTGCCGATTGTGCTATTACGGAAGATAAATTATTTATAGTTTCATTTGATAATATGTTTGGCGTACTTATTGAATCAGAGGATTTAGCTAAAACTTTTAAGAATTTTTTTATGCTGGCTTGGAGAGCAGTGGAGTAATTATTGTATTTTATATAAATAGCTTTATGCGAAATGACGCATTAATTTCTTATTGTCATGATATTGCTACACCGTTTTTTCTAGTCTATAATTAATGTTTTTTTAATCTATCTGATATATAATTAAAGTATATGGAAAATCAATTAGACCTCCGTCCTTTGAATCAGCAGGAAATAGAAGATAGATTATCATCTTTTTCTGGTTGGAATTTCGGCGATGACAAAATTACTAAATCTTTCCAATTTCCCAGCTTTGATGAAGCGGTAAACTTTGTTGCTGGCTTGGCGTCTTTTTGCAATGGAATAGACCATCATCCTGATATTCATATTTATTATAAAAAGGTGGTTTTTGATCTTCAACGATTCAGTGTGGGCGGAAAAGTGACGGATCGCGATTTCACAGTTGCCAAGGAGATAGAGCGTTTATATGCCCTAAAAAATTATTAGTTTAATTTTTGGTATAATTAAGTGTATTTGTAATTGAATATTGAGAATAAAAAGTAGAGAAAAACTCTATCTTTTTGTTTTATTTAAGCTAAAGTATTTAATAATACCTTGACAAAGTCTTTGTTTTGTGCTATACTTGTTTATTAGTTGTAGTGATGAGGTTATTGGCAAGGCCTTTTGAGGCCGAAATAAGGAGAGGTGCCATGTACAGTTTTAAGAATTTTCTGGTGGTGGTAGTCACTTTTTTGGTGCTACTTCTAGCCACTGGAGTAGATTGGTGATCAGTTCCGCTGAAATCACCAAATAAAAGTTTTTCCGCAAGGTGAGGAGCGTGCGACATGCTCCCCGCCTTTTTCTTTTGAGAAATATATTTTCAAACCACATTGATAAAAAGTCCATTTTTGCTTATACTACATACATGAAAAAAGTCGTTATAAATAGCCAATTAATTAGTTATTCTGAATATTTAAGCGGAAAAGAGGGTCAGACCCTGCTTTTTCTTCATGGCTGGAGAGTGGATGGATCCATTTGGAATAAGACTATTGAACTGATGCGTCAGGCGGGAATTAAAAATGATATTTATGCCATGGATTTTTCCGGATTTGGCGGTTCTCCTGCGCCGACGAGGGATTTTTGTCTTTCTGATTATTGTGGAGTGGTGGAAGGATTCATTGAAAAATTAGGATTAGAAAAAGTAATTATAATCGGCCACTCTTTTGGCGGACGGGTGGGTATAAAATTATCAGCCACTCATCCGGAATTAATAAATAAATTGGTTTTGGTGGACAGCGCTGGACTCATCACGGAAAAGAATAAAAAATCAGCCATGAAATTGGGCGCTAAAATGCTCAAGCCATTTTTTGCCAATAAGTTTATGCAACCACTGCGCAAAAAAATTTATCAGGCCATCGGTTCAGAAGATTATCTGGCTACGCCTCAGCTCCAAAAAACTTATATCAATGTCACCAATGAAGATTTATCTTTGTATCTACCGCAAATCTCCGCGCCGACTTTGATCATTTGGGGCGCAAAAGATTTGGATACCCCCCTGGGGTATGCTGAAATTATGAAGCAAAAGATTAGCAATTCCCAACTGATTATTTATCCGGAGGCGGGGCATTTCTCTTTTTCGGATAACCAAGAGGAGTTTGTAAAAAACATAAAAGAATTTATCCATGCTTAGAATTATCAAATACCAATTATATCTTCTGCAGTTGGAAAATTATGAGGTTTTCAGATATTTCAGATTGATTTGGAAGAAAGGAATTTTTCCACCCAAGGAAATGAGAGGCGAGCTTGTCTGGACTGGGAAAGCAAAAGTTATTTTGATTTTATCTCTTATTATTCATCTGTTTGGAGCTAAGATTGTTTCCCTGGGAGTTTGGTATTTTACTAAGAATTTTTGGCTCTCAATTATTATCTATGTCTTGGCTTTGGTAATTCTGACTTTTTTCCATTTTATTTTCCATGGCATCAGTGTTTGGATTCTTTCTCCGGTTCATTTGTATCTGAAAAATAGAATTGTGGCCAGAGCAAAAATTAAGATTAAGAGTTTATCTAATTTGAAAATTATCGGCATTGCCGGCAGTTACGGCAAGACCAGCATGAAGGAGGCTTTGCGATCTGCTCTCTCAGAAAGTTTCCGGGTGGCTTCTACGCCGGAGAGCGTCAATACGCCAATTGGCATTGCCAAATTTATTGAGACTGAGATAAATTCCCAAACTCAGATTTTGATTATAGAAATGGGCGAGCATTATCGCGGGGATGTGGCGGAAATCTGTAAGGTGGCGAGGCCGGATATAGGAATTATCACCGGCATAAATGAAAGCCACTTGGAGCGGTTGCATGATTTGAAAAACAGCATAGAAACAGTTTTTGAATTAGCTCAAGGAATAAAAGAATCCGGTATTTTGGTTTTAAATGCTGATGATCACAATGTCAGAGAGAATTATAAAAGTTTTACGGGAGATAGAAAGCCATTTTTTTATAGTTCGGATAATAATCCTCTTTGTCATTTTCAAACTCTGGATTATCATATTTCTACCGAAGAATTAATGAGTTATTTTGGCATAGGCGAAGAAGGAAAAAATTTAGGATTAATAAAAAGTAGAATTTTGGGAGAATATATCAAGGGAATGGCTATAGCGATCATGATTATTTCTAGAAAATTAAATCAGCCGATTACCAAAATGATCATTGGCTTGGAAAAACTTCGGCCGATTCCGCATCGTTTAGAGCCGATAGTAAATCCTAATGGTTTGATTGTGATAGATGATAGCTACAATGGCAATCCCGAAGGAGTTCATGAAGCTATCAAACTGCTTTCTAAATTCAAGGATCATAGGAAGGTTTATCTAACTCCGGGACTGGTGGAAATGGGAAAGAAGGCAGAAGAAGTACACATTAGAATTGGAGAAGATTTGGCCAATAGCGTTGATTTGGTTTTGTTAATTAGAAATAGTGTGACGCCGTACTTAGAAAAAGGATTAATGAAAAATGGTTTTGCCAGTAGTAACATAATTTGGTATGATACGGCACAGGAAGCGCATAAGTCATTGGATCGGATTTTGCAGAAAGGCGATGTGATCATGTTTCAAAATGATTGGGGCGATCAGTATGTGTAAGTTTAATTTTTAATTTAAAAAATATGAATATTGGAGTATTTTTTGGCAGTAGCAGTCCAGAGCATGACGTGTCTATTATCACGGGTGAGTTTATTATTTCTGGCCTCAGGAAATTGGGCTACGACGTCACGCCGGTTTATTTGACCAAAGAAAGAAAGTGGCTTATTGGCGAGGAATTAGGACACCTTAAATTTTTTACGGATGAGAAGAATGATTTGAAGATGATAGAAAATAAATTTGAATATTTATTGGATCTTAGCGAGGCTAAAGGCAAAATGGTTTTTGTGAAAAAAGGATTATTTGGCAAAAAAATAGAAATTGATTTGGCTTTTCCGGCTTTTCATGGCGCTTATGGCGAGGATGGTACCATTCAAGGAATTTTTGAATTAATCGGCGTGCCTTATGTTGGTTGCAATGTTTTGAGTTCATCGCTTACTCTGGATAAGGCTTTGACCAAATCGGTTTATGAAAGCGCTGGTATCAAAACGACCAAATATTTCAGTTTTCTCAAAACAGATTGGGAAAATAAAAAATCTGAAATTTTATCTCAAGCTAAATCCGAGTTAAAATTTCCGGTTTTTGTGAAGCCGGTGCATTTGGGATCGTCAATTGGCATTGCCAAAGTGAAAAATATGGAAGGTGATGAGTTGGAGTTTGCCATTGAAGCGGGATTGTATTATGATGATAAAATTTTAATTGAGGAAGGAGTGGAAAATTTGATGGACATTACTTGTTGTGTAATTGGTAATAGTCAGTTGCAATCATCTGAGATTCAGGAGTCGGTTTTTGGCAGTGAGTTGTTTGATTTTGAGGAGAAATATCTCAAAGATGGCGGAGCGCAACTGGGCAATGCGCAGGAGGGAATCGTCATTCCTGCCAGATTGGATGAAAAAATAACTAGCGAGATCAAAGAGCTGTCGCAGAAGATTTATAAATTATTTGGTTGCAGTGGAATTGCCAGAGTTGATTATTTGTATAATAAAGACATAGAAGAATATTTTGCCAATGAAGTAAACACGCTTCCAGGGACTCTATATCATCATCTTTGGAAAGCGTCAGGGATAGAGTTTGAGGAGTTGCTGAAAAAGTTAATCGGATTGGCACAGGAGAAGTTTGAGGAAAGGAAAAAGTTGAATTATGTTTTTGATTCGGTAATTTTGAAGCAGTTGAAATCAGCCAAACTGGGATCCAAGAAATTATCTTGACATTTTTAACCCCATGCGATATAGTATTTATACGAATATGAGAAAAATACAAACTAACGTAAATTTCTACTTTTACTTTACTGACCTAAGGCGGATCAGTTAGTTTGTTTTATAGCAAATATAGACGACTGGCCCGCATGAGCGGGTCAGTTTTTTTATAGGAAGTTTTGGTTCTTTTTACAATCAGGAGGAAGGGCATGACCAGACGGAAGAAGATGAGACAGTGGAGTAAATTATGCGGTGGCTGTTCCGCCGTAACATATTTTGTCCACTTTCATGATGATGGCAAGAACAAGAAGTCGTCTGACGATGTCGGACAGAACAACGAGGAGTAATTTTTATGCGATGTGTTATGGGCGTTTCGGCAATTGCATCGGCATTGGCCAATGGTTCTACCGAGAATATTTCTTGTCCTCATAACGGACCTGGGAATCAAATCGTGGTCATGCATCGTGGAGACGAGACGATACTCGTCAGTTGTGAAGCGTTGCACAGGAAGTATTTGTCAAACGACGGACGGGGATGTCTGAGCCTTCATCAAAACGCAGAGGGGTGCCCCTTTGTGGTGGGCGGAACCGTTGTTGTTCAGGGCGAAGGGAATTGGCCTGGACACAACCAAGAAGCGGTTTTGGCTTAAGGAAAGGAATTCTGACGATGCATGAATCTCAGGTTTTGGCAGAGGATGTCGTCGGTTCAGACGTCTTGCATTCCTCGCGTTCTCTCAAGTGCCTGGTTCTCGCCCCTTCCCTCGGTGACTTTGTTCTTTTTCTTCGCTTGGTGCTCTCACGGCAGTGTATAGTGTTGAGGCAGCAGAGCCCATTGTGCGAGCCGTGAGCGTAGCCATAATGAGTGATATGGCTGAAGCAGAAAGGGGCATCAAGAATGCCCCGGAGATGGAAAAGATGGGCGAGATTATTGCTCGTCTGGCAGTTCATGGAGGGTGTCGTTTGGGGCAAGATCAGATTGCCTTGGCGAGCATGGTTGGCATGAAGCGTCTGGATGGCGTCTGTGTCTGACCATTGAAGTTTGGGGTGCATTTGCGTCTGACGTGAACGCGAATGCACCCCGCTATTTTTTCTTGAAAATTTACCATTTTTATAATAATATAGAAGATAGCTACTCCGGGGTGGAGTATGTCGGTAGTACGCGCCCATGGGGTGGGTGTAGACGGGGTTCAATTCCCCGCACCCCGATTGAATAAGGAAAATAATAAGTAATGCTTGAAAAAATGATGATTATTTGCTATTATTGATATAGTTTAATTTAAGTAGTGCGGGTATCATATAACGGTTATTATCCGAGTTTTCCAAACTCGTGACAGGGGTCCGACTCCCCTTACCCGCTTTAGTAAGATTTGACAATATATTTGGTTTGAGTTATATTAATATTGTTATGAAATATAAGCTAAAACAATTAAATTATAAGATTTTATATAATCGCCAAAAGACTGCCTAACCAAGGCAGTTTTTTAGTTGTATAATAAATAAACAAACATATGGACACAAAAATTTATGGCTTGGACTTTGGAACCACTAACTCTGCCATTTCCATTTTGGACAATGGTGAAGCCAAAGTTCTACCAATCGGCCGTCACGGTCAGAAAACCGTCAGATCGGTGCTGTTTTTCCCTCAGGATTCCTCACGGGCTTATGTGGGTGAAGAAGCGATTTTGAAATATGTTTCCTCTGGCATGAAGGGACGTCTTTTGCAATCAATCAAATCCGCTCTCACCGACGAAGGATTTATTGGGACTATGATTAATGGTAAAAAATATACAGTTGAAGATTTAATTTCCATTATAATTAAAGAGTTAAGGCAAAAAGCTGATGCCTTGGTTGGAGAAGAAATTAATTCAGTTGTCCTTGGCCGTCCGGCTATATTTTCTGATAATTTGAAAAAGGAATCCTTGGCTCAGGAGAGATTGAAATGCGCGGCACAGATGGCCGGATTTGAAAAGGTGTATTTTCAGCTTGAGCCGATTGCCGCCGCTTTTGATTATGAGATGACTTTGGATAAAGAGGAAACGGTTTTGGTAGCTGATCTCGGCGGTGGCACTTCTGATTTTACGGTAATTAAATTATCTCCTCAGACTAGTAAGAATAAAGATAGGCGAGAGGATATTTTGTCTGTCGGCGGTGTCTATATTGGCGGTGATAATTTTGACTCACAAATTATGTCCCATAAATTGCTGATGTATTTTGGTTCTTTGTCTAATTATAAATCAGGCGCTAAGTGGCTCCATATTCCCAATCGCCTCACGGCCACGCTTTGTGATTGGCGTCGGATTTCATTTTTGAAAAGCGACAAAGATGAAATGAAATTGATAAGTGAAATAC
>JBAZBX010000006.1:0-35603 GCA_041671305.1 Patescibacteria group bacterium
GTCAATCCTAGTTTGTTTTTTATGACAAAAGACAACCAAGGATTGACGAGGGGTGGTAGAGGAGTGTTCTAAGCGGGATGAAGCCGTATCCGAGAGGAGCGGTGGACAGCTTGGAAGCAAGAATGTTGGCATAAGTAGCAAGAATCTGGATGAGAATTCCAGACACCGTAAACCCGAGGTTTCCTGGGCAACGAGAATCGACCCAGGGTTAGTCGGTCCTAAGGCGAGGCCGAAAGGCGTAGTCGATGGAAGAGCAGGTTAATATTCCTGCACTACCTTAGTTTTTCAACGGAGTGACGCATTGTCAGAGATTAGGCGATATTTGGTTTATGTCGCTCCTGGCCAGCGGCGTGGTGGATAGGCAAATCCGTTCACCATTAAGCGCCAAGGTTGGGAAAAGAGAAAGCCGCAAGGTGGACTCAATCTAGTTGACGCTGGTGCCAAGAAAAACTTCTAGAGCTAAGGCTAAGGTAACCGTACTTAAACCGACACAGGTGGGTGAGGCGAGTAGCCTAAGGTGTACGAGAGAAACTTTGTTAAGGAACTCGGCAAAAAATCGGCCGTAACTTCGGAATAAGGCCTCCCCTCGCAAGAGGGGCGCAGCTAAAGATGTCAAGCGACTGTTTATCAAAAACTTAGGTCCCTGCTAAACCGCAAGGTGATGTATAGGGGCTGATGCCTGGCCAGTGTCTGAACGTTAAAGGGAGAGGTTAGCAGCAATGCGAAGCTTTGAACTGAAGCGCAGATGAACGCCGGCGGTAACTATAACCGTCCTAAGGTAGCGAAATTCCTTGTCGGGTAAGTTCCGACCCGCACGAATGGCATAACGACTTGACAACTGTCTCAACAAAGTACTCGGCGAAATTGCAAGTGTCGTGAAGATGCGACATACCCGTGGTTAGACGAAAAGACCCCGTGAAGCTTTACTACAATTTGGTATTGGGTTACGTCATAACATGTTTAGTATAGGTGGGAGCCCAAAAGGCGCCAGTGAAATACCACCCTTGTTATGTTGTAATCCTAACTTATTCCCATGAATCTGGGAAAAGGACAGTATCTGATGGGTAGTTTAACTGGGGCGGTTGCCTCCCAAAATGTAACGGAGGCGTTTACAAAGGTTGGCTAGCTCCGGATGGAAATCGGAGTGATAGTGTAAAAGCACAAGCCAGCTTTACTGCGAGACCTGCAAGTCCAGCAGTTACGAAAGTAGAATTTAGTGATCCGACCGTACGAAGTAGGACGGCGGAAGCTCAACGGATAAAAGCTACTCCGGGGATAACAGGCTGGTCTCCCCCAAGAGTCCACATCGACGGGGAGGTTCGGCACCTCGATGTCGGCTCGTCCTATCCTGGAGCTGGAGAAGGTTCCAAGGGTTTGGCTGTTCGCCAATTAAAAGGGCACGCGAGCTGGGTTCAGAACGTCGTGAGACAGTTCGGTCTCCTATCTACCATGGGCGTCAAAATTTGAGGGGTCCGTTTTCTAGTACGAGAGGACCGAAAACGACGAACCTCTAGTGTACCTGCTGTTCTGCCAAGGGCATCGCAGGGTAGCTATGTTCGGTTTAGATAAACGCTGAAAGCATATAAGCGTGAAACTGTCCCCAAGATTAGATTTTATTGGTCACTTATAGACGATGAGTTTGATAGGCTCTAGGTGTAAGCACAGTAATGTGTTCAGCCGAGGAGTACTAATGACTACATTTAATCACAAGAATTGTGATTGCGATAATTGCTTGCTCAATATATAATCAAATTGTAAGAGTTTTTTTGGAGATTTAGAAATTTAAAATTTGAATCCAGAGTCTGGGTGCTTCTAGCGGAGAGGTCACACCTGATCCCTTCCCGAACTCAGAAGTTAAGCTCTCTAGCGCTGATGATACTCTTTATTGGGGAAAGTAAGCCAGCGCCCGGACCCTGTATTTAAATATCAAAAAACCATCCGATGAAGGATGATTTTTTGTTTGGCTAATTTTATTTAACTTATATTATATTATCTAAATTTACTTTAATTACAAGTTGAATTATTGACATTTTGTATGATATGAGGTATTATAGAAAGTTCAAGAATTTTAGAATTTTCCAACAAGATTGCAATTATGGTTGCAACAGGAAGGAGATTTCCATGTCAAAGATTGTTGTACTTTTGATCGCTGTCTTGCTGGTGGCTTCGCTAGTGGGCTGTGCCACAATTCCCTACACGGGCACTGCTCTATACAGAAACGAGGTGTCCGGTGGTCCCAACACCAATCGGGCGCCGAACGAGAAGCAGGTCAAGGAGGGCGTGGCTTCCTTGAATAACGTACGCGTCACGAGACCGTATGTGCCCGTGAAATGGCAACAGGGGAGGGTTGCTGATTCCAACAAGGAAGTTGATATTAGTCATCAGAGTATGGCTGAAAATATCATCTGGCACCTGTTGGGGGGAAGAGTCAGATGAGTCTCCACAATTCCGTGCGCCGAGCTGTAACAATACAGCCCGGCGTGTTTTCTTTTCCATAAATTAAAATTCTGTTAGAATTAATTAATAGTGAAATTAAAATTAAAAAATTATCATGGCTTCAAAAGTTTTTTCAGCAGTCGTAATCGGATTGGATTGTGAGTTGGTGGAAGTAGAGGCAGATAATTCCCCGCACGGACAGCCGGGGATTTTTATTGTCGGATTACCGGACAAGGCAGTGGACGAATCCAAGAGCAGAGTACGAAGCGCAGTGAAGAATTCCGAATTGGAATTTCCGCGAGGCAATGTGACTATAAATTTAGCGCCGGCGGACATCCGTAAAGCCGGAACGTATTATGATTTGCCAATCGCTCTGGCATGTCTAATCCAATCCAAGCAGATTGATATTACAAATATTGCGCATGATTGCGTGTTTGTTGGCGAACTGTCGCTTGAAGGAAAACTCCGTCCGGTTAATGGAATTCTTTCTGTGGCTTTGATGTGTCAGAAAAAAAATATTAGAAATTTATTTGTGCCGTTGGAGAATGCCCGCGAGGCTAAATTAGTAAATGATATAAATGTTTATGGCGTGGATAATTTACTTCAATTAGCTAATCATTTCAAAGGAGAAAATGAGATGACGCCAGTTGAATCGTTTGAAGATTATGGCGAGGAATTAGAATATTTTCCTTTGGACATGGCTTATATTAGAGGACAGGATCAGGCCAAAAGAGCGCTGGAGATTGCTGCTGCCGGAAGTCACAATCTTCTCATGTCTGGTCCGCCCGGATCTGGTAAAACCATGCTCGCCAAGGCGTTGCCCTCAATTCTTCCCCGGATGACTTTGATTGAGAGTTTGGAAGTGACCAAAATTTATAGTTCAGCTGGATTGCTTTCTCGAAATCAACCGCTTATGTCCACTCGGCCATTTAGAAGTCCGCATCACACGGCATCAGGAATTTCTTTGGTTGGCGGTGGTGCTTATCCCAAGCCGGGAGAAGTATCGTTGGCGCATAGAGGATTACTTTTCTTAGATGAGTTTTTGGAATTTCCTAAGATGGTTTTGGAAAATTTGAGACAACCACTGGAAGATGGAATTATCTCCGTCTCTCGAGCCACGGGAACAATTAAATTTCCGGCGAAATTTATGCTGGCCGCGGCCATGAATCCTTGTCCTTGCGGTTTTCTTAGTGATCCTGGCAGAGAGTGTAGCTGTTCCCAAACACAGATTATCAAATATCAAAGAAGAGCTTCTGGCCCTCTTTTGGATAGGATAGATATTCATTTGGAAGTTCCTAGAGTGGAATTGGACAAATTGGAAGGTGAAAATTTTTCCGAATCTTCTATGACTATCAGAGAAAGAGTACAAAAAGCCAGGAATATTCAGGGCGAAAGATTTATAAATGAAAGAATAATTGATAATTCGGAAATGAGTTCTGAGCAAGTGAAAAGATATTGCCAGATGGATGACAGTGCCAAGGCGCTGCTCAATCAAGCGGCGGTGAAACTGCGTTTGTCGGCTAGAGCGTACTTCAGAGTTTTGAAATTAGCTAGAACCATAGCGGATTTGGCTGAGAGTGAAATGGTTACCTCTGATCATTTGGCGGAGAGTTTACAATATCGTCCTAAGATTGAGTAAAAATGAAAATCCGCTTCCCCCGTGTGACGTGGTTGGGGAAGGCGGATTATTTGGCGGTGGAGTAGCGGTGTTGGCAATGACAATCAGGACATTCACTCGTGGTGATTATGGTACCATCTTCTGCAATGAACTGGAGTTTAGCGCTATAAATTACGTTGCAATTAGAACACTTAGTAAGCGTTTTCTGTTGTCCTGGCCCCAGTTTTATTTCCTCCTGACAGTCGCAGACAAAGACGATTCCGCCCCTCTTGATAGATAGGCGGACTCCACTTAAAGGGAAGGTACGTCCACATCCATGACATCTAATGAAGATGGTTCTGGATTTAATTACTTCCATCTCCATTGGTTGGCCTCCTGTTTTTTTGTACAATCAAATTCATATCAATTTAGCATAAATATTATAGAATGTCAATGGCATGGTTAAAAATTTGACATATACCCCCTGGGGGTATATAGTAAATTAAGAATTACTAATTAATAATTACAAAATGACAAAAAATAAAAATAATTTATTTTTAGCGCATATTCATCGTATCTCTGGTCAGGTCAATGGCATAGATAAGATGATCGGAGAAGATGAGGACAGGATAAAAGTTGTTGGACAAATCATGGCTGCTAAATCCTCTCTGGAGCAATTGGCTGTGCGTTTGATTAAGGAAGAATCCAAGATTTGCAATAAGGGCAGAATGGATCGTTTGATGAATTTAATTTTTAAAATTAATTAAAAAATTTAATAAATAATTAAAAAAATATGAGTGAGATCATTTTGGACGATTCAAATTTTGAATCGGAAGTGCTTAAAAGTGATAAGCCGATTTTGGTGGATTTTTTTGCCACTTGGTGCGGTCCTTGCAGAATGCAGGGTCCTATTGTGGAAGAGGTGGCCGTCGAGATCGGTGATAAAGCCAAGGTGGGAAAAATGGATGTAGACGCTTGTCCTCAAACTTCTCAAAAATTTGAGGTTATGTCTATTCCTACTATTATAATTTTCAAGGGCGGACAGGCGGTCAAGACTTTTGTCGGATTGCAAGACAAGCAATCTCTCATTGATGAGATTAATAAAGTAATTTAATATGGACAATCTTTACGATGTAATAATTGTCGGCGCTGGTCCGGCCGGACTGACATCGGCTATCTATTGCGCCAGAAGACAGATGAAAACTTTGATAGTGGCCAAAAGTTTGGGCGGACAGGCAGCTTTGGCCAATGATGTTGAAAATTGGCCAGGGATAGAAAATATCTCTGGATTTGAGTTGATGAATAATTTTAAATTACAGGCCGATAAATTAGGACTGGAATTTAATTTTAATGAAGTTTTAAATATAACCAAATCAGGTGATAATTTTGTAGTTAAAACCAATAAAGATGAATTACAAGCTAAGTCGGCAATTCTTTCTTTTGGGCTAACTCCTCGTGATCTTGGCGTTCCCGGAGAAGCGGAATTAAAAGGACGTGGCGTAACGTATTGCGCTATTTGCGACGGGCCTTTGTATAAGGGCAAGGTGGTGGCAGTAGTTGGAGCAGGAAATTCAGCTCTGGAATCGGCCGAGTATATGTCTAAACTGGCAAAGCAAGTTTATCTGCTGAGTAATTCTGACAAATTTACCGCCGATCCAGTTTTGGTGGAAGATGTGCAGAAAATTTCCAATGTTGAATTGACTTGTTTTTCCAAAATAAAGGAAATTAAGGGTGTTGGTAAAGTGGAATCTATTGTTTTGGCTGATACTCGTGATGAAGAAAAGACCAAAGAAATAAAGTTGGATGGTGTTTTTGTAGAAGCCGGGCATCAGGCGAAAACAGGATGGCTCAAGGGAACAGTTGATTTAAATGACAAGGGAGAAATTATAACCAATAGGGATTGCGAGACGTCAGAAGCTGGAATTTTTGGGGCCGGGGATTGTACTGATACGACTTACAAACAAATAGTAATTGCAGCTGGAGAAGGTGCCAAAGCCGCTTTGCAGGCATATAAATATGTCGTAGCTAAATCTAGTGGATATATAAAGCCAGATTGGGGAAAATGTAAAACAGTTCAGGGAGAGGATGTTAATTTGAATATGGTAAAATAATTCCGTAATCAATCGCCCCGCTTTTTGACGGGGCTTTTGTTTTGGATTTTTTTGCGTTGGTGTTATATCAAAATAATTAAAAATAATAAATCTAAAATTTTTTAAATCGTGATTTTTAATTTATTTGGATTTTGTAGTTTTGAATTTGGCGCTTATCTGATATAACTCAAAGGATTGACCATGGCGCCATTGATCCTGACTTCAAAGTGAAGATGCGGTCCGGTGGATCGTCCAGTAGATCCCTCGTTGGCGATTAATTGTCCCTTTACTACTCTGTCGCCGGCTTTCACCATAATTTTACTTAAGTGGCCATAGAGAGTTTCTTTGCCACCGCCATGATTGATGATGATGTTGTAGCCATAACCGGTTTTGCCATATTGGACTCTTTCCACAATTCCGCTTTCCGCAGCGCGAACAGATGTTCCCCAAGGGCAGGCGATATCAACACCGGTATGCAACCAACCTCTGTAATATTGTGAAATTCTCTGACAAGCGCTTGGCCAATACATTCTTCCTCCGCTTGAGGCGGGAATATCGCCAGCATTAACTCTGACAGTGGAAGATTGTCCAGTCTGATTATTGTAGGCTGTTCCGGAATTAGATGGTTTAGGCGTATAAATAATTCTACCGCCCGGAACCATAATGGTTTCTCCGGCTTTCAGGCCGCCATTTTCAATTTTATTGAAATCATTGATATTTTGTTCTGAGGCGCCATATAATTTGGCAATCTTAGATATAGTATCGCCACGGACAATTTTATGAAGTACTCCCGAAGTTGGAGGAATGACCAGTTTTTGCCCTTCTTTGATGTAGGAAGTAAATGACAGATTGTTGGCCCACAAAATTGTGTTGATGGAAATATTGAAAGAAGTCGCAACTTTTCCGATAGTATCTCCGGCCTGAACCACATATTCCCTGATGGAGTGACTGCCATTTTTGACATCATCAGTGCCGATAAATTCCGGTTTGGATAAAGTGGATCCGTCTTGCATGGTAGCCAAAGTGCCATTGTTGGATTGCTGATCGTATAGCTGTTGAGCTTGTTTTTGAGATTCGGTAAAGACATCGCTGTCTATTTGGGAATTTTCTCCGAAGTAGCTGTAAACTTTGGATTCGTCAGTGGCGCTTGTGGTATCTTCAATCATCTCAGTATTTTCTACTCCCATAATTTTGAAGATCAGAGCATTTTGTCCATAGTCTTGATTGTTTCCTGACGGTTTCAAGTTGCCAATTATTACCACGGAAGAGAGTAAAATTAAGATGACATGGATAAAATATTTATTACCTATAGTCACCAGAACTTTTTCTCCGAAGGTGCTAGCTCTTTTGGAAAGTTGGTTTTTGATCAGAAGATATTTGCCGTATAGCCTAAGTACGACAGTCCTAAAAAATAAATTACTGATTGCGTTTGCTGGTTTGCGGAAAATAGAAAAAAATATTTTTAGCGCCACAAACAATGAACCAGTGGCTCTTATTAAAAAAGCTAATAACGTGGTTATTAGTCTCTTGGATTTAAATCTTATTTTTTTAGTCATTTTATTTAGAGACATGCTCTGTTTTGACAATGTTTATTATATAATTTATCGCCCCTGTTTGTCAATGTTAAAATTTCGGGTTTTGTGATAAAGTATAGGCAGAATAATTCGTGTTATGGAGAGATTAAATAAGGCAATTTTGTCCACAATCGGGTATTTTGATTACTTAAATTATCCGCTTACGGCCATGGAGGCGCAGAAGTGGCTTTTTTCTGATACAAAATATTGTTTAAGAGATGTGACAGTAGGCTTGAGCAATATAGGTGATAAAATATCTTGCCAGGATGGATTATATTTTTTGTCAGGACGTGAGAGGATAATTTCTGCCCGCCATGACAATTATCTTTTTTCCATTTTTAAGAATAAGATCGTCTCCAAATGGTTTAAATATTTGGCGCATGTGCCTTATGTCAGAATGATCGCAGTTTGCAATAATTTCAGTTTCAATAATCTGAAAGAGGCCAGTGATATTGATTTATTTGTTATTGCCGCTGCGGGCAGGTTGTATCTGGTGAGATTTTTGCTCACTGCACTAACTGGCCTGCTTGGTCTGCGCCGGCATGGACAGAAAATCGCCAATCGTTTTTGCCTTAGTTTTTATATAGATGATAAAAATTTAAATTTAGAAAGCATTAAGATTAGTCCGGACGATATTTATCTGAGATATTGGATAAATACTGTTTTGCCTGTTTATGATGATGGGATTTATCATGATTTTTGCGCTGAGAATAGTTGGCTGGACGATTTTCTGTTCAACAGGTATCCGTATAATCCCGGCATCAGGAGAAGAACGAATGCGGGC
This sequence comes from Patescibacteria group bacterium, assembly GCA_041671305.1. Taxonomy (GTDB): domain Bacteria; phylum Patescibacteriota; class Patescibacteriia; order 2-01-FULL-39-33; family 2-01-FULL-39-33; genus CAIPBY01. The sequence continues at coordinate 8,482 of JBAZBX010000006.1, forward strand.
AGATTAAGTTGGAAAAGATTTTGCGAGAGAGTTTTATCCGGTAGGATAGGGGATGCCATTGAAGCTATGCTCAAGAAAATACAGCTGGCCAAGATGTCTCAAAATAAAATGAGCTTGTCTCAGGAGAGCGATAGCCGGGTGATAATTTCTGATCATATGCTTAAATTTCACGAGAAAGACAGAAGGTTGGAATACTTAGAAAAGTTCAAAGAATTTTTAATTAACCATGCTTAATTTAAAAAAAATTTTAGAATGGCTGATATATCTATTTATTTTTCTCTTGCCTTGGCAGACGGTATTTATAATTCAAGAAAGATTTATTAATGGTTATAAGTGGCAGGGAGGGACAGTGATGGTTTTTGGGACTGAAATTTTATTATGGATGATACTTATTTTACAATTTATTTTTTTAATTAAAGAGCGTAAAATTTTCAATTTTCCTGTCCGAAATGCTACGCATAACGTTACAGGCGGGCAATTATCAATTTTCAAGGCAGATAAGGGGAAGATGTTTTTTGTCATAGCAATTTGGGTATTTCTAGCTTGGTCTTTGGTTTCCATAGCTTGGTCTTGGGATAAGCAGGTTGCTTTTTTGTCCTGGTTTCATCTCCTGGAAGCCGTGGCGTTGTTTTTTGTCTTAGCAGTCAATAAAATAAATTTGAAAAATATTTGTCTGGTCGCGGTTCTGTCGGGAATAGTCCAATCCATCTTGGCGATGTGGCAGTTTGCTTCGCAAATTATCCATGCCAATAAATGGTTGGGAATATCCGAGCATCTGCCTTACCAAATAGGCGCTTATGTGGTACAAAATTCCGACGGAAGATGGTTGCGCGCTTACGGATCGTTTGCTCATCCCAATATTCTGGGAGGATTTCTGATAATATGTTTTTTCTGCGCTCTTTTTCTTTATCTCCAGCATAAAGGTAGAATAAGAATTTTATTTTTGTCTTGCCTGTTAATTATTTCAGTGGGAATCTTTTTGAGTTTTTCGCGAGGAGCCTGGGTGGCTTTGATTATTTCATATATATTTTGGGCGGTTATGGAAGCGAGAAAGAGAATTAAAGAAAAGCAAGAAATAAGATATTTGTTTGCCTTGTCTTTGGCTCTTATTTTTATGATTGTTTCATTGGCGATAATTTTTCAGCCATTGTTGCTCTCACGTCTTTCTGGAACAGATAGATTGGAGATAAAATCAAACACGCAAAGAGTTAATTCTCTCAAGGAGTCGTGGCAGATTATCTCAAGCCATGAATCTTTGGGTGTGGGTCTGGGAAATTATATTCCTGCGATTTATGCTGTTAAACCGAATTTGCCCGGTTGGAGTTACGAGCCGGCGCACAATGTGTATTTGCTGGTTTGGGCGGAATTAGGCGGTTTTGGTTTAATTATTTTTTTAACTATTTATGCATTAATTTTTCTGCATTCCTGGCGGAAAAATAATTATCTATTTGGGGCTTTGGTTTTGTGTTTGGGAGTTACCGGTTTGTTTGATCATTATTTCTGGACTCAATATGTCGGACTGATTTTGTGGTGGCTGAGTTGGTCATTTTGTGTTTATTTAGATGAAATTTAAGCCTTGACATTTGTCTATAATTTGTCTAAAATACAAACACAATGCAATTAGCACTCTGAAATATAGAGTGCTAATTAGTCCAAAAATATAATTAATAATTTTAAAACTATGCAAATCAAGCCCATTGGCTTTCGCGTAGCCGTCAAAGCCATAAAAGAAGAAGAAATAACTAAGTCAGGAATAATTTTGCCCGATACTGCCAAAGAGAAAAGAGCTGAAGGCGAAATTATCGCCATTGGAACCGGTGAAAAAGTCAAAGAATTGGGACTATCCGTCGGACAGAAAGTTTTGTTTGGCAAATATGCCGGCGATGATGTAAAAATCGGCGATGAGGAAATAAAGATATTGAATTGTGAAGATGTGTTGGCAATAATTGAAAATTAATTTATAAAAAATATGGCAAAACAAATATTATTTAATGAAGAGGCCAGAACAAAATTAAAAAACGGTGTGGATAAATTAGCCAATGCCGTAAAAGTTACTCTTGGGCCCAAGGGCAGGAATGTCGTTTTGGACAAAGGTTATGGCGCTCCTCAAATTGTAAATGATGGCGTAACTATCGCCAAGGAAATTGAATTAGAAGATAAATTTGAAAATTTGGGAGCAGAATTGATCAAGGAAGTGGCCAGCAAAACCAACGATGTGGCTGGCGATGGCACGACTACCGCTACTGTTCTTGCTCAGGCGATTGTGACTGAAGGACTCAAAAATGTCACGGCTGGATCCAATCCCATAATTATCAAAAATGGAATTGACAAAGGTGTGAGGGCATTGGTAAGTGAATTAAAAAATATTTCCAAACCGATTTCTTCCAAAGAAGAGAAGCAACAGGTCGCTTCCATTTCTGCCAATGATAATGTGGTCGGACAAATCATTGCCGAAGCTCTTGAGGAAGTCGGCAACGATGGCGTAATTACCGTAGAAGAAGGACAAACATTTGGCATTGAAAAGGAAATCGTCAAAGGCATGCAATTTGATAAGGGATACGTCTCGCATTATATGGTGACCAATACCGAGAGAATGGAAGCGGAATACGCCAACGTGTCCATTTTGATTACGGACAAGAAAATTTCTTCAGTCGCTACTATTTTGCCATTGCTGGAAAAAATGGCTCAGAGTGGCAAGAAGGATTTGGTTATCATCGCTGAGGATATTGACGGCGAGGCTTTGGCTACTTTGGTGGTAAATAAAATTAGAGGCGCTTTCAATGTTTTGGCTGTCAAAGCTCCTGGGTTTGGCGATAGAAGAAAAGAAATGTTGCAGGATATCGCGGTTGTAACTGGTGCCACGGTTATCTCTGAAGAAATCGGATTGAAATTGGAAAATGCGGAAATGGAATCACTGGGGTCAGCTGGTAAAGTCATCGCCACCAAAGAAAATACCACCATTGTGGACGGTGATGGCGACAAGGAAGCGCTAGAGAAAAGGATTGCTCAAATAAATAAAGAGTTGGAATTGTCTGATTCTGATTTTGATAAAGAAAAGTTGAAAGAAAGATTGGCTAAGCTAGTCGGCGGTGTGGCTATAATCAAAGTCGGCGCTGCTACGGAAACTGAAATGAAAGAGAAGAAGCTTAGAATTGAAGACGCTCTCTCTGCTACCAAGGCTGCCATTGAAGAAGGTATTGTGGTTGGTGGCGGTGTGGCTCTGATCAGAGTGGCCAAGGCTCTAAATGACGTAGAGGCGACTGGTGATGAAAAAATCGGTATTGAGATTTTGAAATTAGCCATTGAGGAACCGCTTAAGCAGATTGCTCAGAATGCCGGATATAATGGCGCGGTCGTGGTTGAAGAAGTGAAAAAACTCCAAGGCAACGAAGGATTCAATGCTTTGACCGGTGAGTATGAAGATTTAGTTGCCAAAGGCGTGGTAGATCCAACCAAAGTAACTAGAAGTGCGCTTCAGAATGCGGCTTCTGCTTCCAGTATGATTCTGACCACTGAGTGTGCTATTGCTGATTTGCCAGCCAAGGACGATGGACATGATCATGGTGCAGGCATGCCAGGAGGCATGGGCGGATATGGTGGAATGATGTAAACTGCGAATTTAGATATGGAAGACCTCCCCGACGTGATGTCAGGGAGGCCTTTTGTTTTTTAATCTTTTCTTCTTAAATTAAATGCGGTATAATCTATTCATGGAAAATTCAAATATTTCCCGTAGATGGGAACCAATTGATTTCACGGTTTATTTCCGTTTTACCTGGCTTATCGCCGTTATGGCAATTATTGTAGAGATTGCTGTTCGTTTGTTGGGCAATAAATTAGGAGCGGGAATATTTTATGATCAGAAAGAAATCGTCGCCTGGATAATCAGGATTATTTTCTTTGCCATTATCGGTTGGAGGACTACCAAGGTATTCGGCGAAATTATAATGGTCGGCGCTATTTCAGGATCTATCGCAGGATTTATAATCGGCTTGGTTATTTCGTTGTATAGATTTGGAGAGGGTTTTGCGGTTTGGAAGCTTTTTAATGTTTTTACGGAAACTATATCTGGTGTTGTGGTTGGAGCGGTGATTTCCATGTTGGCAGTGTATATAATTTCAAAAATTCACCCCGTTAAATAATTTAACAAAAAAAATCAAGAATTAATATCAAATTTAATTGATTATTGTATCTTGATTATTGATTATTAAACATATGACAAAACAAATTGATACTTCAGAAGAAAAAATTTGGAGCGCAGTTAGTTATTTGTGGATTCTTAGTTTAGTGGCCTTGGCTGCTAGAAAAGACAATGAATTTATAAAATTCCATGCCAGTCAGGGAGCATTGCTTTTTGTTGCCTCTTTGATCTTGATGTTTATTCCCGTCGTAGGTTGGTTAATTAATTTGCTTATTGGCGTTTTGGCTATCATCGGCATTGTAAAAGCTTTACAGGGAGAAAAGTGGGAATTACCACTCGTGGCTGATATGGCTCAGAAATTCGGAGATTGGATTATAAAGACGGTAAAATTATGAAACATACCAAAATAGTTGCTACCATCGGGCCGGCTTCTCAGGAGAAACCGATGATGGAAAAAATGATTAAAGCGGGCATGAATGTGGCTCGGCTTAACTTTTCTCATGGAACTTATAAACATCATAGCATGTTGATTCGTAATTTTCGTTCTGTTTCGGCTAAGTTGGGAGTAAAGACGGCCATTATCCAGGATTTACAAGGTCCGAGAATTCGTATCGGCGATTTGCCGGCTCAGGGCATCAAGGTTGGGACTAACTCTGAAGTCGCTTTGATTATTGAAGAAGAGTATTCGGCCAAGAAGAAATCAGATTTTATCCAGATACCGATACAGTATCCCCAGTTGTGCAGAGATTTGAAGGCAGGAGATCAGATTTTGATTGATGACGCCACAATAGAGCTCAAGGTAACAAGAATTAATAATAAAATCATATATTGCAAAGTGGTAACTCCGGGAATTATCAAGTCGCACAAGGGAATGAATTTTCCAGGGAGTCTGATTAAGTGTCCTCCCATTACCAAAAAAGATTTGCAGGATGTGGAATTCGGCATCAAAAGTAATGTGGATTTTGTGGCCATGTCCTTTGTCAAAGAAGCCAGCGAGGTCGTAAATTTGAGGAAGAAAATACTCGCTTTGGAAAAGAAATATCATACTGAAGAAAAATTTAATTTTGATAAGCGCGCCAAGAGCCGAGTGCATACTAGAATTATCGCCAAAATTGAAAGGAGAGAAGCCATAGAAAATTTGGATTCTATTTTGGAAGAGGTTGACGCTATTATGGTAGCGCGTGGTGATTTGGGAATAGAAATGCCATTTGAGGAATTGCCTTTGATGCAGAAGAATATAATTGAGAAATGCAGGAAAGTAGGCAAGCCGGTAATTGTGGCGACGCAGATGTTGGATTCTATGATTAGAAATCCTTTGCCGACCAGAGCGGAAGTTTCCGACGTGGCCAATGCCGTCCTTGATGGCACAGATGCCATTATGCTTTCGGGCGAGAGCGCTAGTGGCAAGTACCCTCTCAAGGCGATTCAGGTTATGACAAAAATCGCGGAAGAAATGGAAGGAAGAGAAATCGCCGAGGCGGAGAAGGATGAAAAAAAATTCAAAAATTCCAATTCCATTAATCAGATCATTAGTTATATCGCTCAAGATTTGGCTGAGGACGTGGATAATGCAACGCTCATTGTTTGCGCGACAGTTTCGGGCTATACGGCCAAAAATATTTGCCGATTAAGGCCGGGCATTCCTATAGTAGCGCTTACGCCGTCCAAGAAGACTTTGAATCAGCTTGCTTTGAGTTGGGGTGTAAATGGTTATTTTATGCCTTTTGATGCTTCGTTTGATGATTTGCTTTTGAAAATCAAGAAACTTTTGGTCAAGAATAAATTAGCCAAAAAAGGTGATTTGTCGGTGATTGTGGCCGGATATCCGTTTAGTTATAAGAGTCAGTCTAATCTGATTAAGGTTGAAATGGTGTAAAATGATAAAAATATTATTCCTGCGTAGGCGGGAATGACAATGCAAAATAGCTGTAATTTATCTAATTATAGCTATTTTTTATTTACGCCTTTGACAAATAGCTGAATTAATGGTAGTATGAGGTATTGCGTCCGGAATGGTTCTGGATAGCGATAGAAGGTTAGGAATGTGAACTGGAGGATGTCGTATGTCTTCGTCGTTGCAGATGTCGGGTAGCTGTCGTTTGGGGTATTGGGATTTCGCTGGGAAATATTGTCGGCAGACGATTTTTCTGGCCGAATTGGAGAAAACCATTCATATGCTGAAAGTGGAGGGTTGCTCCAAATTTCGTGTTTCGCAGATTCGCTCTTCACGCGTCTTGCGGATTCGCTCTTCGAGGAAGTATCGTGGACGCGTTCAAGTCCAGCAGGTACAGCAAGAGGTGGAGAAGGCGAATCGTTGCGCCATCGCCGCCTGATCGCGCTCAGGCTTGTCACAATTTTCTGCCCGCCCTCTAATCGTTTCTGGGGGCGGCGCTTTTTTTTATCTCAATTTTTCGTTATAATCAAAACATGAATTTTCTACATAACTTTTTACCACAGCCTATATTTTTTGAGTGGGGATTTATCACGGTCAGATTTTATGGCTTAATTATCGCCATCGCTTTGGTGGTATGCTTTTCAGTCGCTTTGTATCTGGCGCGAAAGCGGAATATGGATTGGGACGATCTTTATGACCTGGCGTTTTGGCTAGCTTTGAGTGGAATTATCGGCGCCAGGTTGTATGATGTTTTTTTGATTGAATGGAATTATTTTGGCAGCCATCCCTGGGAAATACTGGCAATTTGGCATGGCGGACTGGCCATTCATGGCGCCATAATCGGCGGAGTGATTTCTTTGATTGTTTGGTGCCAGATAAAAAAGAAATCTTTTTGGCAATTTGCCGGATTGTTATTTACGGTTTTGCCTTTAGGTCAAGCCATAGGTCGCTGGGGTAATTATTTTAATCAGGAATTATTCGGCGGTCCGACCACGCTTTCGTGGGGCATTCCTATCGCCATAGCCAATAGACCGGAGCAGTATTTGAATTATCAATACTTTCAGCCGGCTTTCTTGTATGAATCTATTTTGAATTTAATTTTGTTTTTTACTTTACTTTGGCTATACAAAAAAAATCGCCGTCCTGGCGAAATAATTTTCGGCTATCTCATGGGTTATGCCGTGATAAGGTTCTTGATGGAATTTATCAGAATTGATGTGACTTCTTTGGTCTTTGGAATGAGATTGCCTCAGTTGGTGAGTGCGGTGGTTTTTGTGGTTTGTGCGGGAGTCTATTGTCACTTTTCTTTTTTTAGTAAAAAGAAAAGCTGACACAAAAGAAAAAAGCGCTCACTTTAAAAAATCATGGCTAGATTTTCCCTGCATTCGCTAGGCCACATGCGCCACTGCTGTGGCTATATGTTGGCCTTTAACGCTCATGCCTAGGGAAAATCAGCACCCGCCCGAACGTACCGTTCGGTACGGGCGGGCAAGATTTTTAGCGTTCGCAGGAATGCGGGTGCGGAATATTAAAAAAGAAAAGTGACAAATATCAAATTATTTTCTCAACTTCTTAAGCTGGTCTTTGAAATAATTGACCCAAGGAATTTTGGTAGGATCTTGACGATTTAATTGGGATAAGTAGAAGCTAAACCAGGAGCCGAACGACAAGGCTTCCAGAGAGGAGAGTAATTGGCTGGAATTTTCCAGGGTATATTCTACATAACTCATTTGTTTTTTCTTGAGTACTTTTTCTGTGGCCGTATATCTGGCTTTTATGGCGGGACTGTATAAATTAGAATTCAAAAGCAGAACCTTTATCCTCTTGATAACTTCTTTGGGTAATTGTAGGCCTTCAAGTAAATGATGGTTTAATTCAGGAATGGCATTGTAAACGCAAAAAGTTTTGGCGCTCTCATTGATTTGATTGGTGAGGATATGAGCATTGGGCAAGAGAAAATCAGAAGCCACAATTATCGGCACAAATCCTTGGAATTTTTTGGCTAAGCTCTTGGCTAGATTCTTGTTGCCGGGCACTGTCGGAGAGAATAGGCCACTTAACACTTCCAAATATTCTACGGAGCGATTAATATCACTGTCAGTCACCTTTATCGCCTTGACTGAGCTCAAGGCATACAACACCGCTCCCAACTGCGAACCAACGGCATATCTGGGTTGTTTGGATGGATTGAGTTTGTCGTCTAGTTTAAGTAACGGCAATTTATGCTTTTGGGCTAATTGGGATATTTTTCCGCCACCAGTAATGCAGATAATTTTGGCTTTTAATTTTAGAGCTTCGTTGAGACAATTAACAATTTCCTCGGTATCGCCGGAATAGCTGGAAATAATTATCAAACTATCTTTGCTGGCAAAAGCCGGCAAATTATAGTTTCTTATCAGAATGAAAGGTTTTTTGATCTCATTAGCATAGTTTGCTCTCACCATTTCCGAGGCTAAATTTGATCCGCCCATGCCACAGAAGATAATGTCTTTGGTTTTGGCGTAGGTGGCTGAAATTTTGACTGATTTAAGGTCATTCCAGGTTTGCCATAGCTGTCGGGGCATTTCTCGGAGAGAGTCGCCCACCATACGTGAATGAGAATCTAATTTTGTTTTGGTATTCATAATTATAGGTATTATTTATTTTTTAATTGAATAATAATTTCCCCCGTAAATTACTTAACAGGGTTAACTTAATACATTTTAACAAAAAACAGGCAGAATTCAAAATTTATCTTGAAAAAAATGTTTTTTAGTTATAAAATTGAGACAGTGTGAGTTTTGGGTGTCATTCCCGTGAACCTGCCTGCGCAGGAAGGTGACAATCTGTAAAAGAGATAAATATTGGATTAATTATTTAATTTTAAGTTAGAGGGAGTAGTCTATTAAGAGATTGCCGCGGTCGGCAGATTACTGCCTCCCTCGCAATGACAACACCATTTTTATGAAAAATACAAAACAAGTCATATTAATCGTCCTGGATGGCTGGGGGCTTAGAGAGGAAAAAGAATATAATGCAATCAGTGAGGCGCAAACGCCTAACTTTGATTTGCTTTGGGGTAATCAACCCCATACTGTTTTGGACGCGTCCGGATTAGCAGTAGGTTTGCCAGAAGGAGTAATGGGTAATTCGGAAATTGGCCATGGTACTATCGGTCTGGGTAAGACTATTGACACTGATGTAGTGAGGATAACTAAGTCTATCAATAATAATGAGTTCGGGCAAAACGAGGAAATAAAAAAATTATTCAAGCATGTTAAAGACAATAATTCATTCTGTCATGTGTTTGGATTGATTAGTCCAGCCTCAGTCCATAGTCATACAGACCACTTGTATGGATTTTTGCGGGCAGCCAAAGAAGCGAGATTAGAAAAAATTGCCATTCATGCTTTTACTGATGGCCGTGATACGCCACCGCAGTCAGCTGCGCAATATCTGGAGGAATTAGAGAGTGTAATGGATGATTTGCAATTGGGATTTATTGCTACTGCCTCTGGCAGATTTTATGGTATGGATCGGGATAATAATTGGGACAGGATAGAAAAGGCGGAAGAAGCTATTTTTGGTGGGCGCGCTGGAAACATTATCGCTGGCAAAAAACCATCAGAAGTAATTAAGGAATTATATAAAGATGGCGTGGTTGACGAACATTTGGAGCCGATTGTTTTTCTGGATGAGAACGGACAGAGCATAAAAGTAGAGAAAAATGACGGTATTTTTTTCTTTAATTATCGTTCCGACCGTACTAGGCAGTTGTCACAGAGAGTTCTTGATCGAAAAGACGGGTTGAATTTGTATTTTGTCACTATGACTGATTATGACGAAAAATTACAGCTTAATGTGGCATTCAAGTCAGAAATGATTGAGACAACTTTGTCAGAGCAGATTTCTCTAGCCGGCTTACATCAAGCCCACATTGCGGAAACAGAAAAGTTTGCTCACGTTACTTTTTTCTTCAATGGCGGACGAGAAAAACCATACGACAACGAAGAAGATATCGTGATCGCTTCGCGCAGAGATATCAAGACGCATGACGAGGCGCCCAAGATGATGGCCAAGGAAATAACTGACAAAGTTATTGAACAAATTACAAAGGGGACAGATTTTATTTTTGTTAACCTGGCCAATGCGGATATGGTTGGGCATACTGCTAATCGTGAAGCGATAATTGAAGCGGTAGAAGAGGTTGATTATCAGTTTAATAGAATTGTTGATGCTATGGTTAAGGCAGGCGGTGTTGTTCTTGTAACTGCTGATCATGGCAATGCGGAAATATATTTTGATGCTACGACCAATAACCGCCATACGGCGCACACCACTAGTCAAGTACCATTTATTGTTGTCGGTGCTGATTATAAATTACGTGAAGGTGGGTCATTGGCTGATATTGCTCCGACCGTTTTGCAATTGCTAGATATTAAGAAACCGGAAGCGATGACCGGAGTTAGCTTAATTAAAAATTAAATTACAAAATAAATTATGGAATTCAAAAAAATTACCGCAGGAAAAAAAATTCCTCAAGAAATTAATGTACTTATAGAAATACCCCAGGGATCTTCAGTTAAATATGAATTAAATAAAGAAGCGGGACTTATGGAAGTTGATAGATTTATTCATTCTGCCAGCGTTTATCCATATAATTATGGTTTTATTCCGCATTCTTTGTCTGAAGATGGCGATCCTTTGGATGTGCTAGTAATTTCTTCACAGCCGGTGGAGTCGGGCGTTATTATTCGTTCCAGGCCGGTGGGACTGCTTCAGATGGAAGACGAAAAGGGCATTGATACCAAAATTATTGCCGTGCCGATTGAAAGTGTTGATCCATTTTTTGTCCATATTCAGGATATTGAAGATATAGACAAAGCCACCAAAGATAGAATCAAGTTTTTCTTTATGCGATACAAAGAATTGGACAAAAACAGGTGGACAAAAGTGAGAAATTTTGAGAATAAAGAAGCGGCTTTTCTAGAAATAAAAAGGTCTATTACTAGATTAAAAAAGGCAAAAAAGAAATAATTATATCCCGTTTACTAGAATAACCCGGCTTTGAGTCGGGTTATTGTTTTATTTTTTGTGTTGACTAAATTGATATTTTCTGCTAATATAACAAAGATTTAGCTAGCAAACTTAATTATAAATTTATTCAAAATAAAATGAAATCAGAAATAAAAAAATTAGAAAAGTCAGAAATAGAAATCACTATTGAATTATCCGAATTGGAATTGACGCCGTATTTGACCAAGGCGGCGGAGAAGATTTCTACTGAAAATAAAATTGAAGGATTTCGCCCAGGCAAAGCTCCTTATGAGATTATCAAGCAGAGATTCGGTGAAGGCGCTATCTTAAACGAAGCTGTAGATAATATTATTTCCAAGAGCTACTATGAAGTTTTGAAAGAGAATGAAATTATGACCATTGGCGCTCCGGATATCAAAGTAGAGAAGATGGCTCCAGGTAATCCTTTTGTATTCAAAGCCAAGGTGTCTGTTTTGCCAAAGGTAAAATTAGGAGATTACAAAACTATCAAATTAGAAAAGAAAAAAGTGGAAGTAAAGGAAGATCAGATTGAGAAAGTGATAGAAGAGATTACTAAGCTCAGAGCCACTGAGAAATTAGTAGAACGCGAAGCCAAGAAAGGTGATAGGCTAGAAATTGATTTTGATGTTTTCTTGGATAAAGTACCAGTTGATAATGGCAAGCAGACCAAATATCCCATTACTATCGGCGAAGGAAGATTCATTCCTGGTTTTGAAGAGCAAATTACAGGCATGAAGGCCGGGGAAGTCAAAGAATTTGAATTAAAATTTCCAGACAAATATTATGAGAAAAATTTGGCTGGCAAAAATTGTGAATTCAAAGTGACTTGCAAAGGCGTGTATGAAGTTGAGATGCCAAAATTGGATGATGAATTTGCCAAGATGGTTTCCGGAGGAAAATTTGCTACTGTCAAAGAGATGAAAGACGGAATTAGGCAGAATATTGAGGAAGAGGAAAGAATTAAGAAAGACCAGATACTTGAAATTGAAATGTTGGATAAAATTGTAGAGATTTCTGAATTTGAGGAATTGCCAGAAGTGCTTTTGCATAGCGAGAAGCACCGCATGCTTCATGAGTTGGAAGATAGTGTGACTAATCAAGGTTTCAAGTTTGAAGATTATCTTGCGAGTATCAAGAAAACGACTGAGGAATTGGAAGATGAATTCACTCCTCAAGCCGAGAAGAGAGTCAAGACTTCAATTATTGCTAGAGAGATTTATCAAGAGCAGAAAATTGAGGTGACTGATGATGAAGTTTCTCTAGAGATTGAAAAATTGCTCGCTGCTTATCAGAATAATCCGGAAGCTCAAAAACAGCTAGAGTCAGAAACATACAAAGATTATTTGAGGAATATGATCGGCAACAAGAAAGTAATTGAATATCTCAAAGGAATAATCGTAGGAGAATAAATATAAAAATCCCGCTTGCCAGAGCGGGGTTTTTGGTTGATTTATAATTTTAAATATCTTATTATAATAATAACTTAAATACTAATTAAAAATATGGATAAAAAAATTTTAGTGCTTGGCGGCGCAGGGTACATCGGTAGCCACGTTTGTAAAACATTACTCAAAGCAGGATATTCACCTATTGCTTTTGATAATTTGGATACCGGACTCAAAGAAAATATCGTGGCCGGAGTAGAGTTTGTAGAAGGTGATATTTTGAACATGGATCAGCTGGTCAAGGCGATGGAGGGAGCCCAAGGCGTGATTTATATGGCAGCTCACAAGGCGGTTGAAGAATCCATGTTTAATCCCGAGAAGTATGCCACCAACAATATTTGCGGAGCGATAAACGTCCTCAATGCCATGTGTCAGGCCGGAGTGAAGAGAATAATTTTTTCATCAAGTTCATCAATTTATGGCGAGCCGAAATATGTGCCGATTGATGAAGATCATCCTAAGTCGCCCATGAATTTCTATGGCTTTACTAAGCTGGAAATGGAAAATTTGCTTAAGTGGTACGATCAGCTCAAGGGAATAAAGTTTGCGGCGCTTAGATATTTCAACGCGGTCGGCTATGATCCTGATGGAGAAATTCGAGGTTTGGAGCGCAAGCCACAAAATCTATTGCCTGTTTTGATGGAAGCGGCCATAGGTAAAAGAGCTTATGTTGATGTTTATGGCAATGACTATGATACTTCCGATGGCAGTTGCATCAGGGATTATGTCCATGTCACGGATTTGGCCTCAGCTCATTTGAAGGCTTTGGAAAAATTAATCGGTGGCGCAGAAAGCATGGCTTTGAATTTGGGCACTTCGTTGGGAATAAGCGTTTTGGAAATGATTGAGGGCGTGAAAAAGATTACCGGAAAGGATTTTGAAGTGAGAATGGCGCCACGAAGAGCCGGAGATCCGGCGCAGTTAATTGCCAGTTGTGAGAAAGCCAAAGAAATTTTGGGCTGGTCGGCTGAGCATAGCGATTTGGAAACTATTGTGCAGACGACTTGGAATGCTTATTCGGGTAAATAGCGAAATATAAAATTAAAAAACTAGCCATAGGGCTGGTTTTTTAATACTAGACTAAAACAAAATCTAGCTTATTAGCAATTCCATCAGGTGTTCTTCATTTTTACTGACAAGTTCTAGTTTTGTCAGGACAGAATTTTCTATAGATTTAAGCTCCTTGATATTTTTGCTTTTATTAGAGATTAAATTATTAACCTCAATTGCAAGGTTAAGATTTCTTATTTTTATGAAAGGTATGATAGCCTTCATCTCGCCCTTGGTTAATGGGAAAAGGGAATAATATTCTTTGATGAAGATAGAAAGTGCTTTCCAATCAATCCCGTATGTTTTTGTGATGAATATATGAGTAATTAAGATGGATAAATCCCATACTAAATAATCATAATGAGCATCTCCAAAATCAATAATGGCCTCAATTTTGTTTCTGTTTTTGGATACTAATATATTTTGTCTTGTAAGGTCAGCGTGGATTAATCCCGTTCTGAGTTTGGATGTATTAAGAGTTTCAAGCTCTTTTTTTATTTCTTTACTTTTTTGGATAATCTTTGTATTTGAAATATTTGTTGATGATTTAATTTTACATCCATGATATTTTTTTCCTGGTATTTTAATATTTCTCGGCATTAATGAGTGCATCTTCGCTAAGACTTTGGCTAGATTTTTGGAAAAAACCGGGCTAATATTATTCCATCTTATCGGATCACCATCACAAAAATTAAATAAAATTCCACGAAGATCCCCGATGGCAGTTATCAGTTGATTATTAGAATTTTTAATTATTTTTGCCGTAGGAATTCCCTCATCATATAGGTAGTCGCTGAATTGTGCCTCAGTTTCAACATTAGATTTTTTATCGTAAATTTTTAATACGTATTTTTTATTTTTATGGACTACAACCAGGACAAAACTACTTAAGCCACTTTCAATTAATTTTGACTTTGCGTCTGCTAATCCGTAGTAATTTAGGAAGGAAGATAGGGTATTCTTATTGATCATATTTATTAATTTTTTTATTTATTAATTATAACATGGTTTAATGGGGTTTTGACAATATAAAAATAAGAGGTTATATTAATTACAGGGAGGGATATTAGCTCAGTCTAAAAATGATCCTATCGGATCACATAACAGCGCAAATCGCGCAAAAATACACACGGGAAGTGTGCATTATAAGGCTTTTATAAAACATGGTGTCGCTATTCTAGCCAAATATTGCAAGTCCCGTGTTTTCTTTTTGGATTTATTTTGGCAAAAAAGACTTGACATAATAGTTTAATTATAATATAATTATTTGATTCAAGATTATGGTAAGTCAACTGAGCTCTTTAACCAATGGAGGAGACAATACGATGAAACTGTTAGTGACAGGGGGGGCGGGATTTATCGGCTCCCATTTCGTCCGCTATTGGCTGACGAATCACCCCCAAGATTCAGTGGTTAACTTCGATTTGTTAACCTACGCTGGTAATCAGCAGAATCTGAGCGATGTGGTTGAGCGATTTGGTAGTCGATATGCGTTCGTTCAAGGCGATATCGCCGATATTTCTTCGGTGGAATCGGCTTTTACCGAGCATAAGCCCGACACCGTGGTCAATTTCGCCGCCGAGTCTCACAATAGCTGGGCCATAATCGATCCCGGCCGGTTCTTTAGAACCAACGTACTGGGAACGCAGACTTTGCTCGAAGTCGCACGCCGGAAAGGGATTGGGCGGTTTCAACACGTCTCCACGTGCGAAGTCTATGGTGACTTGCCGCTGGATTCAGGCGAAGCCTTTACCGAACAATCGCCCTGCCAACCGAGAACCCCATACAACGCATCAAAAGCCGGTGCTGATCTTGCGGTACAGGCCTATTACCACACGTTCAATGTGCCGACGGTCATCTCGCGTTGTTCAAACAACTACGGGACATTCCAGTTCCCTGAGAAAGTCATCCCCCTGTTCACAACCAGGGCTCTGGATGGCTCGCCCCTACCGTTGTATGAACACAGTCAGAATAGGCGCGAATGGGTTCATGTATTGGATCACTGTCACGCGATTGAGTTGATGATTCAGCGAGGAAAGCCCGGCGAGGTGTACAACGTGGGAACTGGCGTGGAGAAAACAGTCGAAGAGATAGCCGACTCTATCCTTGATGTCCTGAATCTGCCCAAGAGCATGAAAACGTACGTGCCCGACAGACCCGGCCATGACAGGCGGTATCTGCTTGATAGTTCCAAGGCTCGCACGGAACTCGGATGGGAGCCTTTGGTGGACTTCACCAATGCAATGTACGATACCGTCCAATGGTACGTCTTGAACAGGCCATGGTGGCAAGCGCTCAAAGAACGCGATGCTGTACAGGAAGGTAGCTGGCCCAACCAGAAAGTTGATCGGTAGTTTGGATAGTAGCTTCAGTTACTGTTATTATGTGGGAATCCTGTTATGGGGTTCCCGCTTTTTTAAAAAACATATTTGTAGTATAATAATTTTATGAAATGGAAAAAATTAAGTACAAAGATAGTTTATAAAAATCAATGGCTACAAGTGAGAGAAGATGCTGTAATACGTCCTGATGGCAAAAAGGGAATATACAGTATTGTAGAAAGGCCTTCGGTTAACTTTATTGTTGCTATGGATGAGCAAGAATCAATTTTTTTTATCCAAGAATATAGATATCCGATCAAAAAAACTATATTACAACTGCCTGCTGGCACTACAGATAAGAATGATAGTTATTTATCTTCCGCTAAAAAAGAACTTTTTGAAGAAACAGGCATTAAGGCAAAAAAATGGAATAAGCTAGGTAAATTTTTTATTGGCCCGGGCCATGAAAGTATTAGCGCTAATATATTTTTGGCAACAAAACTTGATATATCTCAACTTAATAAATCAGCAAAGACTAGCGACGAATTAATACTAAAAGTAATAAAGTTTCCTATTACAAAAATTAAACAGCTAATTAGCTCGGGAAAAATTGAGTGTGGCATATCTTTAGCTGCTTTAAGCTTATATTTTTTTAAAAAGGACAATAAATAAATTTTTGGTTGAATAAGAAAAGAGGAGCTAAGATGGGTTATCTCGGCTCCTCATGTTTTATGTAACGTTGAAACAAAATGGCTGATCTGCTGGCTCAATACAGATTCCAAAATCATCAACTAGCTTCTCCAACAAGGCATTTAGAGAAATCTGTCCTGGCATACAAAATTGGCAATGGACGCCAAGTTTTTTGTCAGCAGAACCACGCATGATATCAGTGAAGCTTTGATTGTCGTCGATTTGGCCTAGGATATATTCCTGGGGTGATTTGGATCTGGTGTATGGCTCGCCGATGGAATCGCATGCTCCGACGATTCCGAATGGATCAATCGCTGGTCTCACAATCGGAATCAGGCATTTTTTTGGTCGTGTTAATTTCATGTCTTGCCATTGATCCATTGCGATTAGCAGATCATCCGCGAATGACACCTTGAATTCCGATTGACCGCTTTCAACACTGACGCGTAACTCCCTTAGACTGCTAAGCATATGTCCGTATTGATGCTCGGAAAGTTTTCTGGTTACGCCGATGCAATCCACCCTCACATCAAGGAAGTCAACTCCTAAGTCAGAGCAAAGATCGGATACCTTTGCCATTTCGGCATAATTCAGCTCCTGCAGGACTATCCCGATTCCGACTCTCAGCTTTCCTCCTCTCTGTTTCTTACGGCTGACGATTTTACGTATCCCGTCCATGACGGATTCCAGATCATTAGCACCCAATGGTCGATTGATTAGCCTCGAATAAATTTCCGGCGTGGCCGCGTGCAAGCTGATTCTCAACCAAGTGGAGTCTAAGATGGAATCCAGCAAAGCCGGATTCACGTCGCCAAGCGTTCTGCCGTTGGTATAAATCATCGTTTCAAGCCCGAGAGAATTGGCTTTATCAATAACTGGCCTGATCTTATCCTGGGCAAGAAGGGTTTCACCGCCACCAGATAATATGATCTGTTTAGTGCCTAAGCTCTTGGCCTCATCCAAAATTCCGCACCATTGATTTACAGTAAGCAATCTCTCAGCCCCATAGAAATTCGTAATGGGTGCATTCTGTTTTTGGCCTCCGCACCAAATGCACATTTGACATCTGTAAACACACATGGCATTAGTGGGGTGGATTTCTAACATCATCGGACCAACCATCTCTCCCCTCAGAATTTTAGGCAAATACTGAGGATTCTGCAGCATGAAATTTAGTAAGTTTACGGCTGATTTGACGAGCAATGATCTGGGATATCGGTTACTGAGAAACATCATCCTTGCGAGTTTTGACCTGCTTATGAAACGGTGACTAGCTAACAAATTGTCCCTTGTGATTTCCTTTCTCTGTAAAATCTCTTTGGCTTTTTTCGCCGGATCGAGAAAATACTCAATCAAGACCGAAAAAAACATGCCAAATGTGACTTCGTTAGGAATAGCCTCGAAGTTTTGAAATACTTCGTAGGCTATTTGTTTAGCTTCATTGAGATTAGTAGACCCATCATGTAGACGATGAATCAGATTAACCAAAATTTGAACAGCGACACCTTCCTGCATTGTTTGTCCCTCCTTAGGTTGTAAAGATCTAAATTATCATTTCTTTCAAAACTCTTGTTAATCAGTTAGTTTAATATCTTATAGTAAAAGAAAGAAAATGTCAATTTAACTGAGCTAAATTTTAAGTTGAAGCATAATTTTATTTTATTCTAATTTTGGCTCTGAGTCCCGTGTTTTCTTTTGGATGATTTTTTGAAACATTGACAAAAATAAAATTTAGTGGTAGAATATTATTTCGTACATAAACAACAACTGCACATGAGTGCAACAATTTGGGAGATTTGATCATGAAAACCATGATAGCGTTCGTATTGATGTCTTTTTTGACCATTAACTCATTCGCCGGAAACACTGTTCGTGGCCCTGGTGGAGGAGCTACAGGTGTTCCCGAAGGAGGTAACGGCGCAATCCTTTCCCTTGACGTTTGGAATAAGATTTTAGAGGGGGAGGAAAGTAATTTCTGCGCAGGACTTGAGGGCGTACTTGGCACGGCCAAGATAACCGATTCTCTGGGAAGGAAGATGGAGTCAAAAAAGATTTTCCACGCATTACCTTATTTGGACTATGCGAGGAAGGTTGATGATAACTTTGCCTTCTTCGCGAATGTTTATGCAAAGGATGCTCAGGGCTTTGCCTTTGAGAATAACTTTGAGCAATGGGGCTTTGATACAGAGGCTCTTATCGCTCGCATAAATATCGGCCTAGGGATTTCGTGGAAGATTGATGATGTCTGGACTGTGGCTTTGGAAGCGGATTTGGGTATTGAGCAACTCAAGCTGAATTATGCCTTTGACATCAACCGGTTCTACCTGCCCATATTTACAAAAACAAAAGGGTACGGCTTTGGACTAGGAGTGACGGGAGCTGTAATTTGTCAGGCAACTGAAAAGTTGCGTCTAGGGTTCCAGATTTCTAGTCCAATGAGAATGCACTGCAAAGGACGCACTGATCTGTTTGGAGGAGAGGTTAGTGACAGTTGGAAAGCGGAAATGGATTTTCCACTCAGTCTGCACCTGGCTGGTTCTTATCAGCTCACCGAACGACTGGGGGCATGTGCGGATGTCAATTGGTACGACTTCAAGGATGATCCGGTCGTGTTGAAATTTAATCACTGGGGTTTTGAGAAACCTCTGCAACTGGGTTTTGGTGAAGTGTTCTCAGTGCGAGGCGGATTCAACTATCTGGTGACTGATTCATTGCTTGTCCGCGTCGGTGGTGGGTACATGACACAGGGAGTTGCGAGGCAATACAACGACTCTACTACTACCGACATTCCAGGATTTTACTATGCCCTTGGCTTCACTTACAAGGTGACGGGATCCATTGATCTCAGTTTGGCCTATACTCATGCTGAGGGTAAAAGTAGTGAACGTTCGTCCTGGTTAGGCCTTGTGCCAGGAAGCAAGATTGAGGTGGGATTAGATACTATAGCTGTAGAATGTAGTTACAAGTTCTAGTCAAGTCTAAACTCTAACCAAAGAAGGAGGAAACATTTTGGGTCAAGATTCAGTTCTTGACCCTTATTTTATTTAAATTGAGCTTTTGTTGCATTGGAGTTGACAAATAAGCATATTTATGATATTATTAAATAAGGTTATTTTGACCTTTTGCACATATAAGAATATGCGAATTTAACTTCTGACCTGGAGTCAGGGGTTTTCAATTGTATTGAGTGCGTTCAAACCTATGAGGAGTATCATCATGATGAGCGCAAAGGTTGAAGCGTTGGGGAAGAAAATTATTCACTTCGGTGAAGAGATGGATTTTTTTCCCGAGAGAATCCGTCAGCTCCTGGAGTCGGACTGGACCAATCCCGAGGTTTTGGAGTTCCTTTTGGCAGCTTCGGAGATTTGTCGGATTTTGGTGAAATCTCCGGCAGATTTTGAGATGCTTGAACTCGTCTACTTCGGTTGTTCGCCACGAGGTAATGTGGCCAGCAATGGCGTGGACAAGTGGCTTGCCGCCTCTCTTTCTGGCCAAGCCCTGCGCGATCGGCTTAGGGTAGTTAGTGCTTGGACGGCCGAGCATGTAATGGCGGCATTGAAAGAAGGTCAGCATTTCACGGTTCTTGATCTTGGTGCCGGTCCGGCACCGTACGCGTTTGAAACTCTTCAGGGTATTGCGCCTCAAGCGCTGAAAGACCTGAAGTGGAAGTGCGTGGACATCGATGCGTTTGCATTGGCGGAAGGCGCGAAGCGGGCACGTCAACAGGGCTTAGATGGGGTTCTGGAATTCAAACGTATGGATTTCCTTTCCTTGCGCAATGCTCCTGATTCGGATGACACTAAAGCGGACTTTGGACTTCTGGTAGGCATTCTTTGCGGGATGACTCCAGAAGAGGCGGTTTCTTGCTTGATCAAGATCAAACCGTTCTTCCGCTCCGGCGCCGAATTGATTGTCCCAACGCTACTTAATCGGGCATTTGAGGAGGATGCTCGGGTATTCCGCGTACTCTGCAACGTTCTGGGATGGCAACTCAAGCCCAAGTCGTTGGACGAAGTGCGGGAGGTGTTCGTCTCCGCCGACTATCACGTCAATTCCATCTTCAGCGAACGCGCTGATGGTAACGGACAATACGCGATTGTCCATGCCACGATCGTATGACATAACGTGGTTCGAGGGAAGCTTGTAAAAGAGCTTCCCTCGAACCGTATTTTTTTTCTTTAAATTATGTTAAAATAAAAATATATAATTATGTCAGCATCATATATATTTTTCTCTCTTTCCGCAGTTATAAGTGCTTTTATTAGTACTCTATTTGGTTTTTTTATTTATTATAGAAATAAGCAAAGCAAAATAAATAAAACATTCGCTTTATTTTGTTTTGGGGTTACTATTTGGTCAATTCCCTATATTTTTTGGCCGCTTGCTACCACGGCAAAGGAGACTCTATTGGCTTTTCAACTATTGCATATTGGAGCATGTTATGTTTCAATATTTTATTTTCATTTTGTGGTTAGATGGTTGGAAATATTTGAGAAAAAGAAAAAGATAGTTTATGTAGGGTATATTCTGGCTACTGCTTTTGTTGTTTCTATCCCAACTTCTTTATTTATAAAGGATATAGTGCCTAAATTTTCTATGAGATATTGGGCGGAGCCAGGTATTTTGTATCATTTTTATCTTTTAATGTTTTTCGGTTATTTTCTCTATTCTTCTTATCTTTTATTTAAGACTTATAGAGAATCAACCGGAGTAAAAAGGTTTCAAATTAAATATATATTGGTTGGTATGGTTTTAGCTTTTTTGGGCGGATCAACTAATTATTTTTTGTGGTATAACATAAATATACCGCCTTACGGAAATATTTTTGCCTGTTCGTTTGTGGTATTTACAGCCTATGCCATTGTGAAATATCGTTTTATGGATATTAGAATTATTGCTCGTTCAATGGCTATTTATTTTTTTGATGCCTTGTATGCTTATTTTGCCTTTTCTTTGTTAATAATTTTGTATAAGTTATTTTGGGGAACTGCTTACAATAACTATTCATTTATTGTTGGAGTGTTTTTAGCCCCTTTATTTGTGTCGTCGTTGTTTGCGGTGCATAATTTTTCAACAAAGATATTAAATAAATATGTTTTCCACTCCCTCTATGATTATCAAGTGGCTATTTCAAAATTAACTCAGGAACTTACTCATTATACTGATTTAAGCAGTGTTTTAAATTTGATAGTTAATACAATTAAAAATATAATGCAATTGGAAAGAGCAGGAGTATTGCTTGTAAATCCTGATAAAAAACCAGTCAAATATGAAATAGCAAAAGTTATAGGATTTGATGAGAGTAATGGAATTAGTTTGGTTAATTATAATTCTTTTACTAAGTATCTAGAGAGCAATAAAAAAGTATTGGTACGCGATGAATTATTGATAATTTCTCGTGATGCAAAAAATTTAAGCGATGCCCAAAAGTTTTTGGAGCTCAGGGATCATATGATACACATAGAAGCCGCTCTTTGTCTGCCTCTTATAATCAATAATAAATTAATGGGCATTATTGTATTGGGTGGAAAAAATTCTGGGGAAGCATATACTCAAGAGGATTTAGACTTGCTTACAACATTATCATCTCAAGCGGCAATCGCTTTAGAGAATGCAAGATTATATAAAAAGGTTAGCGATTTTAGTAAAACATTAGAAAAGAGAGTTAACGAGCAAACCAAAGAATTACGCGATAAAGCCATCCACTTGGAAAAACTCCTCCAAATGCGTACGGAATTTTTGGATATCGCTTCCCATCAGCTCAAGACTCCAATCTCGGTCATCCGAGGGACGATATCCATGTTTGAGGAAGGAAGCATGGACAAGTTGCCCAAAGCGGAGCGCAAGAAATTTTTTCATAATATTGCCGTCAAAGCCGACAAATTAAATTCTATTATCAGCGATATTTTACGAGCCTCGGAAATGGATACGGACGAATTCAGAATGGATGATGCGACCGCCAAACCAGAGCAGATTGAAGATATAATCAAATCGGTTCATGAGCAGTTGCATGGCCAGGCCGAGACCAGAAATCTTCAATTGATTATGGAGACTCCCAAACAGAAATTGCCCAAGGTGATGACGAGCGGAGAGTTTTTGGAGCAGGCCATTTTTAATTTGGTGGATAATGCCATTAAATACACCAAACAGGGTTATGTAAAGGTGGTCCTGTCGCAAGATGGCGGAAACGTAATCATCAAAGTTCAAGATTCCGGCATCGGCATTCCGGAAAAGGACAAGAAAAAAGTTTTTGATAAATTTGCCCGTGGCGCCAATGCCGTGGATATGTATACAGATGGCTCCGGTTTGGGACTTTTCATCGTCAAGAAGATTGTGGAAGCGCATAAAGGCGGACAAGTCAGTGTGCAAAGCCAGGAAGGCAAGGGTACAACTTTTACCATCAGTTTGCCAGCTGTTTCGGATAAGGTTAAATTAAAATCAAATTCAAAAAATGTTAAAGCAGTCAAAAAAATCTCAGCCAAAGTGTAAGGTTGGCGCTCATATTTCCGCTGCCGGAGATGTGTCTTTGGCGCCACTGCGAGCCCAAGAAGCTGGGTGTGAGTGTTTCCAATTTTTCTCACGACCGCCTCAGGGTGGTAAAGCCAAGCCGATTGACCTCAAGACGGCTGATTTATTTATTTCTAGATGCAAAAATTTTAAAATGGAATCATATATTCACGCGCCGTATTATATTAATTTAGCTTCTGCAAATAATCGTATTTATTATGGTTCTATCGCGGTGATTAGGGAAGAATTGGAACGTGGAAGTAAATTGGGCGTGAAATATCTGATGACACATTTGGGAAGCGCCAAGGAATTGGGCGACAAAGATGGCATAAAAAAGATTATCAAAGGAATTGGCGAAATTCTCAAGGGATATAAAGGCAAGACGGAATTTCTGATAGAAATGGCGGCTGGGTCGGGAAGTATTATGGGAGATACTTTTGAGGAAATTGGAGCAATTATAAATTCTAAAGAACTGAAAAAATATAATATCGGTGTTTGTTTTGATACTTGCCACGGGTTTGCTTCGGGCTATGATTTGAGAAATGAGCAAGAGGTTAAAAAAACTTTTGATAAATTTAATAAAATTTTGGGAATCAAAAGATTGAAATTAATCCATGCTAATGATTCTATGACAGAGCTGGGTAGTCATAAAGATAGACATGAGCATATTGGTGAGGGGAAGATTGGACTTAGGGGATTTAAGGCAATTGTGAAATTGGCTTGCAAGCAGAAAGTTAATTTAATTTTGGAAACGCAACATGATGAGAAGTTTGCGGATGATTTGAAAATTTTGAAAAATTTAAGGAAATAAAATTTTCTATTGAATAAATATAAGGAGATAAAATAGGTAATTAATTTATAGATGAATATAAATAAATCTGAAAGAATACCAAGCATTGAATATTCCAGAAAAAAGATTGTTGATCAAATTGATGATTTGAGGGAAAGTTTAGGAGTAGATTCTTTGGAAAAAACATTAGAACAAATAATTGAAATTTTTTCTCTTAACTCCGTAGACGAGGAACAGGTGCCGTTTTTTCAATCAAAAGTGGCTTTTTTATTTGAACGTTTAATGGAAAATTGGCAAAAAAATGGAAGGACGATCTCTGATTTTAAAAAGGAAATAGATAATTTTTTTGAATCAAAAAACAATTTACCTTATTTTTTTAGACATATAAGATCCGAACAATTAGGAAAACGGCAACCTGATATGATTGAAAGCATTCAAGGAACATTGGATAGATTTGCAAGAATGGAACAGTTAGAGGTTATATTTGAAAAACCCTGTAAGGGAATAATTGTTGGTGGCTCGCTTTCTTATGGTCCGTTTTATAATATACGTACTAGACACGGCGATAATGAAAGTTCGGATATTGATGCGATTTTTGTATTGGATCCAGATAGTATTGATAAGGATTGGGGAAGATTTATGCATTGTTCCGATTTTTCTGAGTCAGATAAACAAAAATTTATAGCTAGAAAGGATATCTTCTTCCAATCTTTACTTCCTAATGGTGAGGCTGCAATTTTGAGCCAAAAATTCCCATTAAAGGGGGCAGATTATGAAATAAGCACGCATTTTTTTACTGAGGAAACTTTTGATAGTATGCTTAATATTAATATAGCGGAAAAGATCGAAGGTGATAATAGGGTTGTTGTTTTTAAAGATTATAAATCAAAACCATTTCCATATAATGTCTGTGCGCAAACTAATTTTGAAGGTACTTCATATAATTATACTGTTCCTGTACAAAGAAAAATAGACGAAGGGGTAATAACTGAACTCCCGGCATATATCATTAACAATCATAAATTTTATCCAGGTATATATCAAAACCTTATTTTGCCGGCGTTTTCTGTTTTTTATGACAGAAATGGAGAAATTACCAATAAAATATCAATATTTAAAAATGATATAAAAACTTATATAAAAAATAAATATGAAGAAAAAGATATAGAGGAGAGAATATTAAAGTCTCACATAAGGAATAAAATTTTCCCCGAGACACTTAAAGAAGAAATGGAAGATTAGCATTTTTTTCCAAAGAATGCATGGATTGGGACATACTTCTAACATCGTGAAGAGCATAATGGATATGACCTTTTAAGTTTAAGCCAACGGCTTTGTAAAGAGTTCCACTGGAATATTCTTTAGGATTAATGCCAAAATTTTTTAAAAGAGGCTTTACTTTCTTAAATGGGCATTTAAATGGATTGGCAATTGAGTGAAATTTTAAATTTTGTAAAAAAACATTATAATCATTATTGAATGTCCAAATGGGGTAATTTTTACAAAATTTTACAAACTGTTTAAGAGCTTTGGGAAAAGGGATCGCCTTATTTTCAATCATTTTATTATTAATACCCGTGAGTTCAATAAAAAAATCGGGCAAATTATTATGAAAAATTGGTTTTACTAAAATGTCCAAAGATTCTATTTCTGCACCCTTATCATGATCAAAAAGAACCGCCGCAATTTGAATTATTTGCTTTTTATCATTATATTTGGGCATTCTTCTTTCATAAAACATCGCTTCATACATATACTCTGTATCTACATAAATTCTTTTCATAGAATGAATTTATTAATTGGTTAATATTAAAAATATTATAGTTAAAGTATAAGTATAGATTGTATTCCACTATTAAATTTTAACATACTTTGATAATATTTTATAAATTTTGTGAGAGTGGTCATAGTCATGAAACAAACAAAGTAAAAATGAAAACGCCGCGACAAGATATAAATATCTGTCGCGACGGTGGAGGTGTGCAAAAATTGGTCAATGATCTTGAGGTGGATTTTCCGTGTCATCTGTCTCCTCGGTAAGATAAGTGTATCTCGTCCCGTCATCCCAGAAATCCCTTTTACTCTCAGGATCTTGGAGATGAATGGCGAAATGCCATGCGTTTTCCTGATGATATGGTATCCCCCAATTTACCACGGTTAATTTCTTGCCCTGCCGAGAAAGGCATTTTTGCCCCAGTTTGTAGGGACGAACTGGAGGAAGCGGATAGTTATATTCGGGTCGTTTCCACCATGCTGTTTGACTCATTGTTGAATCTCCTTCCATTTGTGCTAATATGGATATTATATTAAAAGTTGATATTTGTAAAATATGAAAATTGCTATTATTTCTGACTCCCACGATAACATCTATAATATTGAGAAATTTTTGGATTATGCCGAAAAGAACAAAATAGAAATGATTATTCATTGCGGTGATTTGGCGGCGCCATCAATGTTAAAAAATGAATTTGGACCGAAATTCAGAGGCCCATTCCATTTTATCCATGGCAATGTAGCTGATAGAGAGGTAAATGAAAAAGTAGCCAAAGAATTTATTCAGATGACTTGCCATGGTGATGAAGGAAAATTAAATATTGATGGACAAAGAATTGGTTTTTGCCATTATCCTGACCAGGCCAAGGTGATGGCCGCTTCCGGTGATTATGATTTGGTATTTTATGGCCACAATCACAAGCCCTGGATGGAGACGCTGGAAAATGGTTGCCAGTTGATCAATCCAGGAACGTTGGCCGGACTGTTTAACAAAGCGACGTTTTCCGTGTATAATACAGATAGCAAGGAAATTGAGTTGGTTTTGTTAGAACAAATATAATTATTTCGTTTATGCAGATTTTAGTTGAAGTAAAGCCAAATTCGTCCAAAGTTCAGGTAGAAAAAATTACTGATCAGGTGTATAAAGTAAAGTTGACGGCTCCGCCGGCAGAAGGTAAGGCCAATATTCAATTGATTAAAGTCCTCTCGGATTATTTTGAAGTCAGTAAGAGCCGAGTAACAATTAAGACCGGTAAAACGTCTAAAACTAAGGTGGTGATAATCTCTGGATAAGCTGAAGACAACTTAATTGAAAATAATTAGAAAATAAGTTATAATCCCTTATGCTGTATGGGATTTTTGATTGTTTTTCAGTAAATTTATCCTAAATTAGCGAAAATCATTAAATTATACTTCCAAGGACTTGACAAAAAATGGTCATTGTGATAGAATATCTTATTGCGGTAAGTACCAT
>JBAZBX010000007.1:0-35147 GCA_041671305.1 Patescibacteria group bacterium
TTCCAATCCTCCCAAGTCAAAAGCGTAATACCTGTCCCAGGAAACTAATTGTGCGATGGCAATTCTCATTTACTCTATTAAATAAATTTAAATTAAACTTGATATCTGACAAACTTCTTTATCACGGCTCCGTCAAGAATATCCTTTATTTTTTTGGCATCATCCTTGATATAAACTTGATTATTCAAACAGTTCTCTTCATAAAACTTAGCTAGCTTTCCTTCCATAATCTTATCCCAAATCGCTTCCGGCTTGCCCTCTTTCTGAAGCAATTCTTTGTAAATTTCTTTTTCCTTTTCTATCACCTCAGCCGGAATATCTTCCGGAGTAAGATATTTAGGAGCCATGGCTACGGCTTGCATCGCCACATCATTGGCTACTTCCTCACTTCCGCCATCAAGAGCGACAATGGCTGCTACCTTTTTATTATGATGAACATATCTGCCAAGCATTTCACCTTCAACAATGCCAAAATCAGCCAATTGAATATTTTCGCCAATTTTCAGAACTAATTCCTTGACCTTAGCATCAGCCCAAGATTTGAATTCTTCTTCGTCGGAGGTCAAAAGTTTTTGAGCCATTTCTGTGGCCACATTTTGAAAATCTTCACCGCGAGAAACAAAATCTGTCTCGCACACCAAAACGACTGCGGCGCATTTCTTGTTATCGCCGGCAAAAGCGACTACGCCTTCTTTGGTGGCTCTATCGCCTTTGGTGGCGGCTTTGATTTCGCCTCTTTTTCTAAGTACTTCAATGGCTTTGGTAATATCGCCTTGAGCTTCTTCCAAGGCTTTTTTGCAATCCGCAATGCCAGCGCCAGTCTGATCGCGCAATTGAGAGATGGTTTTGAGATCAATGGACATAAATTTAAAAAATTAAATAAATAATTTTAAGCTGTCATTGCGAGTGGAGCCGTAATCGGCGAAACGTGGCAATCCCGTGGAGTAAAAACGTACATCTTTTTCGACGGGATCCCCACGGTCGGTTGATTACAACCTCTCTCGGGATGACAATTACACAGTAGCTTTGGCCTCTTTGATAGCAGCAGCCACGGTTTTAATGATAATGTCAATAGAGTTGATAGCATCATCATTGGCAGGTATAGGATAGTTAAGTAATTCAGGATTAGTATTGGTGTCGCAGAATCCAACTGCCGGAACTTTCTTCTTCTTGGCTTCAGTGATGGCAGTTTTTTCTCTCTTGACATCCAAGATGAAAACAGCATCCGGCACTTTGGTCATATCGCCAAGCCCGCCGACAATTTTATCTAATTTTTCAATTTCCTTATTAAATTCTACTTGTTCTTTCTTGGTATATTTTTGCAAAGCTCCGGATTCTTTCTGTTCTTTCAAATTTCTGTATCTTTTGATTAATTTGCTGACGTTTGGAAAATTGGTAAAAAATCCGCCAACCCATCTTTCGTTTACATAAGGCATACCGCATTCTAGGGCATACTTTTTGATCATATCTTGGCCCTGTCTTTTGGTACCAATAAATAACACGGTTCCGCCATTTCTGACGACTTTTTGCACAAATTCTATAGCCTGGGTTAATTTCTCCAAGGTTTTTTCCAAATCAATGATGTGGACTCCGCCTCTTTCAATAAAAATAAACTCTTTGGCTTTTGGATGCCAACGGCCTTTTTGGTGGCCAAAATGCACTCCGGCTTGAAGTAACTCAAGCAGAGTTGGCAATTTTGCAAACGGTTTGGCTGCTACTGGAGCGCCTTTTTGATCTTCGTTCATTGTTTTTCCTTTTTAACCCGCTACTTTTAACTACCCTTTTCAGGGAAGGAAAATTTAAAAGTATGAGGGATTTGTTAATAATTGTAGCTTGGCAGATTATATGGAGTACCATATAAGTTCCTCGGCTCGGAAATAAAAAAAGCAAGCTTTTTTCAATTCTCTCGCTCTACGTCACTTATAAAACCGCCTAAGCGAACAATTAAAATTTAACAAAATATTGGAAAAATGTCAAATTTCTAAAATTATAACGTTTTCTGCCAATTTTAGAAAATTCAGACTCAACCATTGACTAATTTCAAATAAACCAATATAATGAAAGAAATCAATTGAGATAACTGCCAAACCGTTTCGTCGAGAAATTTCAGATTTTTGAGCGAGACAAGAAAGACAATCAAAATTATTTGAATCGTAGCCCAGCTACGGTGAAAATAATTTTGTGCCAGTCCGACGAAGTCGCAGCCAAAAATCTGAAATTGCAACAGAAACGGTTTGGCAGTTATCTCACTAAAACTATTACTTATGAAAAAAGCGATCCATCCAAAGTATTACCCTGAAGCCAAAGTCATCTGCGCTTGTGGCAATACTTTTACTATTGGCTCAACCATGGAAGAGATTCATGTGGAAATCTGTTCTGCCTGCCATCCATTCTATACTGGTAAACAGAAACTATTGGATACTGCCAGACGTGTTGACAAATTCCAAAAGAGAGTTGATGCCAAAGTAGAAACCAAGGGCAAAACAGCCAAGAAAGCCAAACAGAAAGAAATTCAAAAAAACAAAAAAGCCAAATCCGATAAATAGCCGTCCTCAAAAGACCCTCCCTTATTTTAAAGGTGGGTTTTTTATTTAAGAAAAATAAGATATAATTAAAAAATTAGAAGTTAAAATTTATGCGCGATAAACTAGCCCAGATACAATCCAGGTTTGAGGAATTAGAAAGACTTCTCCAAGATGAGGCGGTGATTTCTGATCCCCAAAAAATCAAAGAGGCCTCCCAGGAATATGAGGAGCTGAAAGAAATCATGTCCGCCAAAAAAGAATTAGACAAAGTGGAAATAGAAATTGGTGAAGTTGAAAAAATGATTTCAGAAAATATTGATGACAGCGAGCTCCGAAAAATTTCGGAAGAAGAAAAATTAGAATTAGACAAAAGAAAACAGGATTTGGAAAAAGAGATATTCTATCTTCTAATACCCAAAGACCCCAACGACAAAAAAAATGTCATTGTTGAGATCAGAGCCGGAGCCGGAGGAGACGAATCTGCTTTGTTTGCGGCGGAAATGTTCAGGATGTATTCCAGATACGGCGAAACCAAAAAATGGAAAGTGGCCATGCTTTCAGCCAACAGGATAGGCATTGGAGGATTCAAAGAAATAATTTTTGAAATTACCGGACGAGATGTCTACGCCGATCTCAAATTTGAAAGCGGCGTTCATAGAGTTCAGAGAGTTCCTGAAACCGAGAAAAAGGGCCGAGTTCATACCTCAACTATAACCGTGGCCGTGTTGCCGGAAGCGCAAGAAATTGACCTTGTCATCAATGCTAACGACTTACGTATTGACACTTTCTGCGCCGGCGGTCATGGCGGACAATCGGTAAATACTACCTACTCCGCCGTCAGAATAACCCATATACCGACCAACACGGTCGTTTCTTGCCAAGATGAAAGATCCCAATTACAAAACAGGGAAAAAGCCATGATAGTTCTCCGCTCCAGGCTTTTGGCACTCAAAAAAGAAGAGGAAGACAAGTTGCTAGGAGACGCCAGAAAATCACAAATCGGAACTGGAGATAGAAGTGAAAAAATCAGAACCTATAATTTTCCTCAGGACAGAATTACCGACCATCGCGTAGGCAATAATTATTCCAATATTCCTAGTTTTATGGATGGTAACTTAGAACAGATTATTTCCGATCTGAAAGAATACTTTAATAACTTAGCCATAAAAAATTAAATGTCATTGCGAGCGTAGCCGTAATCGGCGTAGCGTGGCAATCCCGCGGGATCCCCACGGTCGCCTGATTACAGACTCCCTCGGGATGACAGAAATACCATGAACATAAAATCTGCCTTTCAGTTAATCATTCCAAAACTCAAAAAACTCAAAATAACTTCAGCGACAATTGACGCTGAAGTTATTTTGAGTTTTATTACGGCCAAAAGCAAAGAATTCATCTACGGACATCCAGAATACAAATTAACTGCAATTCAAGAAAAAAAATTAACCTCCGCCATTGCCAGAAGATGCCGTCTTGAACCCGTGGCCTACATCACCAATCAGAAAGAATTTTACGGCCTAAATTTTTATGTAGATAAAAATGTCTTGGTGCCAAGGCCGGAAACGGAAATTTTAATTGACGAAGTAATCAAGATAGCCGGAAAGAACCAAAATAAATTAAAAATAGCAGACATCGGAACCGGGTCTGGCGCTATTGCCATAACTCTCAAAAAGTATTTGCCCAAATCAGAAATTACAGCCACTGACAAATCAGCCAAAGCACTTGCAGTCGCCAAGCTCAATGCGCAAAAACAAAAAATAAAAATTAAATTTATCCTTGGAGATTTGACAAATCCGATCAAGGGCAAATCATATGACATAATTGTCACTAATCTCCCCTATCTTCCTAATTCAGACAAGGAATTAAAAGGCCTTAAGTATGAACCAAATCTAGCGCTTTATGGAGGCAACAATGGATTTGAACTGTACCTGAAATGTTTCAAACAAATGAACAAATTTAAAATTAATTTCAAATATCTAATCTGCGAAATTGATTGCCGTTACACCGTTAAGCTGAAAAAATTAATCAAAGACTATTTTCCGTATCACCAAATAAGCCTAATCAAAGACTTAAGCGGTAAAAATAGAATTATAAAATTAGAAACAAAATAAAACCAAAAACCGTTCCGACATAATCTCGGAACGGTTTTTTATATTGAGAGAACTATTTCTTTTCTGTTTTCTTTTCTTCAGGTTTAATCTCTGCACCTTCAGCTGGAGCAACTCCTTCAACAGCGCCTTCAGTAGCTACTACAACAGGAGCCTCTTCTTTCTCTTCTTGAACAGCTACGGCCAAAGCAACTACGTCATCACTCTCGTGACCCAGAATCTCTACATTCTTTGGAAGAGCCAAATCTTTGATCATAATCACATCATCAAAAGTTTTCAAAACAGAAAGATCAACTTTAATTTCATGAATAAGATCTCCTGGCAAACATTCAATTTCCACTTCGCTAATATTGTGCACAATTGATCCGCCATCTTCTTTGACCACTTTGGATTCGCCAAAAAATTCCAACGGGATGCCAGCAGTAATCTTTTCATCCATTTTGACAATTCTAAAATCAACATGGGATAATCTGCCTTTTACCGGATCATGCTGCACATCGGAAATAATCGTTTTTACTACCTTACCGCCGTCAATGACCAAATCAATGATAGTGCTTTCCCCGGCTTCCTGGTATATCTTTTCAAATGGAACGTAATCTAGCTGAATATTGGAATTTTTGTCTCCATGGCCGAAAACAACACCAGGTATTTCCCCGTTTTCACGCAATTTAAATACTTTTTTTCCTAGCAATTCCCTGCTTTTTGCTTCTAACTTAATAGTCATAATAGCTTAATTTATTTTATTATATGTTTAATTTCTAATTTAATTTAACCCAAAAACAGAAAAAAGTCAAGCCCTTACCCCCTCTTTGAAGTTCTCTAGCGCTTGGTAAATTGAAAGCACATCATCTCCATTAACCTCAGACAATTCCTTAAAATTCTTAACTTCGTTATCATCAAGATCCGTCACCAACCCGATTGAGCTGATGCCAATGCTATTTATAGAAACCAAAGCCACAATAGCAGAATGGCAATTTTTGCATCTTATATATATCAATTGGGCATTATCCGACTCTTCCAAAAGCTTCACTTCTGCCTGATTATAATTATAATGGCAAACAGGACAATGGGAAATAATCCTAAGTCCCTCGGGGAACTTGCCTGATTTATTATCTCGGGGAGGAATTATGTCTCTCATACATTTAAATTATTTTTTGTGGGTTGATTAATATTACCAAGTTGCCATCCAAAAATCAACCCGCTTAATATTGTCTGGAAATAGCACTTGACCTATTGATATTGAGCACTATGCCCATAAGCACCAACATGGTAACCAAAAAACTGCCACCATAACTGACAAAAGGCAAAGAAATTCCCGTCACCGGCAAAAGACCCACGCACATGCCAATATTGATAAAAACGTGCACAAAAAGCAGTGATGAGACTAGCAGAGTGAAAAACATGCCAAAATCATCTTGAGCCGTGATAGCAATTTTATACAACCGATAAAAAATTATCACATAGAATCCAACTATAAAAAACATGCCAATAAAACCCCACTCCTCGGCAATAACTGAAAAAATAAAATCCGTTTGGCTTTCAGGAATGAATTTCAACTGGCTTTGAGAACCAAAACCTAATCCCCGACCCGTAAATCTTCCTGCGCCGACTGCAATAATGGATTGATTGACATTGTATCCACTTCCGGCAGGATCAAGAGAAGGATCCAAAAAAGTCATAATTCTATCTTTTTGATAAGGCTGGAAAACAAACATCCAACTCATAGCCAGAGTAACTACAATTAGACCAAGCAATAGAAATATATGCCACTTTTTCTTGGCCACTAGAAAAAACGAAGTAAGCCAAGTACAAAATAGAACCATGCCAGATCCAAAATCAGGCTGAAGCATGACTAATCCCAAAGGCAAAAGCACGATTAGACCAATCAAAAATAATTGCCGCAATTTGTGCGCTGTTCTGGCATACATACTGCAGACGCCAGAAAGAACTATGATGAGAATTATCTTCATCAATTCCACTGGCTGAAAACTGAAAAATCCAAAATTAAACCAACCTCTTGATCCTTTGACGACAGAGCCTAAGGGAGTCAAAACCAACACCAGCAATATAATTCCCACAGCATAAAACACCCAGCCAAAACGATTAAGCCGATGATAATCAAAATTAGACAAAGCAATCATCACCATCAATCCAACTCCCAGCCAAATAAGCTGTTTTTGAAAATTCAAAAACTCTCCCCTGCCTTGGCCTAGCGCCACGCTATAAATCGCCGCTAAGCCAAAACAAATCAAAAAAACCAGGGTCATAACCAGGGTTAAATCTAACTTGAGAAAGCTTATTTTTTTGATTAAGAATGGCGCCATATATAAAAGGATGATAGCATATCCTGCAGAAAATAAAAACGGATTAGAAAAGCCGTTTTTATTTTAATCAATTTGCTTAATTGACACTTAAGTCAGCATCGCCAAAACCCTTGGAGTCAGCGCCTTTTATGGTGTTGTCCAAATCATTCAATTCATTATCCAGATTAATATCCGTTTTTATTTTGGCTGTGCTGGTGGACAATGAACTTGCACTATCAGTAGAAGACACAGGCGACTGGTTTAAATCATTATCTTCTGTAGAAGTTGATATAGTAGTGGTTTGTTCATTTTCCATGGCATTAGGATTATCCACTATATTTGTATCGGTATTGATAGAATTATTTGACTTTGGAGTGCCACAAGCAGAAATTAATACGGCAGTCAATAAAATCAAAGCCACAAATGAAACTAGATGGATTACTTTTTTTATTTTCATATTGATAAATTATTAATCTATTCAACAATGCTGGTTGAAGAGCCTTTGATATTTAATTTTAATTGGGTTGAAGTGCCCATAGCCCTAATCTGATTTCTGATGGTTTTGATATCCGGTCTGATAGTAGTCTGATAAAAATTATTAATATCCAAAATATCTTTTCTGATGGTCAATAATTGTTTTCTGGCCTCGCCGACCTTGGAAACAAATTGTCCGGCCGAAGCTCCGCAAACATAATCCTTGGTGACCGCCAGTTTATCCACGTATATCTGATAATCGGAATTAAATTTATTTACTTTCTCAGACAAAACCGCTAAATCCGCTTTGAGGTTTCCCGTGTCAATGCCTTTAGCATCCAAGCTATTGATAATAATACTAATTTTATTGGTCAGAGCGGAGAAAACCTTGCTATGTCTTTCTTTGTTGTTATTGAACTTAGCAACCTGAGTATCTACTTTGGTTGTCAATATTTGGCATTTCTCAGTCAAAGCCGCATTTACGGTAGAGGTAGTCAACGCGCCACCGTTAGACGTCCTAACTAACTGAGCGGCTTGCGCGCTGGCCAAAGTCACAAAGACAAAAGAAATGGCCAAAATAGACGATACGATTATTTTCTTTTTCATAAATTAGCTAATTTAATTGTTTAAATTATTTAATCTTTATTGAACCAAAAATATCATAATGTATTATAGCACAAAATAGTATTTGTCTATAGTCTGATTCTCATTTTATTTTTACGAGCCCGATTACTGAAACGATGCGCTTCATCTCTGGCTTGAAGCAGAATTGGCTTGATGCTTTGCGCCAGATTTTTGATGGATTCTTTAGTCTTGGCCGGAAAAACCAATTTATCATTTTGATATTTAGAAAGACCAAGCATAGGAATTGTCACTTGAGCCTTGGATAAAATTTTATGGATATGATCTACTTGCGGTTTTCCGCCATCAATTAGAATAAGATCAGGCATCTGCCATTCACTGTGACGCAAACGACGTATCACCATTTCTTCCAATGCTTTCAAATCATCACTCTCTGGCGCAGATTTGATATTGAATAATCTGTATTGCGAATTATCCGGCAAGCCGTCAGTAAAAACCGTCATAGCACCAATAGTCTCCTTGCCAGCAAAATGGGAAATATCATACGCCTCAATTCTCTGCTTTTTCTCCACACCCTGGAGTTCATCGCGAGAAATCAAAGTGACATCTTGGATATACTGTAAATTCTTGGCTTGCTCCGGATTTTCTTTTTTCATTTTTTGCAACAGCCGTTTCTTCTGGCCAGATAAAAGCAAAATAATATTTTTAATATTTTTCTGGTAATCAACCTTACTAATTTCGCCCGTACATATTCCCGGACACAATCCGATTTGACGGTCAAAACAGGGCTTGCCCTGATTGAGTCTACAAGTACTATACGGAATTATTTTTCGGATAATTCTCAGCGCATTTCTAATCAATGTGGCACTTTGATACGGACCAAAAATTCTATTGGTAGATGTGGGAAATTTTTCTAATTCTCTGCCTCGGACTACGATAGGATGAGGATAGTCGGTTTTGGGAATGGCAATATAGATAAAAGAGCGATTATCTTTATCTTTGACATTATACTTTGGCCAATGCTTTTTGATGAGATTAGCTTCCAAAATAATCGCTTCCAAAACCGTGTCTGTCTTGATGTGTTTAATGGTTTTGGCCAGAGTTACCATCTCACCAATACGAGGATCTATATCTTTTTGAAAGTATTGCAAAACTCTCCGTCGCAATGAAGTTGCTCGGCCGATATATAGTATTTTTCCTTTATCATCCAGCCATTGATAAACGCCCGGAGATAAAGGGAGTTTTTTAGCTTTTTCTAATAAAGTCATGATTATATATTAACATAGACATTTTTTGTTGTCATTCCCGCGGACCTGCCTGCGCAGGCAGGGGCAGGAATCCAGATTCTTTATTATTAATTTATTTTTACTTTTTCTTTTTTAGTAAAAGAAAAAGCTAACAAAAAGAAAAATCGCAAGCTATATATAAAACTTAGACAAAATCTACGCAATACTCGCTAGGCTTGATGGTAGCTTCGCTACTATATCAAGCCGGGGAAACGCTCGTCTTGCTTGATTTTGTTTCTAAGTTTTTATGCGCTTGCAGGCATGCCCTGTATCTGAATCCGCACCCTTGCGAGCATTAGAAAATCTTGTGCTGATTTTATGCGAGAACGACTGAGAAATTGTCGGTAGCGATAGCGTCAGACAATTTCCAGTCAGTGAAGTATAAAATCTAGCCATGATTTGTCTACGCTCGCGTTTTGGCCCCACCTTTTTAAAAAGGTGGGTTTGAGATAAAGATAAATATCTAAATTTAGACATAATAATCACATACACCTTGACAGATTCTTATAAATCTGATATATTATTCAAGTTACATTCGTAACAAGAAACCGCACACCACAACAAAAAGAAAGGCAAGAAAATGACATCTTTTACCAGGGCGGACTTTGAGAAATTATCCCAAGAACAGGAAGAGTTATCTTCTCATGGCTCTGAGAGTGGCAGCCGGAGCTGGTACTACGATCTGTCCCCAGAAACGAAAGACAAGTTCCAAGAGTACCCTCGCGAGATAATTGCTCAAGGGGCCGAGGATTTGAAAAGGTACATCAAAGCATGCGGCGGAGTCGTAATCGAATAGTCTTCCATCCCCCAATCCCCAGGAACATTGACCACGTGTCCATGTTCCTACCCCAACTGAGCTTGCAAGCAATTCTGCTTGTCGGTTCTGAGGAGACAACAACTCAAAAGGAGCCCATCAATGGACATCCACCACCTCATCTCCCAAATTCTCGATCTGACCTCACCGGTACTGACAAAAGAAGAGAAGGAACTTCTTGAATCAGCGCCACAGGGAGAGATCCTGGACAGTCAGTCTTTCGTCATGGCGATGATAGCGGCCGAGAGGAGGAAGAAGGCAACAGAATCGTTGCGCCAATTGCTCAACTAATAGAGCGACCAAGCGCACACCATAGGCCACGAATACGGAGTTTTGGCCAAGCTCCTGAGATTTCCACAAGGAAATCAAAAATCCCTATCAATATGAGATAGGGATATTTGTTTTCACAAAAAAGTTACTTAAAATACCCTCTCAAATACTCTCCAGTTAAACTCTTGGAATTTATCAATTCCTCGGGCGTACCTTTGGCCACAATTTTACCACCGCCTTCACCACCTTCAGGGCCGAGATCAATTATATAGTCAGCTTCTTTGATAATATGCATATTGTGTTCAATCAGACAAACGCTATTTCCCCGATCAATTAATTTATTGAGTACTGTCAAAAGTAACTCTATGTCATAGTAGTGAAGTCCGACTGACGGCTCATCCAAAAGATACAAAGTTTTGGAGCCGAGCGTATGGGTCAGTTCTCTGGCTAATTTAATTCTCTGCGCTTCACCGCCGGAGAGCGTAGTCGCACTCTGTCCAAGCCGCAAATATCCCAGCCCCACTTCAGCCAAAACCTTTAATTTATCCGTAATCAGATATTGCCCGTCAAAATAATCTATGGCATCGTCAATGGTCAAATCCAAAACTTCGGCGATGTTTTTCTTTTTGTATTTAACTTGCAAAGTCTCACGATTAAATCTCTTGCCATGACAAACTTCACATTCCACCAAAACTGCCGGCAAGAAATGCATCTCAATTAAATTGGAACCGGCGCCTTGGCAAGCCTCGCATCTTCCGCCAGGACGATTAAATGAAAATCTGGAAAGCGTGTATCCCCTTTCCCTGGATTCTGGAAGCTGAGCAAAGAAATCCCGAATTGGCGTAAATATTCCAGTGTATGTAGCCGGATTGGATCTTGGCGTCCTGCCTATGGGCGATTGATTTACAATTACTAATTTATTAACATACTCCGAACCCAGAATTTTCCCCACATCCTTAACGTCCTTTTTGAAGCCATGTTTAATTTTGATCATGTTGTCATAGAGCACATCATAGAGCAAAGTGGATTTGCCCGATCCAGAAACACCCGTAATGCAAACCAATTTCCGAAGCGGAATATCCACATTGATATTTTTCAAATTATTGGCCCTGGCGCCGATAATTTTAATTTCCTCGGAAGTTTTGGTGCGTCTAGTCCTGTCCAAATTTATTTCTTTCTCACCGCGAAGATATTGCAAAGTGAGAGACTCGGGAAAGCTGTCATCCCGAGCGGAGCTTTGCGGAGCGTGGGGATCCCGTCTTTTTACCACGGGATTGCCACGTCGTTCAACCGGATTACCACCTGAACTCCTCGCAATGACATTGCGCAATAATTCTTTGGTCTCGCCAGAGGCCACCACTTCCCCGCCATGAGTTCCGGCCAAAGGCCCCAAATCCACAAAATAATCCGAGGCCAGAATTGTCCTCTCGTCATGCTCTACCACAATCACGCTATTGTTTTGGTCTCTTAGACTCTTTAGAGTTTCAATTAATCTGTCCGTATCTCTTTCATGAAGACCAATGGTTGGCTCATCCAATACATACAAAGTATGCGACAAATGCGAACCAATTTGCGAAGACAATCTAATTCTCTGCGCTTCACCGCCAGAGAGAGTTTCAGCCTCACGATCAAGCGATAAATAATTAAGTCCAACTTTGAGCAAAAAATCAATCCTGTCCGTAATTTCAAAAATTACACTTTCCGCAATTGTCTTCTGGCGTTCAGACATCTTATTGTAATATTCATTGAAAAATTTATAAGCCTTATCCAATGACAAATTACAAGCCTCAGCTAAATTCTTGCCGTTTACTCTTACTGCCAACGCCTCTGGCTTAAGTCTTTTACCCAAACATTCCGGACAAATTTTTGATTCTAAATGATATCGTCCGTCTCCTTCTTCTCCTGTAGCTTCAGTAGAGCTGGAATCGGTTTCTTTTTCCCTTTTTACCCAAGACTCCAATTTCCCCAGTCCGTGACATTTTTCACAAGCGCCATGAGGACTATTGAAAGAAAATAATCTGGGCTCAACTTCGGGAAAAGAAAATCCATCATTGGGACAGGTCCAATTTGAAGACAAGAGAATTTCTTTTTTCTCTTTTTTATCGCCAAAAATAATTACTACCAAGCCCTTGCTATATGAAAGAGCATTTTCTACAGCCTCCGATAAGCGTCCCTCGTCTTTTGGCTGAACTTTATCAATTACAATATCAATACTGTGTTTTTTATATTTAGCCAAAGTAATCTTTTCATGAAGCGAATGAAATTCACCATCAATCCTAGCTTCGCCATAACCAAGCGCCAAATAATCATAAAGTAATTGATAATATTCGCCTTTTCTATCAATTACAACAGGAGACAAAATTGTCACATGATCTGCTTTTTCTTTTTCATCCGCCGAAGCTTTAGCGTAGAAGGACGCCTTATTTCCAATCATATCCACCATTTCATCAAGCGCTAATTTTTCAATTTTGTGTCCGCACTTCGGACAATACACTTCGCCTAAACGCGCATAAAGCACACGCAGATAATCGTAAATCTCGGTAAGCGTTCCCACGGTAGAACGAGGATTGTGTGAGAGTGCTTTCTGGTCAATGGATATGGCCGGAGCCAAACCGATGATTTCATCCACATCAGCCGGTTTCATCTGACCCAAAAATTGCCTGGCATATGGCGACAAGGATTCAATATATCTCCTCTGACCTTCGGCAAAAATAGTATCAAAAGCCAAGGAAGATTTACCGCTTCCCGAAACCCCGGTAAACACCACCAATTTGTTGTGCGGTATTTCCAGATTGATATTTTTCAAATTGTGCACCCGCGCTCCGCGGATGATTATTTTTTCTTGGCTCATATTTTAATTATACAAGAGGACTCTTAATATTTCTAATGGCTGGATTGGTCACATGAGTATAAATTTGCGTCGTACGGATATTAGCATGACCCAAAAGTTCCTGCACATAGCGAACATCTACTCCATTTTCCAGCAGATGAGTGGCAAAAGAATGCCTTAAGCTATGAAAAGTGGCCAATTTCTTGATACCAGTACTGCTAAGCGCCTTATCAAATATTTTCTGCGCTGAACGTTCAGTCAACTTGCCCCCGCGATTGCTTTCAAACAAATATTCCTCAGCCGGACGATCAGCAGTCAAAAAATACAGTTCCGCCTTGAGTTTTTCCGAAAAAATAGTCATACGATCTTTTCTTCCTTTGCCTTGGCGGACGCAAAGAACAAGCTCCTCCAGCAAGACATCCCGCACCCGCATATTTATTACCTCACTCACCCGCAATCCCGCGCCGTAAGCTAGGGCAATCATTAATTGATGTTTTTTGTTTTTAATGCTAGTGATAATACGATTAATTTCCTCCCGACTAAGCACAACTGGCAATCTTTGGGCGGTTTTGGCAAATTTGAGATCCATTTTTTGGCACATCTTCAATATTTCGTGATAAAAAAACTTGATGGCATTGAGATGTAAATTGATAGTTTGCGAAGAATTGTTCTTATCCTGCTTTTTGAGCAAATACTCTTTTATTTTGTCTTCATTATAATTTTGGGGATCGCTATTTAAAAACAAAAAATAATCCTTGAGACAGCCAAGATAAGCGCTGATTGTTCTAGGACTGTAATTTCTCAATTTTAATTCTATTCTGGTTTTTTCCAAGTAATTTTGCATAAAACAGAAAAAGGGATTATAATTATTTTATAAGCTGATTATAGACTAAATTCTGATAATATACAAATTTATGTTTCTATACGAATTTTTATTCGCATAGAAACCAGTTGTCTGAAATTTCAATCAATATTTTTTATCCAGTTAATTAAGTTTAGCGAATTATGACAAAAAAAGTTGTTATTGCCGGGAGCGCATCACTTCAAGAAAAAGTTCTCCATTGGAAAAAGTTTTGGGAAAATAAAGGGTATCGCGTTACTGATTATCCTGCACCAATAAGCAAAGAGAACTTTTTAGAAGAATATCCTAAAGTGCATACGGATTTTTTCAAAAATATTACGGAAGCGGATATTCTTTTTGTTATGAATGAGGATAAAAATGGTATAGCTGGATATTTAGGTGCGGAATCTTTTGCGGAAATGTGTTTTGGTGTTGCAGAAAACCTCATTCACAACAAAAATCTTGAAGTGATGCTTTTGCAGAAACCAAGTGAGCGTGTCCAGTCTTATGAGGAAATAGTTTTGTGGTTAAAATTAGGTTGGATAAAATTGTACGAAAAAAATATTGATTGAAACATCAGACAACACCAAATATCTGGTTCCAAAATTTTTCACTTCTCTATTTTAAATGTAAGAAAAATTTTCTCTCCCAAATTTGCTTTCGTTACACTCCAGCAAACTTCAGATATTTGGATACGTTATGTGAAATAAAATTCTTTCTTTTTTCTTTTTTTAAATTTGCTTTTTAATAATAAGGAAAAATAAGTTTTTTTATCTATTTATAAGGGGTAATAAGGTGTTTTTTCTGCCCACAAAGGGGCAGTAAAAAACGATTTTTTATTTATACTTTTTTGTGATAAAATAAGATCACAAGGATAATAATAAGCTATGCCAAATTTTAATGATTTAAACCTTGATAATTGGAAAGAATCAGAAATTTGGACTGATAGTCTTTGGATTATCCAAGAACGAGACAAAACAGGAAAACATAGCAATTTTTATCACGGCAATTTTGTTCCACAAATACCACGCCAGCTAATTTCAAGATACACCAAGAAAAACGAAATCGTTTTTGATCCGTTCGTTGGAAGCGGGACAACTGCCTACGAAGCTGAAACTTTAGGCAGGCATTTTGTCGGCATTGATATACAAAAAGATCTTGTTGAGCAGTTAAAGTCAAAAGTTGACAATGAAAAATATTTTTCAGAAATAATCTCTGGGGATAGCTCGAAAAGCGCGACCTTTGATGAAATAAATGAAATTCTTAAAAAACGAAAGAAAGAAAATGTTAGTTTAGCAATTTTACATCCACCATACGCTGATATTGTAAAATTTAGCGATTTAAAAGATGATTTATCAAATGCAAAATCCCTAAAGGAATTTTTAAATGGTTTTAGTTTAGTTTTAAAAAACACAATTTCAATTTTAGAAAATGGCAGATATTTAGCAATTGTTATCGGTGATAAATACACCGCTGGGCAATGGATTCCGCTAGGATTTTATTGTATGAATGAAGCGCAAAAATTAGGACTTACGCTGAAAAGTATTATAATTAAGAATATGGAGGGCAATCGAGCTAAACAAAACAAAGAAGGCATTTGGCGTTATAGAGCATTATCAAGTGATTACTATATTTTCAAACACGAGTATATTTTAATATTTAAAAAATAAATTTCGATATGACAAAAAAAGAATTATTTTTGGAGCTCGCAATGCCTAATCAACAGGGTTTGAGTCGCTGGGTTTCAACATCAGAATTCATTGGCAAATATAAAGTGCTTCAACTTGGAAATGGTGGGAGCTGGTGTAGAGCTAATTCCAGCTTGGCAAAAGAATATCAAATTGAGTTTGACAAAAATATAACATCAGGAAATTCCATAGATAGAATTAGATTGGTGGAGTTAAATACTAAAAAACACTTCAACCAAAACATTAGAAAAGATATTAGGGATTTTTACAAAACACAAAATTGTGTAATGCTAGGTATTAATGGTAATTCTGAAAATACAAAAATTGAAATTGATCACAAAGATGGGAGAAAAAATGACCACAGAATTTCGACCCTTCAAAGTCAAACATTGTCAGACTTCCAACCACTTTCTAAGTGTGCTAATGATGTAAAAAGACAAATTTGCAAAAAATGTAGGGAAACTAACAAGCGTTGGAGAGCAAAAAATATAAAAGGTAATCCATATGATTTTTATATAGGAGATGAAAA
This sequence comes from Patescibacteria group bacterium, assembly GCA_041671305.1. Lineage (GTDB taxonomy): Bacteria > Patescibacteriota > Patescibacteriia > 2-01-FULL-39-33 > 2-01-FULL-39-33 > CAIPBY01. Next base: position 16,251 of record JBAZBX010000007.1, read on the forward strand.
TTATTCAGAAGAATTGGGATGCAAAGGGTGTTATCAATACGACCCTGTTGAGTATAGAAAAGTTATTGTAAGAAATATAAGTGAACTATCAGCAAAAGAAGCTGTAGATAGTGTTTTTAAAAAATTATATCCAGACGAATAATAAGTTATAAAAAAATATGAACTATATTGGAAGCAAATTATCATTATTAGAATTTTTGGAAGAGTCAATAAATAAGGTGGTTGATAAAGACTGCAATACTTTTTGCGATTTATTTGCTGGCACTGGAATTGTTGGCAGATATTTTAAAAAGAAAGGTTACAAAGTTATAGCAAACGATATTCAATATTATAGTTATGTTTTAAATAGACATTATATTGGGAATCACAAGGAACTAAAATTTTCTGATTTAACAAAAGAAATTCCTAAATTGAAAAATATTAAATTAGAAAATAAAAAAGATTTTGTTTGTAGCTATTTATCCGACATAAAAGGAGCAAAAGGTTTTATTTATAATAATTACTGTGCTGGTGGAACAAAAAATAAAGAAGAAGAAAGACAATATTTTTCAGATGAAAACGGCATGAGATGTGATGCAATTCGTCAGAAAATTGAACAATGGAAAATGGAAAAATTAATTTCAGATAACGAATACTATTTTTTAATTACGAGCTTACTTGAATCAATCGATAAGTACGCAAATACGGCCTCTGTTTATGGCGCTTTTCTTAAAAAATTAAAAAAAACCGCTCAAAATAGTTTAGTTTTAAAGCCTGCTCAATTGATAATGAACGATCAAGATCATGAGGTTTTTAACGAAGACATTAATAATGTCTTAGAAAAAGTCAGTGGAGATATTTTGTATTTAGATCCGCCATATAATCACCGACAATATGCCACAAATTATCACATGCTTGAAACTATCGCTAAGTATGATAGCCCAAAAATCCACGGAAAAACTGGTTTACGAGAATATCAGAATCAAAAATCTTTATATTGTTCAAGATCGCAGGTTAAAAAAGCATTCAAAGATTTGATTTTAAAAGCAAAGGTAAAATATATCTTTTTGAGCTATAACAACGAAGGTCTGATGTCGCTAGATGACATCAAGGAAGTGATGAGTTTGCGTGGCAAATACGGAAATTTCACAAAAGATTATAATCGCTTTAAAGCTGACAAAACAGAAAGTAGAAATTTTACAGCGAATAAAACAACCGAGTATTTGCATTATGTAGTATGTGGATAATCTGTTATTAGTTATATTCTTTTTGTATTAAATATATGTTTTGATTAAAAAAATCGGCGTTTAGCCGATTTTTTCTATTAAAATAAGGCTTTTTTGATGTAATTTAATTTATCAGATGTGGCATATTTACTAACAAAATATTAGTTATGATGTTTGTGATTGGGTTTAATTCATCATTTACATCTATTTTAGACTTGACAGCAAAAAACAATAGGTATATTATTGAAGTATTAAATATTAATAACTTATAAATCTATGGAAAACAACGCACAAAAAATAGCTGAACAAATTAAAAGCTTGGTGGACGAATTGGTCACAATATCAGGTGGTGTTTCGACAAAAAAGCAAAAAGCAAAAATTGTCTCTGTTCCCAAAGGAGCTTCGGGCGCACTTACCCTTTTAACAGACGATGGCTTTTTTGACGCGCCCAGAGATATTTCTACCATTATGGAAAAATTAAAGGAAATTGGTAGATATTATCCCCAAACCTCTATTTCAATGAACTTACTAAATTTAACCAAAAGAAGAATGTTTAATCGGCTTAAAGACAAAGAATCAAAAAATTGGCTTTATGTATTAAGAAAATAATTTAATCAATAATATGACTAACGGTAATTTAACAGAAATCATAAAAAGAATAGAAAAATTGGAAGAAGTTGTATTTAATAACGGGAAAAAAACAAAAGCAACCCCCAAAGGTTCAACTCAAAATATTGATTTCTCTATTAACGAAAGAGCGTTTGTTAAAAGATATGCTATTAGTAAAAGTGGACCTAAAAAATTTACTTTGTTACTTGCTTATTTTGCGAAAGGAGAGGTTAATAAAAATATAAAACTGAGCGAGATTAAAGAATATTGGGAGAAAAAAATGTCAGCGAAAAATATGCTCGGTAAATTTAATATGTTTTATCCAAATGATGCAAAAAATCGTGGCTGGGTTGATTCCAAGGAACATGGAAAATACAATTTAACAAACGAATGGAAAAATGTATTATGAAATTAGAAAATCAAGTTGAAAGCATACTGAAGGATAAATTTGAGGCAAAAAGAGTCACTTCTGTTGTTCAATATTTTATATCCAGTACTCAGAAATTTGAGCAAGGTGATTGGGATAGCTCGCTCTCAAAGTCTGGTAAATTTATTGAAGCAGTTATTAAAATGTTGTGGGTATACGCAGGCAAATCACTGCCAACAAAACAAAAAGATTTTAAGGCGGGGGTTTTTGCTCAAAAAATTATAAATGGAGAAATTGGCAGTTCTGAAATTCCAGAAGACGGGGTTCGACTTGAAATTCCGCGAGCAAGTATTTTTATTTATGATATTACATCAAATCGTGGTGCCAGACATGATTCTGATGAAATAACTCCAAATGAAATGGACTCTTCAACTATTTTACCTCTATGTTCATGGATTTTGGCAGAATTGGTTAGATTTTCAGCAAAAAAAATCGATATTGATGACGCTAAAAAAATCATACATTCTTTAATTGAACGTAAATATCCTATTTTTGAAGAAATAGACGATCGTATTTACGTTGATCATAAGAAGTTTAAAAGTGCCAATGAATGTGCTTTGTTGCTTTTATATGGAAGTTATCCAAATAGAATAGCAAAAGATAAGTTTATTGCTTGTTTAAAATTGCACAAATTCAAACAATCAGCAATAAAACTTGAACGGTTAACTGACTATATTGATATTGATAAAAATGATAATATATTATTGCGAGCAACTGGCAGAAGAAAAGCGGAAGAAATTTTGAATAAGTAATTTCAAATCCACCCACTATCCTAATTTAAGGCTTCACCGTTTGCTCGTTCAGAAAACTTCATAATTGAAATTTGTTTAAGAGCCAAAAATTATAATAAAAATAAAGAGTTTTTGATTTTGGGCATTCACCCCTGACCCCTCTGCCCAAAATCAAAAACAAAAAAACTTATTTATCATTTAGAATAAAAAGCAAATTTAAAAAAAGAAAAAAGAAAGAATTTTACATCACATAACAAGGCATATCCGGTTCAAAAATTTTGCACTTTGTAATAAATTAAGGATAGCAAAATTTTCTCTCCCAAATTTTTCTTACGCTACGCTTCAGAAAAACTTCGGATATGCCTAACGTTAAGTGAAATTTGAGTTCTTAATCTTTGTAAATAAACAGTAATTAGTTCTACCCTATGAGTAATTCTGACAACTTTTTTGAGTCAACAACATATAAAGATGGCATTTTTAAAGGTTTACTACCTGAATATTACCCACAGAAATATCAAGACTACATCAATGAAGAGGTAGCTTTGCTGAAATCAAAAACCAAAGGTGCCAGCCGTGTCCTTGAAACAGGTATCGGTATTGGTCGACTAATTCCAGAATTAGCACCGCAGGTTGGTGAACTTATTGGTATAGACAATTCTCAATTCATGTTAGGTAAATCAAAGTCGGTAGCTCAAAATTATAGTAATGTCCAAATAATCGAAGGAGAAATTGAGCATTTAAGTGACACTTATCCAGAAGATTATTTTGATTTTAGTTTATGTGTCTGGAATACCTTTGGTAATATCACAGATCAAGTTTCTGCGTTAAAAGAACTTGCTAAAGTCACAAGCAAAAGTGTCTTCATTACGGTGTTTCACAAAGGAAATATAAAAGAACGCATAGAATTTTATAAGAATGTTGATGTTGAAGTTATTGATATTGACAGGGAAAATGAAATTTTCTATTTAAATGGTTATAAATCCATGACCTTCAATATTGAAGATATTCAGAAACTGGCAAAACAGAGTGGATTAAAAGTTGTCGATAGTAAAATTCTAGGAGGAGTAATTCTGTGGGTAGAACTTTCGAAATAATACAGAACTCAAACATCACCTAACACGATCTATCCAAAATTGCTTTAAAAAATTAAGAGGTTATATAAATAACCAAATTCAAGGCAACTTCGGATAGACCGAAACGTTATATGACATAAATTTTATCACTTAGTGCAAAAAACCATGAAAAGATTAGTATTACACAGTGACCAAGTAAACGGTAAAACTCAAATTGATGAGGCTTTCTTAAAGTTTTTTGGTGATAGAAAACCAACAATTGCGTATATTCCATCGCAATCTGATTTACCAAGAAAGTATTTCAATCGAAAAGTTGAGTGGTATAAACAATTTGGTATAACTGATTTGCTCTACTTTGATATTGACCAAGAATACAATAAGGAAAAAAATCCCGAATTATTATCTTGCGATGCAATATTCCTTTCTGGAGGAAACACGTATTACTTTCTTAATTCACTGAGACATCGCAATTTTATTCCAGTTCTAAAGGGCTTTGTTGAAAAAGGCGGTATCTTGATCGGTGTTTCTGCGGGTAGTATTATAATGTCCAAAACTATCGCCGTAACCTCAATAGATGATGATATTGGCGGCGACCAAAACTCAGTTGGCTTAAAGGATTTTTCAGCTTTAGGCTTGAATAATTTTGATTTTTTTCCTCATTTCGATATAAACAATGACGAGATTGTCAAAAGATTGAAAGACTATTCTAAGACGAGCAAATCAGTTATTTACGCATGTAAAGATGGCGATGGAATAATTATTGATGGGGAAAATATGCAATTTTTTGGCGATGTGCTGAAAATAGAGGATGGTGAGATTACAACAGCGTGATTAAATTTACATCATATAACACGGCATATACGGCTACGCTCCGCATCGTCCAACTCACGGCTATACGAAATATTGCTCTTTTAAAACAAATATTTTTGGGGAATTGGATACACCAACAACCGCTAAAGGAGAGCCACCATGAACACCACTGAGGAAATACTAGGCATGATAGCGACCGAAGCCCTATCACCAGACACCCACATGTGCCATACTTGTGGTCGCACGTTTTCGCCAAACGAAGATGGTTGCCCATTCTGTGACACAAACGCACCTGTTTCACTTGTTCCTGAATTGCATAAAAAAGAGGAGTGAAAAATCCTCGATCCAATTCACCAGGGGGAAGTCAAAATAGATGATTTCCCCAATTCCCTAAAAATATTTGTTTTGCTGGCTTAATCGCCAGCGGGCTATCGGCCAAAAGAATAATACATCAGATAACACAGCATATACAACATTAAAACGGCATATGCCGATACGTTATATAAAATAAATTTTTATTCTTTTCGTCTGCTGACGAAAAATTATTCGGGCAAATTTTATAAAACTTTTATGAGTGCTGAACGACCAAAAATTAAAACAAAACCAAAGTTTGATCCAAATCATTCTGAATTAGAGTTAAACCCAGAGTTGACAAAAAGATATGCACGACTTCTCGAAGAAGCGATTGGACATAATTTCAAGGTTGATGGAATTATTGAAATTGGATCTTACGCGAAAGGTGAAGCCGTGCCAGGATCGGATATAGACACGCGAGTTTATGTGTCTTCTCCGGACTTTTACATCTGGCAAACATCAGGAAGTCGTTTATCAACTGCAAGACAAAAAGAAACAGAACAAAAATTTTCTGATTTTCTTAAAACAACTCAAGAAAAACCACGTCTAACACTTGATTGGTTTGAATTTAATGATCCAACAGCCAAAAAACTTTGTGAACAACTTGGCATCAACATTGAATTTGCTTTAGCAGATCGCCGATTTGCCGAATACGAATTACAAAACCTCGACATACTACCAAGCGCAGAACATCAATTACTTTTAGAAAGCAATCTTGTTCACGATCCCAGCGGTTTTTTGGCTAGAAAAAAATCAGGGATGGAAGGCAAAGTTTTTTCGCCATTAACTAAATTCTATCAAGAACGATATCTGGATAGTTTGCCGTTTGAAATTTATACGCATCTGCAACCACACAAAATGGACAAATGGAAACTGGAAAAAAGCCGCCAAATTCAATGGGTTAAGTGGGCGGTTCGGTCTATCAGAGACGCAGTCGGTGCAAAATCCTACGCGCAACACGGTAAACTAATTTACAGAAAAAAAGATGTTTTAAATTTCTGTTCCGCTTTTTTACCACCCGAAGATTTCACTCTTATAGAAGAATTATATCGCTGGAAAACCGACCTAGAGATAAGAGAACAAATGGTTGACGACTTCCTCGCAAATCCCGATAAGTATTTCACAATTTTTACAGAACATACTAAAAAACTGGAAGATATAGTAAAACGAATAAAAAATTTATAAAATTTGCCCGAATAATACTCGCTATCGCTCGCCAATTTATTTACATCAGCTAACAGCGTGTACGCGGTTCCCGTGAGCAGGCCGACACTCCGCTTCGCTACGAAAACAACGAATTAATATTTAAATTTGACCCAATTTCTTAATATGGTATAATGTAAATAACTAACTAAACCATATTAAACATTATTCTATGACTTACCTATCCCCGATTATACAAACCCGTCTGGAAGAAAAACTAGCCAAACTAAACAAACTGCGTCCCCTGCCGAAATCGGCAGTGCAAAAACTGCGAGAAAAATTTCAGATTGAAATGACCTACAATTCAAATGCGATTGAAGGCAACTCTTTGACTCTGAAAGAGACATTTTTAGTCATTAACGAAGGCATTACCGTCAAAGGCAAGCCACTAAAAGATCATCTAGAAGCGAAAGACCACCATGCCGCACTGGAATATTTGTATGACTTGATAGATAGAAATAAAAAACACACCGTTTCTGAAGCGCTCATAAAAAATTTACATCAAATTATTTTACAAGAAACCGATAAAGAGTGGGCTGGCCGATATAGAAATGCTAATGTGATTATTGGCGGAGCGAAACACACACCACCAGACGCGCTGCAAGTACCGCAAAAAATGCACGATTTAATTACATGGTTAAATTCGCAAAAAAACAAATTAAATATTATTGAACTTTCCGCATTATTACATCATAAATTAGTACATATTCATCCTTTTTTTGACGGCAACGGCAGAACGGCGCGACTTACTATGAACTTATTTCTAATGCAAGCGGGATACCCGTTGGTTGTAATTATGAAAAATGATCGAAAAAAATATTATGACGTACTAGATAAAGCAGACAGCAGTAAATACGAACCATTGGTAAAATTCGTCGCTCAATCCATAGAGCGCTCACTTGATATTTATCTCAAAACTTTAACTCCCGCAACCACAAAGCAAGAAAAATCAATATTGTTAGCTGAAATAGCTAAAACCACGCCTTTTTCGGCTAAATATCTAAACTTACTAGCGAGACAGGGGAAATTAGAGGCCTACAAAGAAGGCCGAGATTGGCTGACTTCAAAAGAAGCCATTGAACGATACATCAAAAACAGAACGAGACAACGAAAAATCTCTAGGTGATAGAAATGAGTATAAAATTTTCTCCGCTCCGCTACGAAAACGATTTATTCGGAATGATAAAATCGCTCTTAAAAAACAACAATGCCTCATAGAAAAATAATCTAATTAAGTTACATTTATGCAAAAATCAAAAATATTAGGAATTTTAATGATTTTCTCGGCCATAATTCTCGCGACCCTAGTAATTGGATATGCTGTTTTATTTTCTATTTTTGGAATCAATTCCGGTGGATCATTTCTAATGATCACTCCCCTGCTCATAATCGCTATTGCCCTAATCATAGCCTTATCTTTTCTTTTACGTGCAGGAATTAAACAAATAAAAAATAAATAATAATTTTAACATTGCTTCATTATGAAAAAAACAGTAAAAAATTCAATTAAAATTTTAAGTGCAATTATTATCATTATTGCGGTGTTTTCTATTGCATTTGTATCGTACAATAAATTAAATCCAGCTAGCCCAACAGACCCCTTCACAAATAAAGGGGGCGAGAAAAATATGATAGTTGTTCTCAGCGACCTTCATCTTGGTGCCGACATCTCTTATGCAGAATTCAACAAAAATACTCCCTCTCTCCAAAAGCTACTCAAACAGATCAGTACGTCGCCAAACGTCAAGGAACTTGTTATCGCTGGAGATCTGCTGGATGAATGGTTTGTGCCAGCAACAATAAATACTTATGCCGGAAAAGATCAGCGTGATTTTGTGCAACGTATTGCGGCAACAAACAAAGGCGTAATTAATGCTTTTAACAGTATAATTCAAGACGGAAAAATTTTGGTCACCTATGTTCCCGGAAATCATGATCTGACAATTACTGCGGAAAATATTGACCTTATTCTCCCGGGAATAAATCAAGTGCGAGATAAGGAACAGGGCTTAGGCACATACTCACCAGCTGATTATCCCAAAATAGCTATTGAGCACGGTCATCGTTACAATTTTTTCTGCGCGCCAGATCCGATTTCCAACCAAGATATTGCGCCGGGAACTATAATGCCTCCGGGATACTTTTTTACAAGAATAGCTGCCCTCCATGTGCTACAAAAATACCCACAACCGGGCGATACTTTGAGAGTTGTTACCCCGAATACTTCTGGTAATGCCAGCCAAGACTCATTATTTGCCTACTTTAAGCTCTGGGAATGGGCGATTAATTATCTGCCAATAGAAAACAAATTTAATGAAAAAATCATTGTGACAAACGTTAATGGATTCACAAAGACATATGCGGTTAATGATCTAATTCCTTATCAGCTAACAGCCGGTGGTAAACTGAATGTAAATCTCTTCAAGGGAATTCAAGATACATGGAACCAAAGACAAGTCCTTAATCATGTGGCTGTAAATATTCCTGTAGATCAAGCGATTGCAAAGGCTTCTTCTGCCGAGGAGACGGATAATCAGGCAAAAGTACAGTATTTTATGAACCCTAATTCTGATAAGAGGATCGTCATTTTTGGACATACCCATGTTGCAAAAATTAGTTCGTCCAATAATTATAACGGGCAAAAATCAATCTATGCAAACTCTGGAACATGGATTGACCATAATCCGAATCTGACAACCATGAATTTCATTGTCATAACACCACAAGATACTAAAGCATCTTCGCAAACCTATGTTAAGCTTTATAATTTTGAAGGTGAAGTTGTAACGAAAATGGCCGAAGATTCCTTGCACTATTAAGAGGTTTTTATGCTAAACAATGTCAATATTCACATACTCCGTTACATCAATGAATAAGAATTTTCTCAAACACATGGGATTTCAGTCTAATAAAATAAAATGGGGATTGTCTGAAAAATCTGATGGCGCCATGAACATAAGGTTGCCTATTTTAGACGAGCAGTGCTTACAGAATAGGAGAATTTATTTTAGTAAATTGGGCATAGACACAAATAACATAGTATCAGCTAATTTGATTCATGAGACCAACATTGCGGCGGTTGACGAGAAAGATAAGGGTCAAATTATTCTTAATACTGACGGATTGATAACAGACAAACAAAACATTTTTCTGACTGTCACAGTTGGAGATTGCTTGCCCATATATTTTTTTGATGAGAGAAAGATGGTTATCGGCCTGGCTCATGCGGGATGGCGTGGTGTCGTAAAAAATATCTCCGCATCACTGGTCAACAAAATGACCGCTGAATTTGGATCAAGTCCGGCAGATATCTCGGTTTATGTTGGTCCGCATTTACAAAAATGCCATTTTGAAATAAAAGATGATATTGTGTCGCAATTTGACAATAATTTTATTTCCCAAGAAGATAGCATTATTAAAGTTGATTTATTGTCTATGCTTAAACAGCAACTCTCGTCACTTGGCATAAGACCAGAGAACATCAGTTCAAGTGATGAGTGTACATATTGCAATACTGAGAAATATTTTTCATACCGCAGAGATAAGCCGGATAAGGTTCAATCAATGATTGCCTACATAGGGATAATTTAATAAAAATAGATGAAACAAAACATTCCAAAAAATTTAATAGCCACAAAATACCGAAAAGAATTATGGGATAATTCTCAAAAAATAATCAAAAAAATAGAGAAAACATTGCCAATTTCCTCTGCTTATTTATTTGGCAGTTTCACCACCAAGAAAAAAAGACCCGCTGATGTGGACTTCATATTGTTACTACAAACCAAAGATAAGCCGGAATCAAAATGGTCTGTGGATATGGTAATTGCACCTCAGAATAAACACGGCGATTCTGTATTTGAAGATGCTCAAAAATGGATGAAACAAAAATACGGATCCAAAAAATCCGCAGTTATTAAATTAAAATAAAAACCAAACTCACCTTTTGATAATTTTAATTATTATTATCTAAATTTAGATAATATATTGATATTACTATTGACAAACTGTATTAAAAATGCTATAATTACACGTTATAGTAGTTTTAACCAGAACAGGAGATTTGACACTGAGACCGATTCTCAGTGTCAAAAACACCAAAGCGGCGCTAGGCAAGCCGCAAAGGAGACTTTCCATGACCAATGAAGAATGGCCTCCATTTCAGCCTGAGGAAGGCTGTCCAGAGGGTGTCACATTTGACTTGGACACTCTTATGGAGCCTTTTGACGCCATATCTACAGCTCCGGATACGGAGTCGGAAGATATGGAGGCGACGGAGGTAGTGGCGGTACTGGAATCACTCGCTGAAACCGATGGCGAAAGGGAGGCTCGCCAAGCACTCTATCTGAGTTAACTCGGCGACCCACAACCTTACAAGCCGCGTAGATCTTCGGATCGCGCGGCTTCACTCTTTTATAGGATCATTGCTTTCTTCCACATCCAATAAATTCTCAATAATTTTTTTGATACTCTCCGGCTTAATGCCGTGTTTTTTGTTATACGCTATCTGCACCTTTCTTCTGCGGTTAACTTCTTTCATCGCCCGATCAATGGAACCGGTTATTTTGTCAGCATAGAGAATTACCTTACCACTGACATTTCTAGCTGCTCTGCCCATAATCTGAATCAGCGATGTTTCACTTCGTAGAAACCCTTCTCTGTCCGCATCCAGAATGGCCACGAGAGTCACTTCCGGCAAATCCAAACCTTCGCGCAGAAGATTAACGCCAATTAAAACATTAAACTTGCCTCTGCGAAAATCCATAAGTATTTCTGTGCGCGCAAAAGTCTTGGTATCAGAATGCATATAATTTGATTTCATCCCCTTTTTCTCTAGGTAACTGTGCAAATCTTCTGCCTGCTTTTTGGTAAGCGTATTGATAATTACGCGATCACCTTTGGCAATTACTTTATCCGCCTCTTGGATTATATCATCTATCTGGCTATAATTCTTCTTTTTATCAAATACCGGACGTACTTCAATCTCCGGATCAATTAATCCGGTCGGCCGTATCACCTGCTCTATAATTTGTGACGAATGGCGAATTTCCCAGTCACCGGGAGTGGCCGAAGTAAAAACCGTCTGACCCATTAACTTTTCAAATTCAGCAAACTTCAAGGGCCTGTTATCCAAAGCCGAGGGCATTCTCCAGCCGTATTGTATCAGCATCTCTTTTCTGCTTTTGTCACCCTCATACATTCCCCGCACTTGCGGAAGACCAATATGCGATTCATCCATAATCAAAGTGAAATCCGGCTTGCCTTTTTTGTCCTTGGGAAAATATGAAAATAATGTATCCGGCGCTTCACCAGCCAGCTTCCCCGCCAAATGCCTGGAATAATTCTCAATGCCATGGCAATACCCAAGGGTATGGAGCATTTCCATGTCATAGCGAGTCCGTCTTTGCAGTCTCTCTGCTTCCAAATATAGTTTTTTCTTTTCAAAGAATTTCAATCTATCTTTGAGCTCTGCTTTTATTTCTTTAATCGCATTTTCTATTTGGGGTTGAGTGGAAATGAAGTGTTTTGGCGGAAAAATGATTAATTCTTTTTCTTCGCTTTTTATTTTCCTAGTCAAGACATCAGCAATAGAAATAGCCGATATTGTCTGATCGGACAATTCAATCCGATAAATCACGCTATCCGAGGCAGGCATGATTTCAAAAACATCCCCGCGCACTCTGAATTTTCCTCTGGCCAATTCTCCTGTGGTTCTTTCAAATTGAATTTTTATTAATTGCCTGATCAAATCCTGCCTGACTATAGACTGTCCCACTTCCAGATGAATTGAAGCTTCAAAATAATTCATGGGCACGCCGAGATTGTAAATGCAGGAAACCGAAGCGACTACGATCACATCACGACGAGTGAGCAAAGCGCTAGTTGCCTGATGCCTTAACTTATCAATTTCTTGATTGATCATGGCCTCTTTTTCAATATAAGTATCAGAATTTGGCATATACGCTTCCGGCTGATAGTAATCATAATATGATACAAAATAATTAACGCTATTTTCCGGAAAGAAATTTTTGTACTCACGATAAAGCTGAGCCGCCAAAGATTTATTTGGCGCCATGACCAGAACCGGACGATCAAATTCAGCTATGACATTGGCCACAGTAAAAGTCTTGCCTGATCCGGTAATTCCCAACAGGGTTTGAAATTTATCCCCTTCTTTCATTCCTTTGATCAACTTTTTAATCGCCTGTGGCTGATCGCCGGTTGGAGAAAAATTACTTTTTAATTTAAATATTTTTTCTGGCATAAATTATTTTTTGGCAAACATACAAAAATCACCGCTTTTACGGCTGCACCCCAATATATCATAAAACTACTTAATTAGCAACGAAGCGGTTTTAGCAACCACCTCCGCCTCCTCCGCCTCCACCACCTCCGGAACTACCTCCGCCTCCGAAACCGGAACTTGATCCCGGAGCTGAGGAAGCCGAAGAAATAGAACTGCCCATGGATGAAGATAAGGAAGAAGCAAAGGTACCGGCCGAAAATCCAGCCAATACGGCGCCCGAATACCAAATCGGACTGTAATCATGGCCTTCATTATGCAATCTGTTAAACACCTCCGTAAATTGTTCTGACCATTTATTTTCTACGCCGAGAGCCAAAGCATAAGGCATATATTTTTCAAACAACTCCGGAGTTTTTTCCGGCGGATTGAAAAAATTCATCCGGTCTTTCTCGGTAACCGACAAAAACCATTTGAAGCCGTCAATTTCATCCATTATCTTTCTGCCCTCAACGGTCGGAGCTTTGAGTAAAACCGCAAAGATGCCATTAATTAAGGCCAATAAAATTACCGCCAAAATAGCAAACGGCCCAGCCATACCCAGAAAAACGGCTGAGACTACCACCTCTCCAACCACAAAAGGAATGGAAAATATAGTCAATACGACAGTGGATGAAATCGTAACCGCTTGCCTGTCGCCTTTAATAATACTTTTCCAGCCGGTAAATACCTTATAAACCAAAACCGCTACTCCAACGGTCCAACCTGACAACCAGAATCCTAAAAAAAATAAGACGGGAAGCATCATGACATGATCGCTAAAAAAGATACCACCGGCAAAAATAGCAAGAGAGGCAATTACGCCAATGACGACAAAAACTAAATTGCTAGAAAAATATTTCCCAAAATTAGATTTTAAATAATAAGTTAATTCTTGTATAGTATCAGATATTTCCACGTGACGAGAAGGCTTTATCTCAATATGATCTCGTCCATCAAACAAATTTTCAATAATCAATTTATCTTCGGCCAATAATTCTTCCGCCTCTTGATCGCCAATTAGTTTAGTCAATTTATAATAAAGTCCGCCTTTATCAATTTTGATCTGACCTTTTACGGCTGAATTAATAATTTGAGCCACCAGCAACTCATTCCGAAATCCCATACGGCTCAAATATCCCATAACAGCCGGAGACATGCCCTGAGGAGGCTCATACATTGGGATAATTGTCCCCTTTTGGGGATCTTTGCCACGCTTAAACCAAAAAATAAAATAGTAAAGAAAAACCGCGATAACACCTACAAACATTATGGCCACGCCAGCATTATCCCGGATAAACTTGCTCTGCTTTTCTTGAGCAGTTGGTTCAAGCACAAATCCTTTGGGCCAACCAACTACAATGGTCAACCCGCTTTGAGCCGGCATAAAACTATTTGTCGCAAACACTGCCTGACCTTCCTGAATGCTACTGGTAAAATTCTTGCCCTTATCACCTGTATAACCGGTATATCCTTCCAATTTTATTTGATCAGCTGAAATACCCGCCGGTAAAGTGACCTCGGCCGAAGCGCGTTCTATGGGAAATGACCAACCATTACCAGTCACGTTCCAATACAATTCATCATGATCGGCAAAAAATCCCAATTGGCCGGTAGTGCGGTAGATAATTTCAAAAACATAATCACCCACCTCAAGATCCACATTTTTATCACGAATATAAATCCTGATGCCATTGGACAAACCAGCCGTATCATATTTGGTATCCAAACCGTCGCGCCTGACCGAGATCAGCTCAAATCCCACATTGTAATTATTGCCCAGATTGTCTTTGTATTTGGTTGGAAAATCACGATAAATGCCATGTTGAATCTCAATCTGTTCGCTATGCACAGTAATGGTTTCTGCGACGATCATGGAACCGTCAGAATCAATCGTAATTTGGCTATCAAAATTTTTGATAACTTCTTCCGGAACTTGAGCTGAAACTGGCATGACAAATATTAGAGATAATGCGAGTACCGCCAAAATTAAAATCTTTTTCATAATATAATTATTTATTTTGAACGTGTTTTCATATTAATTTTTCCCAGTTGAACCGAATCTTCCTTCACCGCGACTGCTTTCCGACAAAAAATCCACTTCCTCCAGCTCTGCGATATCTACCGGATAAATAATTAGTTGGGCAATTTTATCGCCTTTGGAGATATGGTAAGCTTCCTGTCCCAAATTTATCAGGAGAACATTATATTCTCCTCTGTAGCCGGCGTCATACACTCCTCCCATGGAATGCAAACCAGCTTTGTTCGGCAAACTTCCTTTATCGCAAACAATACCCGCAAAACCAACAGGAAATTCCAAAGCAAAACCGACAAAAAATACTCTCCGTTCGCCGGGATTCAAATCATAATCTTCCAACGAATAAAGATCCATACCTACATCGCCCGGGTGAGCATAATTCGGCAACCTGCAATCTGGATTTAACTTTTTAATTTTTAATTTCATTTGATCTTTTTTAATTTCTTCAAAATCGCCAAAGCCTTCAAAGCGCTTTTTTCCTTGTCCTTTATTTCTAATATTATATCATAATCTCTTCTGCCTAGGCGAGAAGCGAAATCCGCAAAATCTCTGACATCAATGGAGGGCGCATGACTTCCGGGCTTTTTGTGGCTGTCTTGACTGCTATAATCCAGCATGGGCACGCCATCATTCTTCTTCCAAGTGGAAACAACTTTTTTCAAAACCGCATCAAGCGACTCTTTCTGATTGTTGCACTTGTGATGGAAAACATCCAGTACAATCGGCACGCCCGTCTTTTTGCTTATAAACAGACAATCGGCAAAATTATATAATCTGTCATCATTTTCAATCACCAATCTTTTTTTAATTTTCACTGGCAACTCTTTATATCTGGTAATAAATCTTTTCAAGCTAGCTTGCTTGTCATCATAAACACCGCCCACGTGAATCTGGACTTTGTGAGTCGTATTGAGTCCCATGAGATCTAGCACTTCACATTGATAATGCAACTCCCTCAGACTTGCCTCCAAAACGTCTTCCCGAAGCGAATTAATCAGCACAAACTGATCTGGATGCAGAGAGATGCGCAAATTATTTTTCTTGATAATTTTACCCAAAGCCAAAAACTCTCCCTGATAAAAATCCTGCCAGTTGAGTTGGCATACCGGATGAGAGGCGAAAGGAATCAAGTCCGAAGTAATACGAAAAGCCAATAACCCGCTTGAAACATTATATTCCAATATTTGCGTCAAGGCGTTTAAATTATTATCTACAATTTCCTTAAATTTAGATTCAGAGTAAGATGCCAGACGAAATGTCCTGGAACTACTCAAATGCAAGGTCTGATTAATGCAAGGATATCCGATTTTCATGCTGTTTTAAATGGTTAAATTTTAATTATCTATTCCCATATTCTAGCTTTAGTTTAGCATTCTAAATGAAAAATTCAAAATCCCTAAATACGTCAAAAGCTTGCTATTTTTCCCGTTTTATGCTATCATAATAATACAATATCCTAGGGCTCAATAAATCGCAAAGGTCTGACCAACGGAATTGTTTTAAATAACTAAGTAGAAGTAAAAAAAATGGCAACTAAATTATATGTTGGTGGTATTTCATACAACACCGACAATGATGGCTTAACAGCCCACTTTGCTCAAGCAGGAACCGTTGTGTCAGCTCAGATTATTACAGATAAGGAAACTGGAAGATCCAAAGGCTTTGGGTTTGTAGAAATGGCATCCGAAGAAGATGCTCAAAATGCAATCTCAAATTTGAACGACAAGCCTCTTGATGGAAGAAATTTGAAGGTTAATGAAGCTAGACCTATGGAAAAGAGAACTTTTTCAGGATCTGGACCAAGAACCGGCGGATTTCAACGATCTGGCGATTTCCAGAAGAGATTCTAAAACAATCAATTCTTAAAAAATACTCCCCTTATCCGCCAACTGACGGAGGGGAGTATTTTTATTGCTTTTTTAATTGTTCTCTTGGCGATTTTCTTCCGCGCGCAACCAATCCAAAAATTGCTTGTCCATTCTATTATTCGGTCTTAAGCGGAAAAGAGAAAATCTATCTTTGTAACTTTGCATGACTCCAGGATACGTTGAAGCCGCGGTGAGATATCCGACCTTATTTACAATACTCCTATCCCTGTCTGAAAAAAATCCAAAGGGATAAGCAAAATCTTCTACCGGTTTACCAATAATTTCAGAAAGTTTTTTCTTACTCTCAAATAATTGGTTATAAGCATCCTTATCGTTTGCTTTTTTCAAATTAACGTGATCCATGGTGTGGGAACCTATTTCCACATATCCGCTATGCGCCATTTCCTTGGCTTGAGCGCTGGTAATATATCCGGGCTTATCCACCGCATTCACTATTACATAAAGCACGGCCTTCATATTATATTTTTTGAGCAATGGAAAAACAGTCGTATAAAAATCTCCATAACCGTCATCAAAAGTGAGTATAATCGGATGGGCAGGAATAGAATCTTGGCGGTAAAAGGTTCTGCCTAAATCCCTGACAAAAATTGCATTATAAGAATTATTTTTTAAAACGGAAAGCTGATTTTCAAAAACCTTCGGATCTTCATATAAATTGGGTAATGTAGTAAACGGTGGTACCGGCTCAACATAATGATAAGTCAAAATAGGAACTTTTTGATCTCCATAGATACCATTGGTTGTCTTTTTTTCAATGGCTGGTTTATGATCTTCTGGTTTATTTGGACTACCAGCCTCCGGCAAGACATATGGCGATGAAGTACTCAAAAAATAATTTTTTTTGCAAATTAATTTTCCAGCCGTTTTTGTATTTCCCAAAAACAAAAAAGCAGCCACCAAAACCACTATGAGTAAAACTATAATTAAAAAGGCTAAAACGGCTATTTTTGATTTTGTAGATTTGAACAGTCCGCGAAAAATCCTAGACTTCATAACATTTGCCATATCTCACTATTTCCGAATTTATTTTTAATTCTTTATTGATTCCATCCTGAAGACCCAATAATCTCTCTTGTTCTCCATGATCCAATAATATCTTATTAGGAATGGGTTTTTTAATATTTGATAGCCAATGAATAAGCTTCTTCTGGTCGGCGTGGGATGAATATGCTCCGATAGCCGATATTTTGGCATGAACAGCGAATTCTTCATTGTTAATATATATCTTATTGGCTCCGTCCAGCAATCTTCTACCCATGGTACCGTTTGCCTGATAACTTATAAACAATAAATGATTATTAGCATCTGAAATATTACGTTTCAAATGATGGATCATCCTTCCACCATTAATCATTCCGCTTCCTGCCAAAATTACTTTTGGAGATGGTACATTATTTATCTCCTTGGATTGCTCAACGGTTCTAGTATAAGTCAGGCCGTCAAAATTAAAGATGTCATCACCTGAATTAATCCTTTCCCGAGATTCATCATCAAATAAGTTGATATATTTTCTATATATTTCAATCGCTTCAATAGCCAACGGCCCATCCATAAAAATCGGCACTTTGGGAATTTGGCGAGTTTCATGAAGATAATTTAATTCATAAATAATCTCCTGTGAACGCTCCAGGGCAAAGACCGGAATAAGCAAATTTCCTCCCTGGCCGATTGATTCAACTATGACTTGTCTAAGCTTTTGTACTCTGGTATCTGCCGGCTCATGGACTTTACCGCCGTAAGTAGATTCTATCACGACCAAATCCGCGCCATCAATCACCTCAGGATCACGAACAATTGGTGCTGGCGGATTACCCAGATCTCCGGAAAAAACTATTTTCTTCTGCCGACCATCTTCTACAATAAAACATTCAATGGAAGCTGAGCCCAAAATATGTCCAGCGTCTCTAAATCTGATTTCTATTTCCGGCGTAATTCTAACTATTTCTTCGTAATTTGCCGGCCAAAAGCGAGTCATGGCATCATAGACGTCGCTTATTTCAAAAAGTGCCTGAATTCCATGCTCTCTTGCTTCTTCTGCAATAATCTTGGCACTGTCAAGTAAAATAATTTCTGCCAAATCTCTGGTAGCCGCGGTAGAATAAATTTTTCCACCAAAACCGTCTTTACATAATTTGGGCAGTCTTCCGCAATGATCAGCATGAGCATGGGTCAAAATTAAAAAATCAATCTCCTTTGGATCAAACTTAAAATCAGCTAAATTTTCTTCGCTGGCATATTTACTGCCCTGAAACATGCCACAATCAACCAAAAATTT
>JBAZBX010000008.1:0-34055 GCA_041671305.1 Patescibacteria group bacterium
AATGTTTGTTGCTGAAACATTTGCAAATCACTCAAATCAGCTGGAAGCTAAGCTGGCTAAGCGGACAGAGAAAATTGAAGCTCATATAGAAAAAATGGAGAAGGAAATCAATAAGCTTAAAAAAAAGAGTAAAGAAAGTATCTTCGGTTAAATTTTTTAAGTTATAATTATCATAAATAATTCATTAATTATATTTTATGGAAAACAAATTCAAAAAAGGACTTATATTGGGCGGACTATTGGCAGTCGGGGCTGTGGTCGGGTTTGCCATGAACAAGCAGGGGCAAGAGCTTTCTGAGGAATTGCAGAAAGATCTCAAAACTCTGGCCAAGCATTTAAAAAAGAAACTTCATCAGCTAGAAGATGCCACTAAAGATGGTTTTGACCAATTAGTCTCTACAGTAGTGGATGAGTATGCCAAAGAAAATAAATTGGCGAGTGGCGCTCAAAAAATACTTATAACTGCCTTGAAGGAAAAATGGCAAGAAATGGAAGAAGAATATTTGGAGGAGAAGGAAGGAGAGAAAAAAAAGAAAAAATAAAATTTATTCTTTAATATAAAATATATGAACTCATTTAATTCTCCCACCACTAAGGCACTATATAGAGGTACTCAAATTGTTTGGTACTTGCTTGGTCTCTTGGAAATATTATTATTATTTAGATTCGTTCTGAAGTTGCTCGGGGCAAATCCGTCTGCCGGTTTTACCAGTTTCATCTATGGGGCAACTTACATTTTTGCATCTCCATTTCTAAGTGTATTCCGTATCAACTATGTTGCAAATAATATTTTTGAATGGACTACTCTTCTTGCTATGTTGGTTTATCTAGTCATAGCTGTAGCCATTATCAAGTTATTTCTCATGGGCAAAACCGTTTCTACTCCTGAAGCGGCGGCCAAATTAAACGACCAAGAAGATAAATAATATAAATAATTAAATACAAAACAGTATGGAAGACGACACAACGCAAACAGAAGAAAAAGTTATTGAACAGGATGGATTGGCGCATGTGGCAGAAGAAAACGCCGCCAAAGCCCATGAGGATGCCGCTGCGCAACATAAGGAGAACGCGGGGGCAAATAAATAAGAAATAATAAGAAGTCAATTTGTAAATAATTAAAATTATATGGGAATAATTATTTGGATTATATTTGGGGGATTGGTCGGTTGGGTTGCGTCACTTATTATGAAAACTGACGGACAACAAGGTATTATATTAAATATCGTTGTCGGAATTATCGGGGCAGTGATAGGTGGTTGGATTATGAGTTTTCTCGGTCAAAGTGCCGTGACCGGATTTAATTTATACAGTTTTATAGTGGCTCTTCTAGGCGCTATTGTGCTTATCTGGATTGTAAAAATGTTGCGACGCACATAATTTAATATTGTCAGTGCCTGAAATAAAAAAATCGCCGTTTTGGCGATTTTTTTAAGATGCGGGAGAGGGTGGACGAAATTATAGCTTTTTTAAGGAGCATAGGAGATATTATTGGATACCAAATTTAGGTGAATAGTTTGTCTGTTATTGATATGGACAAATTTTAATAATTAGGATATAATAATTTATCTTAGTAAATCTAGGAAAATGATCCGTAATTCTTGAGGATTACGGTTGCACCTTATGGTCTTAGGAGGGCAAGAGCCCACAACAAGGAGATTCTGCTTTATGGCAACCGAGGATGGATTCCCACAAGCAGTTGTTCGTGAAGTTGATGGCGTGCTGGTTCTTGATGATCCAGTCGCATTGGCCTTTATTCAGGCCGTGTGTAAGAACAATTGCCGAGCCACACTCAAAATGAATACCGAACGCGTTGAGCATTTCAAGTGTCGCGTGGCCGAACTCAACAAGAGCCCCGAGGAAGTGGTCATTGTGGTGGTGAATGTTGACGACGTCCATGGCGGGCCACTCGCCGAGGCGCTTATGCCTGGGTACAACTGGCAAGAGATACGTGACTGCGGGGAGATTCCTTTCGCCAGAGGTCTCGCAATGAGGGAAGGCATCCAGGGGATGCTGGACATACTCGACCAAGAGGGGTCGGGGAAGAAATTGCGGGAAATGGCGGGAGTGGCCGTTGTCGTCGTTGACCACGGCGTCACCGAAGTATACGAGGCCTAAGTTTCATGGCCTTGCGTGCACAGTTAGTAATGAGGAAGTCCCACCAGTTTGGGACGGCCTCATTTTTTATTTCAAAAAAATCAGCCCACTTGGGCTGATTTTCAGTGATAATATTGTCCATTGCGGACTGGACGAGACTTGAACTCGCAACCTCCCGCGTGACAGGCGGGTGCTCTAACCAATTGAGCTACCAATCCATTATTTAAATTTATTCTCTAACCAATTGAGCCCCGCCTGAATGACTGAGCATTATTCAGTCGGGCAGGTGCCAAGCTATTATTTTATTATTGTTTTTAAAAATCTTCTACCAGCAGCACTTTTAAAATAAACCTCTCTTTTCCTTGCTTCATCTCTAGTCGAAAAAGACTCTTGATAAACAACCTGTAATTCATTCATATTTCTTGTTGAAAAGGTGTGTCCACTCTGGTGTTCGCGTAAGCGACGTTCTAAATCATTGGTCATTCCTTTATAGAATTTTCCTTCTTTGTCTTTTAGGACGTAAGCTGTGTACATAGTGTAACCAATTGAGCCCCGCCCGACTGAACTGGCGTTCAGCCGTTCGGGCGGGTACCAATCCAGAAATCCCCGAGAGGGGGATTGAATTTATTTTACTTTCTCAACTATCTTGGCAAATATTTTTGGTTGTTTCTCAGCCATCTCGGCAAGAACTTTTCTATCCAATTCAATGTTGGCTTTTTTCAAACCATCAATAAATTTGCTGTAGCTAACTCCTAATTCTCTTGTAGCAGCACCGATCTGGATTTGCCATAATGCTCTAGCAGTTCTCTTCTTCACTCTGCGATCACGATAAGCATAAGCACCAGCTTTATTGACTGCAGTTCTGGCTAATTTGATTTTGCTTTTTCTTCCGCCTTCAAAGCCCTTGGTCTTTTTCAAAACGTTGGCTCTTCTTTTGGCGTGTTGAACTCCTCGTTTTACTCTTGGCATATTATTTTATAATTTTATCTATGTTTTTCTATTGGCCTTAGCTATACACTAGTTATAGGGTATCATCTTCTTGATGTTTTTGGCATCCACATTGGCGATTGAAGTATCTCTCCTTTTTTTTCTTTTGGTTTCACCTGTTTCCCTGGCATTGAAATGGTCCTGTCCAGCAGTTCTTTTCATAACCTTCCCGTTCTTGGTTATCTTGAACCTTTTGGCAACAGCTTGTCTGGTTTTAATCTTTGGCATATATTTTTTAGTATTTAATAAGCGGTATGATCCGCTTTTCAGATTATTTTAATTTTTTATTAGCAACAGCTTACAACGAAATTATAGTGGATAGTTTGCTTCCTAATCTACTTATCGCTTGTTCTGTTTTTAATTGTTTATCGGTTATTTGTAAAGTTATATCGGAAACCATTTTTTTGATGCTCTCATGTGCCAAATCAACATGTTGATGCTCTCGGCCTCTAAGCATTAATTCAATTTTTACTTTATCGCCATCATTTAGGAATTTGACTGCTTGATTGGATCTCATATCTAAATCATGCTGACCAATACGAGTTGAAATCTTAATTGTTTTAAGTGTTGCCGTTTTGTTTTTGGATTTGCTTTTTCTTTCTTGTTTTTCTTTTTGATATTTATAACTTCCAAAATCCATGAATTTGGCGATTGGAGGAACGGCTTTCGGAGAAACCTCAACTAAGTCAAAGCCTCTAGTAGTTGCTTCTTCAAGCGCCTTGCTCGTTTCTAGTAATCCCAAAGGAAGTCCGGCTTCGTCAATAACCATGAGTTCTTTGGCCAGTATCTTTTCATTTACGCGCAGTTCTTTGCTTAAGTCTACGGTGTTAGAGCCTTTTCCTCTAAATGATCTTCGCATTGTCAATCTTTAATTAAGAATTAAGAATTATGGATTAAGAATTATAAATCATACATAAAACAGCTTCCCGCATTCTTAATTGATAATTCTTAATTTTCAATTGCTCCTAGTGGAGATGAGGAGTAATGAGCTCCTGTCTAGAAGAAAACTATAAATAGGTTCACAAGCTTCCGCTCTTTTATTATATTTTAGCTTATATCTGGAAAAAGAGCAAAATGATATAACCCTATCTCTTTAAATTTAAACAAAAACCAAGGAGCATGGCCTTTGCCGATCCTCATAATATAACACCGCTGACCGTTTATGAGGAATAGACGGGACGATGGCTATTTGAGCCTAATTAGGCAATAGCAGGAGCAAAAGCTAATCCGCTAAAAGCAGATGACACTCTTGCCAATAAGTTTTTGGCACTTATATAGTTGATAATGGTTTAACGAGATATTATCAAGCTCGGCTTGCCACTTTATAATTGGTCTTCTATCAAAACAAACATCCCCAATATATTGTGAATTTATCTCTGTTTTAAGGTTCTTTTGATTTGGCGGTCAACTTCTCGTTTTTTGATGGTTTCGCGCTTATCTATTTTGGTTTTTCCCTTAACTAAGGCAATTTCTACCTTGATTAATCCTTTATTAGTATATACAGAAGTTGGTATAATTGTCAAGCCTTTTTGGCTGGATTTGCCTATCAATGAACTTATCTCTTTTTTGCGGAGCAGGAGCTTTCTGGGCTTTTGCGGGTCATAGCCGGTCTGGACGTTTTTGGCCGGTTCATAGGGAGCGATATGGCAACCTATCAGCCAGGCTTCATTGTTGTGATCTATTCTGATGTATGAGCCTCTCAGGCTGACGCGACTGTTTTTCATGGATTTCACTTCCGGTCCGCTCAAAACGATTCCCGCGCTAAATTTATCTATGATTTCATAGTTAAATAATCCTTCCGTATTTTTGGCTAATGTTTTTTTGTTCATTTGACTTTGACTTTTATTGACGCTATATAACTAATCTTGTATAATTAAGGTAATATAAATTTATTTTTTAATTGTATGGCATCAAACGGATCCAGAAATATTAACATCAATATTTCATCCGGCACACTTTTCAAAATATTATTTTTGATTATTGCCATCGTCTTCTTGTTTTTCATTCGTGATATCGTCCTGCTTGTTTTTGTCGCTTTGATTTTGTCAGCGGCGATTAATCCTTGGGTGAATTGGCTTCAAAAATTCAAGATTCCGCGAGCCTTAAGTATTTTATTTATTTATTGTATTTTGTTTTTAATTCTTGGCGGAGCTATTTATTTGATTATACCACCGATAGCTACAGAAATGAACGGCTTTATCCAGGATTTCCCCAACTACTGGGGCAAAGCCACTGGAGAACTCAATGCTTTTAGGGATTATTTTAATGCCCAGGGTCTCGGTGACAATATTTCCAATGCGCTTAATTCCTTACAAACAAATTTAAGCCAGTTTGCCGGAGGATTATTCGGGCAACTCTTCTCTTTCTTGGGAGGAATATTTTCTATCTTTATGCTGTTGGTTTTGACTTTCTATTTTTCGGCTGACGATCAATTTTTTAAGAGAAGCGTAAGAGTGTTTATTCCCATTAAGTACCAACCTTATTCTACCCAGTTAATTAATAGAATGCAAGAAAAGATCGGACTTTGGTTGAGGGGGCAGTTGATTTTGTGTCTTATAATTTTTACCATGAGTTGGCTGGGACTTACACTCTTGGGCGTGAAGTATGCTTTGGTTCTGGCGGTCTTTGCCGGCGTGACGGAATTTATTCCTTATCTCGGGCCTTTCTTGGGAGCGATACCGGCGGTTTTTGTGGGATTTACTCAGGCGCCGTATCTTGGCTTGTTGGTTATCGCATTATATATTATAATTCAACAAGCGGAAAATTTGTTCTTGGTTCCTATGGTGATGAAAAAGGCCGTAGGGCTTAATCCGGTTGTTGTCATTATATCCATGTTGATTGGCGGTACCATGGCTGGAATGTTGGGAATATTAATTGCTATTCCGGTGGCTACAGCTATTGGCGTGGCGGTTTCTGATTTTGTGGATTTTAGGAAAGAATAAAAAAGTAATAATTATAATTAATAATATATTTCTACCTCGGTAGAAAAATAAGGAGAAAAATAAAATGGCATATATTAAAAACAGACATCCATTGTCAGAAATGGCAGATGAGGAGTTTGATTCTGGGCAAGAAGCAAATTTGCCGATTGGAACAAAGAGGCGGTCAAGTAACGGCTGGCTCAAAGCTATTGTGACTATTTTGGTAGTCGTGATAGTGGTTATCGTTGGTTGGTATGGACTAGCCAAATTTGGAATTATAAATTCCAATTCTTCAAACAAAATTGCTTTTGTCTCCAGTGATTGGCAAGCAATATTTTTGACCAATGGACAGGTTTATTTTGGAAAGGTAAGGGGTACTAGCAATAAGACCCTGACTCTGGGAGATATTTACTATCTTCAGGTTGTGTCCAAACCGCTTCAGACCACGCAACAGAGCGCTACAGCAGATCAACAACAACAAGAGTTAACACTTGTTAAGCTGGGCAATGAACTACATGGTCCAAGTGATTCTATGATTATCAATCGGGATCAGATTTTGTTGACGGAAAAATTAAAGAACGATTCCAAAGTAGTTACTGCTATAAATGATTATGTCGCCAAGCAGAAAGCAGACCAGGCAGCAGCTAAAAAATAAATTTTAAGACTTTTGCAAAAAAGACTCTGGCTTATGCCGGAGTTTTTTATTTGATTGAGATGAATTGTGATATAATTAATTATAATAATGAATTAATAATTTTAAGGTAATGTTATTTAATTATACGGATGACAAGAGCGAAATCGGCAAAGATTATTTTTCTCTGGAAGAAGCGGCCAAGAAGTTTTCGTTTACCTTGAAATACTTGATGAATATGGTTTCCAAAGGCAAATTGAAGGCTTTCAAAATTCATGATGTCTGGTATACTAGCGAAGCCTGGATCCATGAGCACAAGAGAGAGGTTGTAAATCTTATTGACCATGAAATTGAACACTCCAGAGAGTATTTAAAGCACCTGCAAAAGTGGGTGAGAAGTTTTCGGTAGATGCCTTGCCAAATGCGAGCATATAAGTTAAGATGAGAAAAATTTAATTAGCTTCACCCTGTTAAATATTGTATTAAAATTAGATAAATAACAGGAATAAATTGGAGTAATTTAAATAGTAAACTGATGAATAAAATTATTTAATTTAACTAGGGTAAATATGAAGGAAAAAACCAAGGAAAACAGCAATGATTTAATGCAAAAAATAGTCTCTTTATGCAAGAGAAGGGGTTATATTTTCCCAGCTTGTGAGATTTACGGCGGTTTTGCCAATGCTTACAGTTATGGTCCGTACGGCACGGAACTCAAAAACAACATTAAAAGGTTGTGGTGGAAAAAATTTGTTCAAGAAAGGGAAGACATGGTTGGCATGGATGGTCCGATACTTTTGCATCCCAAACTGTGGGAGGCTTCTGGCCATTTGAGTGGTTTCAATGATGCCATGGTGGATTGCAAGGAATGTCAGAAAAGATTTCGTGCGGATAATATGATAACTGAAATTACCGGAAAGGATTTGGAAGGTGATTTGGACGGTATGAATAGGATTTTGGTTGAAGAGAAAGTAAAATGTCCTAATTGTGGTAAATCCAACTGGACTGAAGTGCGATATCTAAATATGATGTTCAAGACGGAAATGAATGGCATAGATGGTCCTGTGTATTTGAGGCCGGAAACCGCAGGAGCAATTTTTGTGGATTTTAAAAATGTGGTTGATTCCATGAGAGTCAAAGTTCCTTTTGGCATTGCTCAGATTGGAAAAGCGTTTAGAAATGAAATCGTGGCTGGAAATTTTATTTTTCGTCTTCGTGAATTTGAACAGATGGAAATAGAATATTTTATCTCGCCCGAAGAGAAGTGGCAGAAATTATTTGATAAGTGGCTGGAAGAACAGCAGGAATTTGTGCTGGCTTTGGGAGCCAAGGAAAAAGATCTGCAACTTCATGAGCATTCCAAAGAAAAATTGTCGCATTATTCCAGGAAGACAGTAGATATCCAATATAATTTTCCATTCGGTTGGAGTGAATTATATGGCTTGGCGCACAGAGGAGATTTTGATCTCAGCCAGCATGCCAAATTTTCAGGTACTGATTTGAGTTATTTTGATGCGACGGAAAACAAGAAATATATTCCTCATGTTTTGGAACCGACTTTCGGAGTTGACAGAAGTGTGCTTGTGGCACTTTGTGCGGCCTACGGCGAGGAAAAACTAGCCGCCTCCGCTGAAGCTACGGCGAGCCAAGGGAAGGGTGACGATATTAGAATTGTGATGCGTCTGCCCAAGGCTATCGCGCCGATAAAGATTGCAGTTTTTCCACTCATGAAAAATAAGCCAGAATTAGTTAAGAAAGCCAAAGAAATTTTTGACTCGCTTAAGTTAAATTATATGTGTGAGTTTGACGATAATGGTAATGTGGGAAAGAGATATAGAAGACAGGATGAAATTGGCACGCCATATTGTATTACGGTGGATTTTGATACGCTTGAGGATATGGCCGTAACTGTCCGCGATAGGGATACTATGAAGCAAGAAAGAATCAATATTGAAAAATTAGAAGAATATTTTAAGGAAAATTTAAAATAATTTCATGCACCAAAAGAAAGTTTTGCCAAATAATGTCAGGCTGATTACTTCGCCACTCAAGGAAACTCAAACGGCGAATCTTTTGGTTTTGATCAGAGCTGGATCGCGTTATGAAAATGAAAAATTAAACGGCGCGTCGCATTTTGTGGAGCATATGATGTTTAAGGGCACGGTTAGAAGACCGACCGCATATGATTTGTCCAAGGAGCTTGACGGTGTAGGAGCCGAGTACAATGCTTTTACGGGCAAAGATTATACGGTCTATTATATCAAGGTTGATACTAGACATTTGTCTCTGGCCATAGACATGCTTTCCGATATGTTGCTCCATTCCAAGATAGACAGTCAAGAGGTTGAGAAAGAAAAGGGAGTTATCGTGGAAGAAATAAATATGTATGAAGACAATCCTTTGATGTCCGTGGATGAAATATTTGAAAAGATCATTTTTGAGAATAACCCGTTGGCTCAGACTATTGCCGGAACCAAGGAAACGGTCAGGGGATTGAGCAGTCAGGAATTATCTGATTACAAACGTAAATTATATAACGGAAAAAATATCGTAATTTCTTTGTCGGGAAACTATAGCGAAAACCATCTGCGTGAGATAGAAGAAAAATTCAGTTTCATCGGAGGAGAGGAGCTTAACGCTTTTGAAGCGATTAGTATAGCGCAGAATAAGCCGAAGGTGATTATCAAATTCAAAGAAACAGAACAGGTGCAATTGATGCTTGGTTTTCCCAGTTATCCGTATGGCCACCACAGAATGCATGCTTTGCAGTTGCTTTCCGTAGTATTGGGAGGTTATATGAGTTCCAGATTATTTCTGCGTATCAGGGAGCAGGAAGGATTGGCCTATTCTATTCATTCTGGAATTAGTAATTTTGAGGACATCGGATCTTTTCAAATCCAGGCGGGATTGGACAAGACCAGGATTGAACCGGCTATTAAATTAATCAAAGAAGAATTAAACAAATTTAAGGAAATAAGCGAGGAAGAGTTGCAACGAGCCAAGGATCATATTGCGGGCAAAATGGCGATTGATCTAGAAGACACGGCAGCGGTTTCTATCTGGTACGGCGTGCAAGAATTAATGATTGGTGCGATTTTAGAGCCAAAAGAGAAAATAGAAAAGATTATGGCCGTGACTCTTGATGATGTGATTGCAGTCGCTGGCGAAATAATTAATTTTCAAAAAAGTAATTTAGCGATAATCGGACCATTTAAAGATGAAGAAAAATTTAGGAAGTTATTAGAAAATTAATATGAAAATAGGAATTGATTGCAGGACAATTCTCAACACCAAGGGAGGTGAGTTGGCTGGGGTCGGCCACTATACTTATTTTTTGGTGAAAAATATTTTGGCGATTGATCATGAAAATCAATATGTTTTGTTTTTTGACAATAGATTTACTAACTTCAAAGAGTTTGAACAAGAAAATGTGACCATCAAGACTTTTCCTTTTTATCAATACAAAAAATATTTGCCTATAGCTTATTCTCAGATGCTCATCAGTTCGTTTTTGAACAGGGAGAAATTGGATTTGTTGCATTGTCCGGCCAATGTCATTCCTTTGTTTTATAATGGTACGACAATTTTAACTGTCCATGATTTGGCTATTTATAAATATCCTGAATTTTTCCCGAAAAAGTTTCTCAGTCGCCAGGTTTTTTCTACCAAGATATTGGTTCCCAAATCTCTTATCAAGGCGGCCAAGATAATCGCCGTTTCCAAAAGTACTAAGTCAGATATTGTAGAAAATTTTGGTATCCCTGAAGAGAAAATTGAAGTTGTCTATGAAGGGTTGGATTCTCATGAAATTGCCAAATCTATTCATACTGATTTTAATAAGACAAAACTCAAATATGGCATAAGCAGAAATTATTTCCTCTATGTCGGCACAATTGAACCTAGGAAAAATCTTGTGAGATTGATCAGGGCATTTAGGAATCTGCGCATGGTTTATGATTCTCCGGCTACAGATTTTCAGCTTATTCTGGCTGGTGCCAAAGGATGGAGCGATAAGGAAGTTTATCAGGCTATTTCTAATGCTAATGCCAGTATTTTGGGAATAGATAAAAAGCGCAGTGGCGAAGAAAGAAGAAGCGGTTTGGATACTAGAAGCGAGGAGCAAAGAAAAAGGGAAGGAGAGAGAAGAAAATTTATAGAAAGAAGGCAACATAATCCCATTAAATATCTTGGCTATGTGAGTAGTGAAGAAAAGTATGCATTGATGAAAAATTCATTTGCTTTTACCTTTCCGTCATTGTATGAAGGATTTGGATTGCCAGTCCTGGAAGCAATTGGTATGGGTGTCCCAGTTATTACTTCAAATATTAGTTCACTCCCAGAATTGGTAGGTAAGGAATGTGGTATTCTGGTAAACCCGGAAGATGAATCAGAAATAACTGATGCCTTAAGCCAAATAATTACAGATGACGGACTCAGGGAATTATTCTCCGTGAATTGTAAGGAAAGGATAAAAAATATGGATTGGTCTAATTGTGCTGAGGCGACTTTGGAAGCATATCTTTCGCTTAAAAAATAAAATTTTTAAATTATAAAACTCCGCCAGAAGCGGAGTTTTTTGTGTATTGTATTTTAAGATAGATATAGTAGGCAGACTATGGCAACAAGAGCGATGGCTTGCATCATAATTCCGTATCTTATGGGCAAGTCTCTCTTGAGCTTGTTCAAAAGTAAGAAGTGATTCCAATGATGATAATCATAAAACCATTTAAGATATTTGAATTTGGTCAGTTGATAAAATCCTACTATAATGTCGGGCAAAATTCCTCCGATAATCGCCCATGAGACGCCATCGGATCTGGCAAAATCAAAATTTTTGAATAAAAATATAAGAAGCAGTACCATGGCGCAGGCATCCAGGCTTCCGTAAAGAGCCATGGTTTTCAATTTGTCTTCTTCGCGTAAATTACTGATTTTCAGTCCAAAAAATCTCTTACCCAATTCCATATCGCCATGAGGAATTATATCCAAAATGAAATGGGAAACAACGCCTAGGCCGAAGGCAATGGCAATATTGTCTGTTTGAGCGCCGATTAATGTGGCGGCGGCGGCATGGACAGTGATGAACATATATGGATTAGTAATGTTTAATTAAGATATAAATTATTCATATTATATCAAAGATTTGTAAGTCAAACAAGCCGGAAATCGTAGTATCCTGTGATAAAAATAAATCCGGCAGAAACCGGATTTATTTTATTATGCCGAAGGAGGGAGTCGAACCCTCACACCTTGCGATACACGATTTTGAGTCGTGCGCGTCTACCAGTTCCGCCACTTCGGCTTCTTGCCCAGTAGCAGGGGAGGGAATTGAACCCTCGACCAAAGGCTTATGAGTCCTCTGCTCTACCACTGAGCTACCCTGCCAAATATATTCTTGTTGCGGGGGCGGGACTCGAACCCGCGACCTGCGGGTTATGGGCCCGCCGAGCTGCCAACTGCTCTACCCCGCGATAATTTTTAGCTTTTTATATTTTAGCAAAAGAATCGGATTTTGGCAAGTTTTGTAATTGTTTTAAATTAATAATTTTGTTATAATATATCTGATATGGGAAAAATAATTTCAGTTGTAAATCAGAAGGGAGGAGTGGGCAAGACGACCACCTCCATCAATTTAGCGGCTTACCTGAGTAAATTAGGCAAGTTTGTTTTATTGGTGGATCTGGATCCACAGAGCAACGCCACTTCCGGTTTGGGCATTTCTCACGGTGATTTGCAAAAGGGTATTTATGAGGTGCTTACCAGTCCGATAACTTTCCGTGATGTGATTCTAGATACGGCTCATGATTTCTATAAATTAGCGCCATCTACCATGGCCTTGGCCGGCGCCAATGTGGAGCTGGTCAATATGGATAGAAGGGAATTTCGTTTGCATGATAATTTGTTGGATATCAGAAATGATTTTGATTATATAATTATTGATTGTCCGCCATCTTTGGGACTGCTTACTATCAATGGATTAGTAGCTTCGGATCAAATTTTAATTCCTGTTCAGGCCGAATATTTTGCTTTGGAGGGACTGGGGCAACTGCTGGGCACGATAGGATTAATCCAAGAAAATATCAAACCGGAATTGGATGTTTTGGGAGCTGTGCTTACCATGTACGATAGCCGTTTCAGATTGGCCAATGACGTGCTTCGCGAATTATATAAATATTTTCCCAACAAAATTTTTCGTTCAGTTATTCCCAGAAGTATCCGTCTGTCAGAAGCCCCTAGTCATGGTAAGACAATTTTGAGCTATGATCCCAAATCCAAGGGCGCCAGAGCTTATGAGCGTTTAGCCAAAGAATTTATTTATTTAACTTCATAATATTATGTCAGGACTTGGACGCGGGCTTGGCTCGCTAATACCAAATAAAAAATTAAATCCAGTTATCCTTGATGACGGCGTGGTGATTGATGAGTTTACCGGCAAGAGAGAAATGGTAAGCGAGATTCAAATTGATAAGATAACACCCAATCCTCATCAACCCAGGAAGTCTTTTGGAGAAGCCGGCATTGCCGAATTGATGGAATCAATCAAAGAGTATGGAATTATCCAGCCTTTGATTTTGTCAAAAATCGGCTCTGATTCTTGGCAACTGATTGCCGGTGAGAGAAGGTGGCGTAGCGCCAAAGCTTTGGGTATGAAAACCGTGCCTGCTATTGTGAGGGATATGAGTGAGCAGAAGAAAATGGAAATAGCCCTTATTGAAAATTTACAAAGAGAAGATCTAAATGTTTTGGAAGTCGCCGCCGCTTATCAGAAGCTTATTGATGAATTCAATTTAACTCAAGAACAATTGGCTCAGAGAGTTGGCAAAAACAGATCTACGGTTACCAATACTATTAGAATTTTAACTGCCAGAGAGGAAGTGCATCAGGCCATAAGAGATGGTAAAATTACTGATTCTCATGCTAAGGTTCTAGCTGGATTGCCGGAAGATGATCAGCTGGAAATGCTAAATAAAATTATCAATGAAAAATGGACAGTTCACAATACCGAATTAGAAGGCAAGAAAATTGTCATCAAGAAAAATCTCAGACCATTGCATTTTGATCCTGAAGTAAGAGCCAAAGAAGAAGAGTTGCAAAGAGCGCTGAGTACCAAAGTAGAAATAAAAAAATCCGGCGGGAGCGGACAAATCATTATCAGATTTTTTAGCGATGAAGAATTTAGAGAAATTGTAGATAAAATATTGTAATTTAAATCAAAAAAGACAAGACGCCTTAGAGTGTCTTGTCTTTTTTGTTTATGGAAGCCCTGATTTTGCTTTTGGCCATTGAGGTTTTGACTATATCCATCCAATCAGGATTTGGACCTTTGCGGTTTTTGTCGGTAATAATTTCCACCATATCGCCACTCTTGAGAGTATGAGAAAGATTTACCATTTGGTTGTTGACTCTGGCGCCTACGCATTTATCGCCCAGTGAGCTATGGACGTGATAGGCAAAATCAATCGCGGTAGATTCTTCGGGGAGCTCAATCACATCTCCTCGGGGAGTGAAAACGTATATACGATTTTGGAAGACATCAAATTTGATCGTTTTGAGAAATTGATCGTTATCTTTGATTTGTTGCTGCCATTTCATAAGCTCCTCCAGCCATCTGAGATTTTGTTTGGAAATTTTTTCATGTCCTTGTTGTTTATAATGCCAGTGGGCGGCGATGCCATATTCGGCCTCTTCGTGCATTTGCTTGGTTCTGATTTGAAATTCCAAAATTTCCCCCTGATCAGTAAATACCGTGGTATGTAAAGATTGATAACCGTTTGGTTTCGGCTGAGCAATGTAGTCTTTTATTTTGCCCGGCAAGGGGCGATACATATTATGAATAACTCCCAAAGCGGCGTAACAGTCAGCGACCGTGTCCACGATTATTCTCAGAGCCAACAAATCATAGACCCTGGATATATCCATATTTATGTGAGGCCGTAGCAGTTTCTTGTATAGGCTGTATAGATGTTTGGTGCGTCCTTGCACGGATATACCCCCCAGGGGTATGTTATTTTTGGATAATTTTTCAATTACATCATCTTTTACTTTTTCTAAATATTTTTCTTTGGCTTCGTATTCTTTGGGAATAGTTCTCATCATCCAGGCATAGTCCTCCGGATAGACAAAAGGAAATGATAAGTCTTCCAGTTCTCCTTTCATCTTGCCCATTCCTAATCTGTCGGCAATAGGAGCATAAATTTCCAAAGTTTCTTTGGCAATACGTATTCTTTTTTCCGGAGGTAGAAAATCAAGAGTTTTGAGGTTGTGTTTCCTATCTGCAAATTTGATAAGTATTACTCTGATGTCACTGCTCATAGCCACAAACATTTTACGCAAGTTTTCGGCATAACGTTCAAAACCGCGATATTTTATTTTGCCCAGTTTAGTAATGCCTTCTACCAGGGTGGCTATCTCAACCCCGAAGTTTTTTTCTATTTCGGCTAATGTCCTGTTGGTGTCTTCTGGAACGTCGTGAAGCAATCCGGCGATAATAGTACTCATATCTAATTTTATCTCCGCTAACTTTGTGGCCACAGAGAGAGGATGCATGATATATGGTTCTCCTGAAGCCCTAGTCTGACCTTCGTGGGCGTTATTGGCAAATTCAAAGGCTAATTTAAGCATATCCAGATCCTGCTCAGGCTGAGTTTGCTGGATTATCTTGACTAATTCGTCAAATTTTTGTTGTATCGGAGAATTATCCATATAGGAAGTATTATAGAATAAAGAGCGGTTTTAGGCAAAGGAATAAGGGGGATTGCCAGGATTGATATTATTTGCTAAGCTTTTGGAAGCTATCGCCAACAAAGAACACAGAACATATAGGAGAGACGTCCATGCCATCGTACTTTCACAAGATTTGTCCAGAATCGGGTTGCAGATTTGAGGTATTTGTTTTGGATGATGGCGAACACCATTCGCTATTGCCTCGCATCTGTCCGTGTTGCCCCACCTCGGTGGAATTGACCGAGTTGGAGCCGACTGAAAGTCGGGTTTTTATCAATGGGCTTGTTACCAGGCCTATTTTGTGAGTCACGCGATCCGCATCCGCATCGTGTGGCTTGGGAGAGTTGCCCTTGGACTCTCTCTTTTTATTTTATAAAATTTTTGATAGATAAATTTTGTCGTAATTAAGTTAATGTGATATAATTATATTAACAAATTTAAATAATTATTAATTCACAAAAATTAAAATCTAAATTAAAAAGTATGCCTGTCAAAAACACAAAGGCAACCTCATCGGTTAGCGCGAGAAAACCCTCGGCTTTACCTTTAAGACCGAGACTTCTGCCATCTCGTCCATTACAAGTAGAGACGCAAACGTCCGTTTCTACTACTCCCGCCATCGCTCTGGCCGCATTGATGATTTGCGCCGTTTTGGTCGGCGTGGCCTTCATTACAAATTTTATGGCTGCCAGTTCAATTTGGAAACTTGATGGCGCTAAGTTCGGTTATGAAATCCATGATTTTTCCGGTATTGGCGATTACGGTACAATTTATAATTTATCTGATAGTGATGCAGAACAAAAAGTTTGTTTTGAAAGGGCAAAAAGAGGCTTGGGGGCATATACTAGCGCACCTATAGTTATAGTCAATCCTTTGTCATCTGCTGGTCCTAATCCAGCTCAGCCTTACGTGTATAGTATTAACTCTAGCTGTTTTAAAATAAAATCACAGGCTTGGAACGGACAGGAACGCCATAGTAAAAAAGAATCAGTCAGTTTCTTGGTTATTCCAGAAGGCGGCTATACTAAAGAAGGATTAAATATTAAAGCCGGATTTGTTGGGACTGTAACTAGCACTTGGCAAGGTATAACTGGCTTAAATCCTGCTCAAGATAAAGTCGTTTTTACTCAAGCTCAAGATAATTTGCAGGGAGGTTTGTTGCAAGTTGAAAGAATCAGGAAAATTCAGCCAATTCCTGCAACTCCTGTTAAAACCGAAATTACTAATGCTAATCCAACTTTGAAATCCAATGGTCAAGAAGATTTGAATTCAAACTTCTGCGTTGATGGAGATAACGGCAAGGCGCCATTTGACTCGGCGGCTATCATGGTCACGAGAAGTATTATCGGCAGTGATTCATGTCAGGGAAACATATTGAAGGAAAAGTTCTGCGTGAAGGATTCCTCTGGCAAATATTCCATCGGAACAGAAGATGTTTTATGCCCAGGCGGTTGCCAATATGGCGCTTGCGTTAATAATAGTCCTTATGTCTGGCAAGTCAGTACGCAAAGAGAAAAACAACGGGTTAAGTATTCCGCTCCCAAAAGAATAGGGTATATTTCCTTTGCTTGGGCGGGAGGAGATTCCTCTTTTAATGGCGTGGTGGGTGGCAGCCAGATAGAAATTGGCAATTTGACTGCTGGCAACATTTGGAGAACTAAAGGCTTTATTTCAATATTTGATTCCTCTCCATCTTTGCTGGCCGATATGAATAGCGCCAATGAAGCGGATAGTGCCGGCCTAAGAAGTATATTAAGTAGTAATAGTTTTTCTATTAAGGTGGAAGAAGAAACAGCTAACGCCACTCATAGATCGGAAAATATTGTTTATCTGGCAATTGGAAAGCCGGAGAAAATACCGACTTGCACAGATTCTGATTTTAATTCCAGTACCGGAGAGAGCGACCCCTTTATAAAAGGCACCGTAAATGGTATGAGAATTGATGGTCAAGTTGTGAGTATGACTGATTTTTGCACGAAGGATAATATCTGGCCGAGCTCTTCTTCTACGCCAACCGGGCCTTTTGTGGCTGAATGGTATTGCAAAGACGGACTAGTCAATCAAGTTTTGGTTGGTTGTGATAATAGCTGTATGGATGGCGCTTGTTTGAAGGCGGCGGACGATTCTCCCATAGTAGATCTACTTCCTACGACTGCTCAATTGACATCGGGGAAAATAAATATAGCCGAGATACAAATTATTAATAAAGGTCACGATATTTTGATCCATAAGATACCTTTGTCATTGACGTATTCCAATGGTGTCAAACTAAGTAGCGCCTCAAACAGTATAATTATCAAAAAAAATAACAAAACTAAGATTAGTAGTATTAATTCCCCCCTTAGTTTATCAACTGGCAGTAATGGAGAATCTTTAGCTTCTGGTACCGCATTTCTTGCCAATAATTTATTAGTCAAAAAGAATGAAACTATAAGTTTGTCTGTTTATGTTGATGTCGCAAGCATTGCTCCTGGAACCACTGAATTCCTAAAGGTATCAATGTGTCCGGAAGGAAAATTTGAATGGAGTGATAAAACAACGGGTAAATATAATTTAACTGATTCAGCTATAAATAATTTTACGTCTTGTATGCCAGTAGGTCTTTTCAAATAAAAGCGTAATAATTGATTATCCAAAAACCTCCCTAGGCGTTGTTCCTAGGGAGGTTTTTTATGGCTAGCCTATTTAAGTTTATGTGGATTATGATTGGGGCAATTCTTATCGCTACATCTCTCGGGAATTG
Organism: Patescibacteria group bacterium; assembly: GCA_041671305.1. GTDB lineage: Bacteria > Patescibacteriota > Patescibacteriia > 2-01-FULL-39-33 > 2-01-FULL-39-33 > CAIPBY01. The sequence continues at coordinate 18,104 of JBAZBX010000008.1, forward strand.
TTTTGGTGCCTTCCATCATCAGTTTGCTACAGAGAGGACAGAGTTTGCCTGTGGGCTTGGTTTTGATAATGTTTTTGCAATCAGGATAATTGGAACAGCCATAGAACACGCCAAATCGTCCGCGTTTTTCTATCATAGTGCCTTTTTTGCATTCCGTACACTGCACTCCGGTGTCTGAGGCTTTCTGTCTCTCGGCTTCAGCGGCTTCGTCCTTTTTGATATATTTACACTTAGGATAATTGGAACAAGCAATGAATTTTCCGTATTTGCCTTCGCGTTCAATAAGTTTGCCTTTCCCGCATTTGGGGCAAATTTCTCCCGTGTCTTTGGGACCTTCTAGAACCTTGCCTTCCATAGTGAAGGCGCCCTGGCAGTCAGGAAATTTGGAGCAGGAATAAAACTTTCCGCTTCGTCCAAGTTTGATAATCATAGAAGCTCCGCAAAGAGGACACTTCATATTTTCTGGCGCCGGCCCCAAGTCAGTTATTTTGGGGATAGATTTTTTACTTTGAATTTCCTTGTGAAATGGTCCGTAAAAATCTTTCAAAGTTTTGAGGTAAGTTCTTTTGCCCAAGGCAATGTCATCCAGTTCGTCTTCCAACTCGGCTGTGTAAGTGTCAGAAATGTATTCTCCAAAATTTTGCGACAAGAAATCACTCACCACTTCGCCGACTTCTGTGGCTCCGAGCGCTTTGTTTTCTTTGACCGCATAGCCTCTGTCTTGAATGGTTTTGATAATGCTGGCATAAGTTGAAGGACGACCAATACCTCTTTTTTCTAATTCTTTGACTAGGCCTGCTTCGGAATATCTATTGGGTGGAGTAGTTTGTTTTCCCTCAGATTCAATATTTAATAAATCAAGTTTTTCACCTTTTTTAATTTCCGGTAATTCTTTTTCTTCACCACGAGACCTGGGATCAGCTTTGAGCCAGCCTTCAAAAAGTATGCGTGAGCCGTCAGCTGTGAAATCCGGCAGATTATCGGCGGAAGCAACGATTTTTGTCTTGAGCATCTTGGCATCTGCCATTTGACAAGCGACTGTGCGTTGCCAGATTAACTGATAGAGTTTTTTTTCTTGCACAGAAGATCCGGCATCAAGTTTGGTGGCGTGCGTCGGTCGGATAGCCTCATGGGCTTCCTGAGCGTTTTTGCTTTTGGTGGCAAATTTTTGTGGTTTGGAGTACTCTTGGCCGTATTTGGAAATAACCAAAGTTTTGATTTCACCCGTGGCCTGCTCAGATAAATTAGTTGAGTCAGTACGCATATAAGTAATGTGCCCGGCTTCATATAGTTTCTGCGCCAGGCGCATGGTGATGGAAGGGGAATATCCTAAGCGTGAGGAAGCGGCTTGTTGCAAAGTAGAAGTAGTAAATGGAGCCCTAGCTCTTCTACTGCCTTGGGTTTCTTCAACTTTGGAAGCAAGCCAGCTGGCTTTTTGGGCGTCATCTACGATTTTTTGAGTATCTTCGGCGGTTTTGGGTTCAATACTGCAGTTAAATTTAGTTTTGTCACCACGAATAGTTTGAAAATCAGCTTCAATAACAAAATAATCTTCCGGCACGAAAGCCCGGATTTCCTTTTCTTTTTCTACGAGGATTCTTAAGGCTGGTGATTGAACGCGTCCAGCGGAAAGTCCGTATCGGACTTTTTGCCAGATCAAACCGCTCAAATCATAACCGAACAGGCGATCCAAAACACGCCTGGCTTCCTGTGCCTCTTTGAGGTTTTCATCTATTTGTCTGGGATGCTGGAGCGCTTCTTGAACGGCTTCCTTGGTGATTTCATGGAAGACAATGCGTTTGGGATGATGCAAGCCGATAGCTTCTTTGATATGCCAGGCTATGGCTTCTCCTTCGCGGTCAGGGTCAGTAGCGAGCAGTACTTCTTCGGCTCCTTTGGCCATGCTCTTCAATTCGGAAACGATTTTTTCTTTGCCAGGGGAGATTTCATAATGAGGAATAAATCCTCCTTCAATATCAATAGCATTCTTGTTGGATTTGGGCAGATCGCGGATATGGCCGACAGACGCTCTGACATCATAAACATTGTCCAAATATTTGGAAATGGTTTTGGCTTTGGCAGGTGACTCTACAATTAGTAATTTTTTGGCCATAGTTACTTGATTATTTTAATATAATTTTGAGCGCCCAGGTCTTTGATTAATCCATTTATTTCCATAAGCATTAGTTTGCTGGAAAGCACATTAATTTTAATTCTACATAATTGGCTGATTTTGTCAATGTGAGTGGGCTCCCTGGATAAGTATTGGAGGATTAATTTTTCTTCTTCAGTTGCAATAATTTTACTGTTTTGATCTTCGGCTATCTCGCTAATTTGTTTCAGATTTAATTCTTCCAGGATGTCGGAAGCGTTTGTCACCAGCTTGGCTCCCAGCTTGATAATATTGTTGGTTCCTTCTGAGGTGGAACTAAAAATATTTCCCGGTACAGCAAAGACATCTCGGTTTTGCTCCAAGGCGAATTTTCCGGTGATGAGCGTTCCAGAGCTTTTGGCCGCTTCAATTATCAGTATGCCAAGCGATAAGCCGGAAATAATTCTGTTGCGTTGTGGAAAAGTTATTTTGGAAGCAGGAAACACTGGCGCATATTCAGACAGCAAGCATCCGCCTTTTTCTATAATTTTTTTGGCAAGATTTCTATTGGTTGAGGGGCCGATGTTTCCCCAGTCCAGAGAAGATCCGATGACTGCCGCAGTATATCCTTCGGCCTGCAAACAGGATTCATGCGCTATAGCGTCTATGCCCAAAGCTAAGCCGGAAATAATAGTAATGCTTTGTCTGGCTAGAGCAGAAACTATTTCCTCGCAAGCTTGCTGGCCATACGAAGAATTCTTGCGAGCGCCTACCACGCCCAGGCAAGAGTTATTCAAACAAGAAATGTCTCCTCGGTAAAATAGGATGAATGGGGGATTATAAATTTCTTTGAGCAACTTGGGATAATTGTCGTCCATCAAAGTTACAAACTTGATTCCTTCGCTTTCCAGCTTTTCTATTTCAGCTTCTAGGTTAATTTGGTTTCTGGTGTCAATAATTTTTTGTGCGATTTTTTCTTCTATGCCGGCACTTTGGAAGTCTATAAGTTTGGCATTCCAGGCCTCTTCAATATTGCCAAAAAAATTACAGATTTTTTGAAATCTGATCGGACCGATAACTTTTACCTTGGCAAAAGCCACGAAATATTTGGCAAAAAGGTTTTCTAAATTAGGCATGTTATTCATTAAAATTAATGACCATTGACATTGTTGTGGCAATATGTTAGAATGTTTTTTGTGATATATAAAAGACACTTTTCTGCCTGTCAGCGATGGGGAATTGCTTCCCTCCTAGCGGTTCTTCGTCTAATTCATGGCTAGTCCCTTTTGGGATAAACCATGAGCTGGCCGGTAGCTATGTGTCTTGTATGTAAGTTCATTCAGCGGCGAAACGAAGAGAGTATTATATGTATTTTACGATGAGTAGTACACACATCATATCTTTCACCATCATAATCGCTTCGTCGCTTTCATATTTTGCCCTACATCCCACCACCGTGGTGCAGCATGGTTGACTCTCACCTCCCCCCAAGATTCCATCAGTAGAGAGTCATCGGTTTAGACCTGTGTGACCCCCCACGCGCACATGCTGCACCACCAAAATTTCCCGGACCCTTTTCGCATCGCGCGAGATAAAGGGTCCGGTTTTCTTTTTAATTAAAAATATTCATAGCGGAAGTAACGGAATCGGTGATTATTTCCAGGCAGGCAGAAGAGGCAAGTCCTGCCATGTTGCTTATAATTTTTTTATTTGATGCTGGAATTTTTTCCAGAACGTAGTCAGCCGTTTCAATTTTATCCAGCTTGTCAGTTTTGACTCCGATTTTTATTCTGGAAAATTTTTGAGTGCCAAGTGAGCCAATAATTGATTTTACGCCGTTGTGCCCTCCGGCAGAAGAATCATATGCAATTCTTATTTTGCCCAGCGGAAGATCAATATCATCGTGGATGACAATTAAATTTTCAGATGACAATTTGAAATAATGGGAAATAAGAGAGACAGCCTCTCCGGACTTGTTCATGAATGTTTGTGGTTTGGCCAGAATAACTTTTTCTCTTCCGATTTTACCCACGCTAATTTCTGCTAGGAGTTTGGCTTCTTTTTTGAACTTTTCAAAATTATTGTCTTCTTGTAATTTGTCTAGCGCCATAAATCCTAGATTGTGCCAGTTATTGGCATAAGCCTTTCCAGGATTGCCCAGTCCGATAATTAATTTCATAAAATTTTAAATATTAACAATTTTTGAATCTCGTTGTCATTCCGACCGAGCTCTCAAGAGCGAGTGGAGGAATCCCTTTTGTGCTAACTGAAAGCGATTCCTCCGTTTCGTATGGATTACCATACTTCAGTCGGAATGACAAAAGTATAATTAAAATTATAAAGCAAATAATTCAATCTGTATAGTTAAATAAAAAAGCCCCAGAGAATTGCGGGGCTGAAAATTTTATTATTTTTCTTTTGGCTGTTTCCATCTGATAACTTCAATCTGAATGGGAGTGCCGATTATCTGGAATTGTTCCCTGAGATTATTCTGCAGGAAACGGATATAGGAAAAATGAAGAGTGAGAGGATCGTTGACATGAATAATAAACCTCGGAGGATTTGATCGTACTTGTTCAATTTTGTAGATGTAAGGATTTTTCAAACCTTTGCCTCGTGATGGCCGGTGCTGTTTGATTTTGGATTTGAGGAATCTATCCAATTGCGATTGGCTTATTTCTATGGCAGCGGATTTTTTTATTTCCAGAACCAGGTCAAGAATTTTTCTGGCTCTTTGTCCGCTTTTGGCGGAGATGAAGATAAGTGGCGCCCACCAAATATATGGAAATTCATTCTGATAATATTCTTTGAATTTATTTACGGTATTGGTGTCTTTGTCGTCAATTAAATCCCACTTGTTGGCTACCATGATCATGGGTTTGGATTCTTCCAAAATCGCTTGGGTGATTTTTTTGTCTTGAGAATTAATCCTTTGTTGTACTTCGGTCACAAAAAGCACTACGTCAGCTTCCTTGATGGCAAACAAAGATTTATCCACGGATTTTCGTTCCAAGCTTCTGGGAGTGATTTTGGCGTGTTTTCTGATTCCAGCTGTATCAATGAGAATAAATCTATGGTCTTGATAATAGAATTCCATGTCTTGAGACTCTCTGGTGGTGTGGGCAATATCAGTAACAATAACTCTGTCTTCGCCCAAAATAGCGTTAAGTAATGAGGATTTTCCTACGTTTGGTTTGCCCAAAATAGCAATTTTGATGGCACGTTCTTTTTCTTTGCGCGCCTTGGTTTTTTCTGCTGGCAATCTCTCCATGATTAAATCCATCAAGTCTCCGCAACCGGAACCATTGGCACCGGAAACCATTATTGGTTCGCCGAGATTTAATTTATATAAATCACCTTCAAGCTGTCTTTGTTTCAGGCTGTCGGCTTTATTGGCGACAAGAATTATTTTATTTTTTAATCCTTTTTTAATCAAAGCATTGGCCAAGTCTTTGTCTGAGGGAAGTATTCCAGCTTTAATATCCACTACAAAAAGTATTAAATCAGAATTTTTGATAGCCAGGTTGGCTTGAGCGACGACTTGCTTCTCAATTTCTCCTGGATGCTTTTTATCAATATCCAATCCTCCGGTATCAGTCAATTCAAATTCTCGGCCTTGCCATTTGGAGATGTCAATATTTCTGTCACGGGTTGTTCCTGAGACATCAGAAACCAGCGCCTTACTTTTTTCTATGAGGCGATTAAACAAGGTGGATTTGCCGACGTTGGCGCGTCCGACGAGGGCGACTTTGGGTAATTGGTTTTCCATATTTTTATTTTCCGAGTACGATTAGTATGTCTGCGTTGGAGGTCAGTCCCGCGGGCAAAGTTATTGAAGAAGATACTCCATAAATTTTTTGCAGTTCAGCGAGGCTTTGTGGAGCACTACCGGAGACGTCATAGATATGAATGGATTTATAGTCGCGCGTAGGAGCATTACCAGTACCAGAAATTACAAATCCTTTGGTTTGTAATTTAACTTTCTCTTGTCCTGCCCAGCCCGTAATCAAAGTACCATTTTTTATTTCTATCTTAGCTTTTTCAGAAGTGAAAGCTGGTTTGACGGGAGTGACTGGGAGAGTGGTGCTAGCTTCTGTTTGCGGGGTTGTAGATGAAGATGTTGCGGCACCGTCAATTATTTGTGTTGTAGAAGACGAAGTTGTTGTCGTGGTTGTAGGTGTTGATGAGATGAGAGGCTCTTTCTTGCTTTGTTGATTTAATTTTTCTAATTCAGCCGTGAAGTTTTCATCGTTGCCCGTATCAATTATCATGGGCGTTGATGATCCCAAGAAAATATTTTTCCAAGTCGCTTTGAGTTTGGAATAAGAGCCTCCGACGGGAAGCAGGACATAGGCACCATTCATTATTTGCGACCTTAGAAATCCTCCGGCCGCGTCATCTAGGGTTAGATGTAGGGCGCTATTGGTGTCAACATTTTTTCCAAGCTGGTATATTCTTAGCATTTCCCAGATTTGTAAATTAGTTTGGATGTTCTCGTTGTAAGCTGAAAGCAGGCTGTTTATTTTGGAAATATTAAATAAGGTTCCGGTGGATAATATTTTATCTTTGACGGCGGATAATATTTTTTGTTGCCTTTTGGATCTGGCAAAATCTGATCCTTCCGAGCCAAGGGCGTGTCTTGATCGGGCATATTTGAGGGCAGTGGCACCATCAAAATGATGAGGCCCTTTGCGGATAACTAATTTTTCAAAACGACTCTCAATCGGATAGGCATCTTCTCGTCCTCGTATGGGGTAGCTGTAATCAATTAAATCCTTATCAACTTCTACATCAACTCCACCGAATTGGTCAATTAATTTTTCAAAGCCGTCAAAATCCACAGTTATATAATAAGGAATTTCAATTCCAAGCAGTTTACTTAGCGCTTGTGTCGTGACTTCTCCGCCACTTCCTTCTTTGCGTTGTTCGGCATAAGCATTGATAGCATTTATCTTCATCCAGCCATATCCGTCTACTTTGACGTACATATCGCGAGGTATGGACATCATAGCTATCTGATTGGTGCTCGGTTTGTAGGAACCCAGAATCATGGTATCTGTGAGCATTCCTCCATCATGCCCCTTTCCTCCTATACCCATCAAGAGAACATTGATTCTGTCCTCATCTTCACCGATTAATTTTTTGTCTTGGCTAGTTATGAGTTGTCCTACTTGGCTGAAAACGTTTAGCTGTGATAAATTCTCCACCAAGCTTTTTCCGCTAAAGATTACTGAAGAGGCAAAAGCAACCACGCCAACGAAAATAGTCACTATTATAATGATAGCTAGGGTTTTCCAGCGTCTTAAAAAAAAGCCTTTTTGAGGTTTTCGTCTATAAATTGGCTTAATTGATGTATTATTTGACTCGGAGGATGATTTTTGCTGATTGATTTCTTTATCATCTAGGGGTTCTTCCGGCAAAAAATTGATTTTAACTTCTGATTGCATGGGACTTTTGTCTTATTTATGACATAATTTATAGCTCAGTATGTATTATAACTCATTGATTGAAATTTGCCAATGATTTATGTCATAGTTAATGCTTGCAATTTTTAATTTTTATGTTATAATAGATAAAAGTTATTATTTTTAATTTCCAACAAAATAATGTCAAATGAACCATACGATTACAATACAGCAGAGCCCAATGTTTCCAAATTGAGATCCGTGGGAGAATTCATATTTGAGCTCGTGAAGATAGTTGTGATTTCTTTTGTCATTATCTTGGCGGTACGTTTTTTCTTGATGGAACCGTTTTATGTCAAAGGAGCGTCCATGGAACCCAATTTTTATGATCATCAATATCTAGTGATTGAAAAATTGTCTTATAGATTTGATGCGCCCAAGAGGGGAGACGTGGTAGTATTCAGGTATCCGGCCGATCCCAAGCAGTTTTTTATAAAAAGAGTTATCGGTTTGCCGGGAGAGCATATTCGTGTTGAAGCCGGCGGAGTGTATTTGGCGGGCAAAGATTCGGATTTATTGATTCCGGAGAGTTATATACCGACAACAACAAAAACGGAATTGCCATTAAAGGGTTATGGAGATGTTACTCTGGGAAGCGATGAATATTTTTTGCTCGGAGATAATAGGACGGAAAGTTTGGATTCCCGGGTATTTGGTCCGGTCAAAAAAGATTTTTTAATAGGCAGGACTTGGATTAGGGGTTGGCCGTTTAACCAGATCAAGGTTTTTGGTTCTCCTGATTACAGTTCTCTAAATAATTCAGCTACCACTACCGATGTCAGTGTGACCGCTAGTTCTAGCGCTAACTAATTTTTATTTCAAATTTTTATCATCATATGCCTAGACCCAAAAAAATAGAGACAGATAAGTCTTCCCTTATTGGCGCCAAAAAATCCAAGAAAGGAAGAAAGGAATTGATAAATGTGACTGGCATGAGAGACATTTTGCCTCAAGACCAGAAATATTGGCAAGCGGTGTCTCACGTCGCTCAAAAAATTGCCACCGATTATGGCTATGGTAAAATAGAAACCCCTATTTTGGAATATACTGATGTTTTTGCCAGAGGAATAGGCAAACAAACGGATATTGTAGAAAAGGAAATGTATACTTTTGAAGATTCCGGCGGAGACAGCTTGACTTTGCGTCCTGAGGGTACGGCTGCGGTCGTAAGATCATATATCCAGCATGGCATGATCAATCAGATACAGCCGGTTAAGTTTTTCTATGAAGGACCTATGTTTCGCCATGAAAAGCCCCAATCCGGCAGATATCGCCAGTTTTATCAATTCGGTTATGAGGCTATTGGCGAATCAAGTCCCGCCCTGGACGCTCAGTTGATTCTTATGGGTTGGAATTGTTTGAATGAGCTTGGTCTGGAATCGGTTATTCAAGTCAACAGTATGGGTTGCCCGACTTGCCGAGAGGAATTCAAAAAAGCCTTGCTCAAATATTATAAACCAAAAACAAAGCAATTGTGTGAGAGTTGCCAAAGGAGATTAGTCAAAAATCCTTTGCGATTACTAGATTGCAAGGAAGAGTCTTGCCAGAAATTCAAAGATGAAGCACCTCAAATTTTGGATTATTTGGATGAAGAATGCAAGAAGCATTTTATGAAAGTTATAGAATATCTTGATGAATTGGATTTGCCTTATGTGCTTAATTCCGGGATTGTCAGGGGATTGGATTATTATTCCAAAACCGTATTTGAATATTGGTCTGCCGATGACGGCGAGGGTAAGTCAGCTTTGGGAGGTGGAGGCAGATATGACGGATTAGTAGAAATGTTGGGTGGACGGGACAATACTCCTGCTTGTGGATTAGGTTTGGGCATGGATAGGATAGTATCTAAGTTGCGTGAGAAAGAAATTGATGTGCCGGAGGTATATCAGGCAGAAATTTTTGTGGCTCAGCTGGGAGAAGCCGCCAAAAAGAAAACCTTTGTGCTTTATGAAAAACTCAGAAGAAGAGGATTCAAAGTATCCCAGGCTTTTTATAAGGATAATTTGAAGACTCAACTGGAAATGGCCAACAAATTAAAAGTTAAATTTACTTTGATTATAGGCCAGAAAGAAGTCGGCGAAGGCACGGTTCTAGTCCGTGATATGGAAGGCGGAATTCAGGAAGTTGTAGATTTCAATAAGATTGAATCTGACATGACCAAAAGATTAGATAAATGGCATCAGCAAAAATTAGAAAAATTTACGGCTCCAGAAGTTGAAGATATTCCGGAGGGAAAAACAAAAGGAGAAAAGAGAGCCAAAGATCTGGATGATTTCAACGGCGAAGCTGATTTCAATTTTGAAGATTCTTACGGCGGAGATACGATGTTTGCCGGAGACAACGAAGATTACTAATTAATAATTAATATATCCGAATCTGTTTCAAAAATAGGTTCCATAGAAAGAGAGGTGAATTAACGTGGCTGAAGTAAAAAGAAAAAAGGGAGAAACTTTTGAATCTTTGATGAGAAGGTTTAGTAAGAAGGTTCAGCAAAGCGGCAGATTGATTCAGAGTAGAAAAATTCGTTTTTTTGAATCCAAAAAGAACAAAACCAGAGTTCGTGCTGCAGCATCAAGAAGATCAGAAATAAATTCTAAACGAGAATATTTGAAGAAGATAGGAAAGTTAATTGAAGAACCGACCAGAAGATAAATTCCTCAGATTATCTGCCAGTTTTGCAAAAGTAAAGCTGGCAGGAATGTGAGGATTTTTTAATAATTAAAATAATTTTATGCTTCAACAGCAGATAAGCCAGGATTTTTTGGTGGCCTACAAAGAAAAAAGAGAATTAGAAGTGTCTACTCTTCGTATGCTCAAGGCTACTTTGACCAATAAATTAATTGAGAAAAAAATGGCCAAGGAGGAAATGTTGTCTGACGAAGAGACGATAGCCGTTATCAAGTCGGAAGTAAAAAAGAGAAAAGATTCAGTTGAGTCTTATGAATCTGGTGGAAGACAAGATTTGGCAGATAAGGAAAAAGCGGAAATATCCATCTTGGAAAAATATTTGCCTCAGCAGTTATCCGAGGATAAGGTCAGAGAATTGGTCTTGGCGGTTATCTTGGAAATGGGAACAGTTGTTCCGTCTGATTTTGGCAAGGTAATGGGAGCGGTAATGGCGAAATCACAGGGTGCGGCAGACGGACAGACAGTCTCCAAGATTTTGAAAGAGGAGTTGGGCAAAATGGCATAAATATATTTGCGCCTTTGTTGTTGATTATGTTATAATTAATAACAAATATATTAACTTCCAAAACTATGTTCAAGGAACGGCTTTTTTCCATGCAAAGGTCGTCAACCAAAAGAAAATCTTTCTGGATTTCTTTTTTAGTTGTCTTTTTGCTTTTGTTTTTTACTTTAAGTGTGGGGATAATATCTCCAACTTTTGCTCAAAGTAGCAATGATAATCTCAATACTTTCGCCACGGCATCCGGACTTCCTCAGGTGGATTTAGTCACCTTCATTGGAAGATTAGTTCAAATCTTTTTGAGTATTATTGGAATAGTTTTGGTTTTGCTGATTATGTATGGCGGTTTTATTTGGATGACGTCCGAAGGTGATCCTGGCAAGGTGGATAAAGCCAAGAGAATTATTATAAATGCTATCATTGGCTTGATTATAATTATGGCTTCTTTTGCCATCGCTACTTTTGTCATGAGCTGGCTGAGTGGTAGTGGAAATGGAAATCAAAACCAAAAAACTCCTTGCATAGGTTGTGATAATGATTGGTATAGATCAAATATCGGCAGAGGTCCGATTGAAAGCGTTTACCCGGCTCCGAATCAGAAAGATGTCAGTATTGATACGGTTATAGTGGTGACTTTCAAAGAGCCGGTAACTAGTAGTACTATTTATGGGGCTAACGGTTTTATTAATGCCAATACAATTCAAATTTGTCAGGCTTCTTCAACCGGCGCATGCATAGCTGGATCGGGATTTGACGCAGGTGATTTTGTTTCAACTACCGTCTCTAGTACCCCTGACAATAAGACTTATGTTTTTACTCCCAACAAGAATTTAGGTCCGGCTGACGGCCAAAACAGATATTTCAAAGTCACTCTCGGTAATGGAATCACCAAACTGGGTAAAACTGATTCTATCTTTGGAGTCGGCGGACAATATGCTTGGTCATTTCAGACCAATGGCAAGATGGATCTTAATCCTCCTTATGTGATAGCTTCCAGTATTTATCCTTATGCTGATGATGTTAAAGACACTTATGATAATGTGAGTACTCCGTCAACTGGAGTCGTTACTTCAACTTTTTCGGCTGTGACGGCCAATGTTCCCGTAGGAATTATGGGAAAAGATGCCACAGTTCATCTATACTTGGACAGTTCTTTGATCGTAGAAATAGGTACCAATGCATCTGGCGGTTTCAAGGCGTATGTAAGAAGTCCAAGTGGGTTTGGGGTCGCCACGACTACGCCGACAGAGGGAGTTCTTATACAGTTTACGGTATCTAGTGATGGCACTTATATAACTTTTGATGATAATAATCCCGCATTATATTTAGGAGTAGTTTATAAAACTGATGGTGTGTGCGCTGGAAAGTCACGATGTCTTCCACTTGATGCTGTTAACAAAAATTCCGTGGATCTCAGTGGTCTTATTATGGAGTCCAGAATATCTGAGGATCCAAGTAGCCTTCTTGGACCTCCTTTCCCCCAGGGTTCGCGAGGGTCTTTTAGGGTTTTTCCGGCTACCTTGGGAGACAGATTTATTATCCAAAATGGCAACAATGCTTATAAATTTATGTTTGTGGACGAGGAAGAAACCAGATCAACAATTACTATTCCAAAAACAGAAAGCGGCGTGCCAGCAGGTAATGATACTTACAACGTAGTTAAGGTCAGTAGCACCACCCTTGCATTATCCATAGACAATTTGGCCAAGGCCATAAATGACAGTCCGGCTGGTTCACTGGTTACTGCGGAGGCTAATCCTACAAATGTGGTGGTTAGGGCCAAGCAATCTGGGTCAGGAGGAAACTCAATTCAAATTATACGATGGTCTGGTGAGGTAGCTACATCGGAATTTTTGTCTGGCGGACAGAACATATCTTATGGTAGGCATACAGACAGTACTACGGTAGATCCGCAGGATTCGGCCAATAATTCTAAATTTCAAATTACTTTCAATAAACCAATAAATCCGCTTTCTGTTAATGGAAATGTGATTGTGAAATCATTTAGCAATGGAGCTTGGAGTACTGTAAACGCTTCTACTACTTTTACTAATCAATATCAAACAGTTGTTTTGACTGGTACCATTCCTTGCGGAGTAAATAGTTGCGGACAGCAAATTTATTGTTGGACTACGACTACTCCAGGAATGATTCCGACTTCTACCCCGTTTGAGGTTGAAATAAAGGCGGCAACTCTGAGAACTTGTACTAGCGTCAATGAATCTTGGTGTGGATCTGGTAGTGCAGAGACGGAAGACAGTTTTGGCGGTACTTGTGCGTCAAGCGCCAGATGCCAAAAAACTGTTGGCATGCAGACGGTGTATTATCCCAAGACATCTGATTTGACTAGTGGTATAGCTGATTTATCCAATAATTCTCTCAATGGTAATTATAATTATTATGCTATCTCTGGTGGAAATTTGGGGCTATCTGAAGGTAAATCCATTACCACTTCAGACGGTTCTGGCACTACTACGCCGTTTCCTTTACCGGCAAATACTTCTTTGTGGTCCAATCGTTCCACGGGTCCCTGGTCTGGCTCTGCCATCGCTAGTACTGCAGGCGGAGATAACTTTAAATGGAGCTTTTTCCTTTCTTCTTTGATTGATTTGGAGTCTCCTTTGATCAATAAGATTGAGCCTTATGGTGATCAAGTATATGGCACAGGAGAAGATCAGACTGCCATGGATCCGGTAAAAATAAGTTTTGACAGGATTATGGCGATTGATACTTTCAAACCGGGATGGGGCTATGATAAAACTCAAAATACAGCTACCTGGACGCAAAGATTTTTGGTACTCCAGACAATTACCAGTGGAGCAAATCCAGTAGGATATTGGGTTGGATCAGCCAACGTGGATAGCGATAATGATGGTTGGGCTAATTATACTCAAGCGATTATAAGGCATAATAATTTTGATCAGTCAGTTCAATATGGACCGCTGGTCGGTTCTGGTTTACAGTCCATCACTCAAAATTGTTTTTTGCCTGGCAATGGCCCTAAGTTTGCTAATGACGCTTCTTTTGCGGCAACGATGCTCTCAACATCAAGCAACGATTGCAATTATAAAGGTAATGGCACAACCGATACAGAGGGTTGCGCTTCGGATTCAAGCATTCCTCTTGAACATCGAGTAAGTTCAACCAATCCGGCTTCATACGCCCATATGAATTGCACTAGTGTAGAGGGAGCTAAGGTTTGCGGGACAGATAAAGATTGCAAGGTTCTGTATTATACTAAGGGTGTAACTAGTACAGATAAATTTGGGAGTTGGATAATTACCAAGGATCACGCTACGTCTACTGCCGGCAAGACGGGTTGTTGTTTCGGTGTGTGTGTTGATTCTAATGGGAACATTGTTAATAATTAAATAAGGCGATTAGATAATTATATAAATGTTTTGGAAAGGAAAAGATAAGAAAAATAAATTAAGTTTAATTATTTTGGCAGTATTTATTATTGCCTTGTCTTTTATTTCTGTTTCAAATTTTGCTTTGGCTCAGTCTGCCTCTGGTAATTTAGCTGCCCTGGGCGCATCTGCTGGTCTGGCCAATACAAGCTTGCCTACTCTCTTGGGTAATATTGTGAGAGTTTTATTGTCACTTCTTGGCGTGGCAGCAGTATTAATTATGCTTTATGCTGGATTTATTTGGATGACCGCCGGTGGTGATCCTGGCAAGGTGGATAAAGCCAAGAGGATCATGGTTGGAGGAGTTATTGGACTAATTATTATTGTAGCTTCATTTGCTATAGCTTCATTTGTCATGAATGCTATCAATGGAACTGGTGGCGGAAATAGTTGTGATCCTAGCGACACCAGCGAGTATAGTTGCAATGGATGCGGTGTGCGTACTTGCCAGTCCAATGGCACTTGGGGCGCTTGCAGTATGCAACCATCTGAATGTGGCAGCGATCCCTTTTCTAGTTCGCAGTCAACTTATATTAACAGATTTAGCGACAATAATTTGAATTGGCAAACTTCAGTCCGCTGGAATGATTCTCGCATTATTGGTGTCCCTCAAAGTACTTCTACGACATCAGGTGTGTCTTCTTTGTCGGTTAGTGGTTATGCCAAAAATAAGGGAGGCACGATTTCTGGTATGAATCTATGGGCTTCATCAACCAATCCTTGGGCCATATTGGGCGCTTTTCAGAACGTTTCCACAGATGTGGAAAGTCTGGACAATGCATATTATCCTTGGGACAATGCGTCAACAGCTACAGGTACTATCGTCAAGTTAAAAATATTGACTACACTTTCCGGTCTTGGCACCGAGATAGTATCTAATCCTATTTCTACTATTATTCGCGCCAGGCATTGTTTTGATAAGATCAAAAATTCTGATGAGACAAAAATTGACTGCGGTGGTGAATGTGGCGGTTGTGCTGGAGAATCTTGCGAGAGCAGTTCTGATTGTGCTAATGGTCTTTGTGACATGACTACTCATACCTGCATGGTACCGCCGCATATCAGTTCAGTCTCGCCATATACTGAGATTGGTGCGGTTAAATTGCCCAACGGCGCACCAGGGAATTATATAACGATTTTGGGAAATGGATTTGGCACTAGTTCGGATTTGGGTAGTGTAAATTTTTTGGAAAATATTACCAAACAACCCACGTCGGCGCCTCTTCCCTCGGCTCCTTGTCCTGTGATTTGGACGGATAATCAGATCATTGCACAAATTCCTAGTGTGACTACGGCAATTAATCACACACAGGATTCCGATATTGCCAGTAATTCTTCTACCAATTATTCTGTGATGATCAATAACGGTTTAATGGATAGTGATAATCAGATTGGTTTTCAGGTCAATAGTATTGATAGGCCAGGAATTTGTTCTGTCAGTCCAAACAGCGGAGTATATCCATCTAGCACCAATATAATCGGAAACAAATTTACCGTAGATACTTCTGATGTGGTTTGGAATTTGGGCGCTTTGGTAGGAGCGACTTGGAATAACGGAAAGCAAATCGGAGGAACTTGGCAGAATATCAATTCAACCAGCTCAGCTGAAACAAATTGGACAGCCACTACCGTGACAGATGTAATTCCTGCTTCCGGCGTCAGTGGCAATATGGCCAAGATCAGAGTTTATAATGGAGAGAATTATAGTAATAATTTTTTATTTACTCTCAGTAATGGCCTGGAAGGATCTTTTTGCGGTGGTAGCGATGAAGGAGTATGTGTGGCTGGCGATGGCGCT